>NZ_VOSK01000369.1 GCF_009296175.1 Microvirga tunisiensis | reverse complement strand
GCTCCTGAAGACCGGCCTCCAGGAGGTGTGTTCGGCGGCTGCGATGAACGTCTTGCGGGTCGTACACTGGTTGGACGGATGGCCGCGCACCAAGACGCGCGTGACCCGCTTTGCTGCGTTGGCGCCAACCCTCTGAATTCGCCGACAGTATCTCATGAAGGAGTGAACCCCATGAAAGCTCACCATTTCGCTGTCGGAGATCATGTTCTTTATACGGAGCAGCGTTTTCCTCACCTCGTTTGCAGGCAGCCTTACACGGTTGTCGGCTGCCTGGATTCCAGACGTTCCGAGCCGCAGTATCAGATACGATCCGCCACACGACCGTGTGATTGCGTGGCCGGCGAGGACGAACTCAGCCGGGACGCTTCGCCGTTGAGCACCTTTCGGGAAGTAAGTGCGTCAAACTTTCTTGGTGCAAGCGGCATGAACGAACGTGCCAATCTGAACCTTGTTCCTTGGCCAAGCCTGCCGCGCAGGGCCCAGCACAAGAACGAGCAGGCTCATCCGTTCAGACACTAGCAGCCATGATCAAGCGAGAATCCCTTCTGACAGAGAACGGGCGGACATCGCTTATTCCCGTCCCGCTCGCCGCGAGGCCTTGCGGCAGACCTCATCCGAATCTCGAAAGGAATTCCTTGTGTCCGAGTATCTCTATGCCCGTGGTCAACATGTGACATTCACGGCCAAACGCTTTTTTGGCCCGTGGTCAGGAGCGTTCGTCGTCACGAAGCTGCTACCCTCCGGAGGCGAGGAGCCCCGGTATGAAATCAAAGGGATAGGGGAAACTTTCAGTCGAGCAGCTTTGGAGAGTCAGCTGAGTGCCCGCCTGGAGCTTTCTCAATCAGCCGGTCCTTGACGCAACGTCCCAGAGAGAAGCGCCTCATCGATTTAAGGGGCCAGCAGCGCAAGCATCCATCCTTAGTCTGAACGGAGCTTTTCCAGGTTCTCCGCTTCCAGATCCGTACTATGTTCAAGCTCGACGACAAGGAGCTTGAGGCATGAGCCCGACGACCCTGCGCTGCACCGTCGATGGACCGGTCGCGACGATCACGCTCGCGCGGCCCGAGAGGATGAACGCGTTCAACGCCGCCATGCACGCGGATCTGCGTGATGCGTTGGACCAGTTCGAGCGGGACGTCGCGGTGCGCGTGGTCGTGCTGACCGGGGAGGGGCGGGCCTTCTCCTCGGGTCAGGACCTGACGGTGGACCTGAAGCGCGACGAGCAGGGCCGCGTCGATCTCGGACCCGCGCTCACCCGCGACTACAACCCGCTGATACTCCGGCTCTCCAACTATGCGAAGCCGACCATCGCCGCCCTGAACGGTCCGGCGGTCGGGGCCTCCATGAACATCGCGCTCGCCTGCGATATCGTCGTGGCGGCGCGCTCGGCGTATCTGCAGGAAGCCTTCGCCAGGATCGGCCTGATCCCGGATGCCGGCGGCACCTGGATCCTGCCGCGCCTCGTCGGCCCCAAGCAGGCGCTCGCCCTGATGCTGAGCGCCGAGGCAATTTCCGCAGAGGATGCCCAGCGCATGGGCCTCGTCTACAAGGTTTTCGACGACGCGTCCTTCGCGGTCGATCTGGCGGCTTTCGCGGCAAGCCTCGCGGCGGGTCCGGGGCTGGCCTATCGCCTCACCAAGCAGGCGGTGGCGCAGAGCCTGGCCAACGACCTGGAAACGCAGCTCGATCTCGAAGCCAGGCTCCAGGCCGAGGCCGGATCGAGCGACGATTTCATGGAGGGGGTCGCGGCCTTCCGCGAAAAGCGAGCTCCCCGGTTCGAGGGACGATAAGGAGATCGACCCATGCGTCCCACCTACTGGATCCTCGGCCTCGCCACCCTGAGCGTCGTGATCGGGCTCTTCATGTCGCGCGATCCCGAGCGCGCCGAGCGGCTCTCGCAGATGTACCGGGACGCGGCCCTGACGGGCGAGACACGTCAGATGGTTCTCATGGGCCTCGCCATCGCGATCGGCGGGTTCATCGTTTATCTGACGATGACCCGACGCTGACCTTTCAGCTTGGGCCTATTGTCCTGTTTTGTTCACAGCCTATTCAACTGCCTTGACCTTATCTGCTCGCGAAGACCCGCAAGACGGGTGAAAGGGTGCGTCGACCGTGTCTCTTCTGAAACGTGCTATCGTTTTCCTCAGCCTTGCCTTCGCGGCCGTAGCCGGGCAGGCGTCTGTTGCGTCTGCTCAGGGTCGTCTTGCGCTTGTGATCGGGCAGGGCGCCTATGAAGGCCGCCCGCTGCCGACCACCGTCAACGATGCCGGCCTGATCGCCCAGACTCTCACCAGTGCCGGTTTCGAGGTCATCCAGGCGCGCGATCTCGGCGCCAACGATCTGCGCAGCCTCGTCCGCGACTTTCTCGACAAGGCTCAGGATCTGGAGCCCGGCTCCACGGTCATGATCTATCTGGCCGGACACGGAGTGCAGCTTGAAGGCGACAACTACCTGCTGCCGGTCGATGCCCGCATCGAGCGCGACGTGGACGTGCCGATCGAGGGCTTCCGCCTCTCCGATCTCGTCCGCTCCCTCGAGCGCAGCCCCGCGCAGGTGCGGGTGATCGTCGCCGACATAGCGCGGGATTATCCGCTCGGCTCCACGGGCGAACCGATCGCCAAGGGACTTGCCCTCATGGAGCCGCCTGCCGGATTTCTGATGGCCTTCTCATCCGCCCCCAACATCGCCGCGACCGACGGCCAGGGACCCTACGGCGCCTATGCGACGGCTCTTGCGGAGATGATCCGCCAGCCGGGCTTAGCCCTCGACGAAGTCTTCGCCCGCGCACGGCTTCGGACGCACGAGTCGACGAACGGCCAGCAGATCCCCTGGCATTCGGCCAATCTCGGCCAAGGGTCCTTCGTCTTTTTCGAGCAGACGGAGGCCGCGCCGCTGGTGCGCGAGGTGCGCCGGATCGAGGAGGCGCCGGCCGACGAGGCCTATGCCATCGCAGTCGAGCGCGACACGATCCAGGGTTATCAGGCCTTCCTGCGCCGCTATCCGGATCATCGCCTCGCCCGGCGGGGTGACGGCGCTCCTCGCCGCCCGCCGCGAAGCCATCGTCTGGCGCCGCACACTGGGGAGCAACACGCGGGAAGCCTATTGGACCTATCTGCGCCGCTACCCGAATGGCCCGCATGCGCCGGACAGCCGACGCCGGCTCGCGCGCCTTTCCGCACCTTATGCTCCGCCGGCGGCTTTCGAGGAGGTGATCTACGAGGACCTGCCCCCGCCCTTGCCGGAGGTGGAGCGGGTCGACGTGGTAGAGGTCGTGACGATCATCCGCGACGTGCCGCCGCCCCGGGTTCCGGCCTATCTTCTGCCGTCTTGGGACGAGGACGAGGACTTCGTCACGATCATCCGCGAGCCGCCGCCGCTACCGATCATGGCGGGCGTCCTGCCGATCCCGATGGCCATTCCGGTCCCTGTACGCGCCCGGCCGCCCCGTTCGTTCTACCAGCCCATTGCTCCGATCACGCCGCGTGGTCCGGTCGCCATTCCCGTTGCCGCCCCGCCGGTCTTCGGCGCTCTCATGGGCGACGAGCGCGGTCCCCGCCCGCGCCGTGGACTGCGTCCCGGGCAGCCGGTCGTTCCGCGGCAGCCTGGGCTCGCCGCGCCGATTGAGCCGATTCCGGTGTCGGTCGACCCGAGGACGCCGCGCGAGGACAGGGGCGCTCGCCCCGGGGATCCGCCGCGGGGCCGTCCCGGCCGCATTCCCGCGCGCCCGATCCCGCTCGTGGATGTGCCTCAGGAGCGGCCTCGCCCGGGTCGGTCCAATATCGGCGAACCGGCGGTGCGTCCAGAAGCGCTGCGCGGTCTGCGCCCCATCGGGCGTGATCCTGATCCCCGCGCGATTCGTCCGGAGGCTCCCGTGCGGGATGCCGCCCGTCCGAGAGATCCGCGCCTCGACGGGAGCGAAATTCTCCCACGGCAGGTCCGGCCTGAGAGGCCGCAGATCGAGATCGAACGGCAGCGGCCCGGACGGAGCGACTTCGATCGTCCGGATCCGCGCATTGGACCCGAGCGGGGCGCCCCCGTTGCCGGTCGTCCTGCTATCGTCTTGCCGCAACCTGAAGAGCGCCGTTCTCGCCGGGACGACGGGCTTCGTCCGCGAATCGAGCGCGAGCGGCCTGTCGCGGTGGAGAGGCTCGATCGCGAGCGTCCTTCGCCACGCCTGGCACCTCGGATCGAGCGCCCGGAGGCGCCGGTCTTTCAGCCAAGGCCTCTTCCTCGCATGGAAGCGCCTCGGGAGGAGCGCGCCTTCCGCGAGCCGCCGCGCCCGTCGGTTCAGCCTCGTCCCATTCGTGATTTCGAGAGGCCGCCGCAGATCCGTCCCGGTCCGGGGCCCTCTGGCGGACGCCCGGGTGGAGGCAATACGGAGCGTTGTCGGCCGGGACGTCCCTGTACCGAGGAAGTCCGCTGACACGAAAGCGCCGGAGCCTCTCGGTTCCGGCGCTTCGTTTTCGATCCTCGGATTGCGAGCGAGCGACTACTTGTCGAGCCGAGCGATCAGGCTCGACGTATCCCAACGCTTGCCGCCCATCTTCTGCACGTCGGCGTAGAACTGATCGACCAGGGCCGTGACCGGCAGGCTGGCGCCGTTCTTGCGGGCCTCGCCCAGTACGATGGACAGGTCCTTGCGCATCCAGTCGACTGCGAACCCGAAATCGAACTTGCCCTGATTCATGGTCTTGCCGCGGTTCTCCATTTGCCAGGAGCCGGCGGCCCCCTTGGAGATCACCTCGAGCACCGCCTCGACGTCGAGGCCAGCCTTCTTGCCGAAATGGATGCCTTCGGCGAGGCCCTGCACGAGGCCGGCAATGCAGATCTGATTGATCATCTTGGTGAGCTGGCCGGAGCCGGCCGGGCCCAGGAGGCGGGAAGCGCGGGCAAAGCTCATGATCACGGGCTCGGCCTTGGCATAAACCTCCTCATCGCCGCCGCACATGACCGTGAGAACGCCATTCTCTGCGCCGGCCTGGCCGCCCGAGACGGGAGCGTCGATGAAGGAAAAGCCCGTGTCGTTGGCGGCGGCATAGAGCTCGCGCGCCACTTCAGCCGAGGCGGTGGTGTGATCGACGAAGATGGTGCCCTTGCCCATGCCGTGGAAGGCGCCATCAGGACCGAGCGTCACCTGACGCAGATCGTCATCGTTGCCGACGCAGGCGAACACGATCTCCTGGCCTTCGGCTGCCTCGCGCGGCGTCTTGGCGGCGCGTCCGCCGTTCTCCGCCACCCACTGCTCGGCCTTCGCCGCCGTGCGGTTGTACACCGTCACCTCATGCCCCTTCGCCTTGAGGTGACGCGCCATGGGGTAGCCCATCACGCCAAGTCCGAGGAATGCAACCTTCGCCATCGTCTGCTCCCTGAATATTCAGCCGGTTCTAGAGCGCGTTGACATTCATTTGGTCCAGATGAACGCGCTGACGAGGCAAAGGATTGACATAAACGCCCGTGGGGTCTGTTCGTAGCGCGTGGCGATGCGTCTGAAGTGCTTGATTTTCAGGAAGAAG
>NZ_VOSK01000368.1 GCF_009296175.1 Microvirga tunisiensis | reverse complement strand
CGCAGCACGAGTTCGAGCCAGTCGAGCTGATGGGCGATCTCCGCCGCCAGCCGCGGCGGCAGGGGCCGACCATCCCCCGTGATCAGCTGCGCCAGGCGCGGGCGGCGATCCGGCCGTAGCGGCTCGTGTTGTTTGGTAGCGGAACGTTGTTGGGATCAGGTGCGTTACGCCATTGAGGAGTATACTTGGCGCTTTGACGGCCTGCGACGCCGAGCTTCTCACCGCAGGAGGACGTGATGCACTCCCTTCATCCGCAAGCCCGCACCACTCCAGCCGTCCGCCAAGAGATCGCCCGCTCGAGAGAGCCCACCGGCGTGCTGGCCCAGCGCTTCAGCGTGAGCACCGAGACCATCCGCAAGTGGCGCAAGCGCGGCGCACAGGACTGCCAGGACCATAGCAGCCGGCCGCACAAGCTGCCCTGGAAGGCCACCGAGGAAGAGCGCGCCATCGTCTGTGCCCTGCGCCAGGCCACCGGCTTCCCGCTCGATGACCTCACGTTTGTGGTCAGCCATTTCCTGCCGCATCTCAACCGCGATGCCGTCTACCGCATCCTCAAGGCGGAAGGCTTGGGACGATTGCCCTCGGCGCAGCAGCGCCAGCGCCGGAGCGGCACGTTCAAGGATTACGATCTCGGCTTCATCCACATGGACATCAAGCACCTGCCCAAGCTGCAGACCGCCAACGGCGAGCGCCGCAAGCGCTATTTGTATGTGGCCATCGACCGCTGCTCACGGTGGGTGCATCTGGCCGTCAAGGACGATGAGCTGGCCACCAGCGCGGTCGCCTTCCTGAAAGAGGCGGTGCGCGCCTTCCCCTTCAAGGTCACGCACGTCCTGACGGATCGAGGATCCTGCTTCACGGCGGATGCTTTCGAGGACGCCTGCCGCCAGCTGAAGCTGGAGCACCGCAGGACCAAGCCGTATACACCGCAAACCAATGGTCTCGTGGAGCGCTTCAACGGGCGGGTGCAGCGCGAGGTGCTCGGCATCACGATCTATAGCCATCGGGATCTCGAGACGCTGCTCAAGGGCTTCAATCAGGCTTACAACAGGAGACGTCAGCGCGTGCTCAAGGGGCGATCCCCGGATGAGGTTGTGCGAAGCCGCCTGGCTGCCGAGCCGAAGCTGGCCAACCGCCGCTACAAGCCACCCGATTCAGACGCGTTGCCGCCCGCCCTCCAGGTCATCGCTGCCGCCAAGGAGGTCTCGCATCCAGACACTGGTGATCTGAGGCCTGTGTCGTTTGGTTGTAATCGACCCGGCTGATCCTGGACCCGAGATCTTCGGTCACGAACATGAAGTCACAGCAATGCGAGGGCCCGTCCGACTGGTCGAAGAGGCGGAACGAGGTCGGGTGCGGACTCGCTCCATGGGCGACCTGCCATGCATCGAGAAGAGGAGGCACCTCATTGTCGAAAGGCTCCGAGATCCGCTGCTTCACCGGATCGTCCGGACGCATGTTGAAATCGCCGGTCAGTACGGCCGACGCCGAGGTGGGGAACAGAGCATAGGTGCCGGGACCGTCCTCGCGGGGCACGGCGACGCGCTCACAGGCCGTGCGATGGGCTTCGCGGATGCCCTCGACCTGTGCCCGCCTCAGCTTGTGGGCTGAGTATTCCAGATGCGTGGTCATGACCCGAAGAGGTCCCGAGGGCCCTTCGACGACCGCCTCCAGCAGGAGACGCGGCATGTTGCGGGTGGAAGCGGCCTCCCACGGCAGGGTATATCGCAGCACTTGCGCCACAGGCAGGCGGGACAGGATCATGTTGCCGAAGCGGCGGCGGTGCCCTGCCCCATCCGGAACATCGAGTGCAACCCCCTCGACGGCCGTGTAACCCGGCAGGAACCGCGCCAGTTCAGCGAACTGGTTCGCTCCCCCATTGCCCTTGAGATCGGAAAAATTGTCCGAGACCTCCTGCAGGCAGAGCACATCGAAAACCGCGATGGCGTGCGCCTCGTCCACGATTCGCCGGAGATCGACGGACCCGTCGATGCCCAAGCCCCATTGGATGTTCCAGGTAATGATTCTGAGCATGCCGTTCCAACGCCTTACTGGCCGACCTTACTCAGCACGTCGGCTTTCAGGAAGCGCTCGATGACGATCATGAACACGACAGACGGCACGAGCAGGATGAGGGCCGTGATGGAAGCGATCTGATAATTGCCGCCCATGCTCGCGTTGTAGAGAAGGAGCGGGAGCGTCGTCACCTGAGGTACGCCGACGAAGAAGGTGCCGGTGAATTCATCGAGCGATTCCAGGAAAACGAAAATTGCGCTCGCCATGATGCCGGGGGCCGCGAGCGGCAATGTCACGGTGAAGAAGGTCCGCAGCGGCGAGGCTCCGATATTGCGCGCGGCGAGTTCGAGATCCCGGTCGATGGCCGCGAAGGCCGCGGCTGCGATCCAGACCGAATAGACGAGGCCATGGGCCGCGTGAACCAGCACGACGCCGGTGATCGTTCCAGTGAGCCCGATGCTGTAGAAGACCCGCGCCACGTTGATGTAGATCGCCACCGACGGGAAGGCCTGGGGCAACAGGAACAGAATCATCAGAGCCGTGCGCCAGGGCAGCTTGAGACGGGCCAGGGCATAGCCTGCCGGGACTGAAATGGCGAGCGCCACCATGACAGTCAGGCAGGCGATGGCAACGCTTGTCATCAGCGATGTCATGGCGTCGCCCGTGGGGCGGAAGACCACCTCCCAGTAGCGCATGCCGTAGGAAACAGGGAGCTTGAACGGGGTATACCACCGCTCCGCGACCGACCACAGGGCGAGATTGGCCAGAGGCCCGAAGAGAAGGAAGGCAAAGAATGCAAGGCCTAGGATCTTGAGACTTGTCGAGCCCAGGGCCCAGACCCTAGCGGCGGCGACGGATGATCCCGACTTGCGCGAAACAGCTTGGGATTTGCCGGATCCGGCGAGCGGCTCCGCATTTGCGGGTGAGAGGTGGAGGCGCCCGCTCATGCCTGCACCTCGCGCTTGACGCTGTGGCGAAGATAGATCCACGCGACAGTTCCGGCGATGGCATAGGAGATGACGCCAAGCGCGTTGGCCGTGGCGTAATCACCATAGGAGTTGATGCGGAACGCCATGTCCACGGTGAGCATCGTGGGCTGCGAGCCCGCAACCATCATCGGCACCGACAGAACGGACAGCATGGTGACGAAGGAAAGGACGAGGCCGACGAGGAGCGTCTGCGCCACCTGCGGCAGCACGAGTTCGATCAGCACCCGCACCCGCGAAGCGCCGAGAGTACGTCCTGCCTCGATGGTGGCGCGGTCGATGGAAGCCATGGCTCCGGCGAGCATCAGCGTCACGAAAGGCACCTGCTTCCATACGAAGGTGATGATGATGCCACGCCAGTCGAGGAAGCTCGTGGCCTGGATCGGCTCCATCACCCCGAGTGCCACAAAGGTATTGTTCATGAGGCCGTTCTTCGCCAGGAAGGTCCTCATGCACTGGGCCGCGACGATGAAGGGAATGAAGAGCGGCCAGCGATAGAGCGCGCGCAGCGCTGCAACCAGCCAGGGTGTTTCGCCGAGCGTGAGAATTCCCGATATCGCGATCGAGAACAGGCCGGTCAGGAGCGTCGAAACGACGACGATGAACAGCGTGAAAAGAATGTCGGTCGAGTAGAGCTCGTAAGCCTTCTGGAAGTGCATGAGCGACAGGCCGCCTCCCGGCTCTGTGAACGCCGCAGCGAGCGAGAACCCAAGGGGATAGAGAAACAGCGCGCCGATCATCGCGAGTGCCGGTGCGATGAGCAGAAGGCCGAAGAACGAAGGTCTCGCCATGATCTGGAACTGTCCCGGTCCCGCTGGAACGCCTTGAGGCCAATGAGGCGCAGGCGGCCTGCCACACAGGCCGCCCACATTCTGACGGATGACCTAGTTGGCCACCTTCTTCTCGTAGGTTTCGAGAATGTCGTTGAAGTACGGTCCGATCGGGAACGGCTTGCCGTTCGCCGCGAGCGTGTCCGGCGGGATGTCGGCGAAGAGCTGGTTCCAGGCCGCCTGATCGAGCTTGCCTTCCAGGTTCTTGGCATCAATGCCCGGATACCAGTTGAAGCGCTTCACGATGCCTTCCGCCTGCACGTCCGGACTCGTCGCAAGGGCGATGAACTCCGCGGCGAGCTTGTCCTGCGCCGTCTTGGACGGAATGGCGTAGTACATCGGCTGTCCGGGCATGCCGGGCGAAACAAGCTTCAGGCGCATGGTCGGCGGAAGCTTTCCATCAGCCTTCCAGGTATAGAACATGTCCACCCAGACCGGCCCCATGGCGATTTCGCCGCGATTGAGCATGTCGAGCGTGCCGGCGTTGCCGGGTGTGATGACGACGTTCTGGTTGAAATCCTTCAGATCGGCCATCGCCTTGTCCCAGGTCGCCTTCGTGGCGGCATCGTAAGGCCCCTTTTCGAGCTTCGCCGCATCGCCGCCGAACGCGGAAATCCACCCGGTGACGAACGCGACGCCGGACATGCCGCCCTTGATGCCGTTATAGCCGAATTGCTTCGGGTTCTTCTTCACCCAATCGCGCAGCTCGGCGTAATTGTTGGGCGGATTCTTGATGAGATCCGGATTGTAAGCGATCGCCGTCTGCGAATGGAACATGGGCATGACGTAGCCGGAGACGTCGGTGCCGAGCGCATTCGTCGCGGATTCGCGCGTGACCAGGCTGCCGGTGGGGAGAGCGTCCCGGTACTTCTTGATCAGCCCATCCTGAACCATGGTGCCCGCAGCCTTCTGGTGGATGACCACCACGTCGAAATCCGCTGCGGCCGCCGCCTTTTTCTGCGCATCAAGCTTCTCGAAGATCTTTTGCGATCCGCCATCGCCCGGTCCGGTGCCGACGGCCACCACCTTCACGCCCGGGTGGCTCTTTTCGAAGAGCGGCCCGAGATAATCCTTGATGTAATCGACCATGTTCTGATCGCCGGCAGTCGCAACGTTGAGCGTCTGTGCACTTGTCGCACTGCTCATGAGAAGGGCTGCAAGTCCCGCAGCCAGTAAGCTTTTACGCATGGTGTCCTCCCGTAGTCTGGGTTTTGGGAAACAGGTGCAACGCCGCCAGTGGCAGGCGTAGGCCTACCGGGCGGTCGAGCTCGTGATAGCGATCGTCCGTCACAGTGAAGTGACGGTCGCCAATGGCGACCACGTACCTGTAGTGTCCTCCGGGATACGTTCTCTGCGTGATTTTTCCCGGAAGGACGATCGAGCCGTCGATCCGGGCACGCGGATCGTCGAGCGAAGCGATATCGTCGCGAAAATAGGCGGTTACGGGCCCGACGGGCACGTCTCCGCCAAATGCTGTCGTCGTGCCGCGTATTGCCTCACCGAAGAATGCTCCCGACACGGATGGTCGTTGCCTCATCTTCATGCTCCCGGCAAGCCTCAGGGCTCTGCGGGCACCGAGCCTTGATCCGATGACCCGAACACCATGGCCCATGCCGCATCCCGGCGCCAGATTTTCAGACGCCGCTGGAGTGTGCGCAGATGCCGCTCGGAGTACTGGTCAGGATA
>NZ_VOSK01000367.1 GCF_009296175.1 Microvirga tunisiensis | reverse complement strand
CCAAACCCCTCGATCCTCAAGACAGGACCCAGTCCTGTCATTGTGTGCCCTTCAGCGGGTTACCGCCCCCAAGTCATGGCGCCGCCCCAGCCGCAGTGTCCTCCCGCGCGAGCGGGTTCGTTCCATGACCGAGGGCGTGTCAAAACTCGAACAGGCTCGGCCTTGCCGAACGATTTGTACAAGTTCACGCTCCTGTACCGGGGATTTCCCGGTCTATCGAGGCTTACAGGAAATTAAATTGCTTCACGGAGCGGCCCGATCGCGTTTTGACACAGGCTCGACCCACTCCGGACATTTTGGCCCCTGAGCCGTCAGGTCTAATCCACCGGGCTCTCAGGGTTTGACCTGATAGCCACCATCAGCCGGTCGCCTATCTTGAGTCTTGACCGAGCCGAGCGCAGGGGCACGCTGGGTTCCTTTCGTGCCATGATCCTACGACCGCTTCGGCGCCTGAACGACGTTCGGAGATGACCATGAAGCGGATCCGGTCCGGCAGGTCACTTGGCTTCCCGCTCCCAAGGGCGGCGACTTCTCGCTTTACGGGCGGGCCTATCGGCCGAAGATTTCGATCCGACGGGTCGTGTCCGCACCGCCCCTTAGAGGTGCGGCCATGTCCTTGATCGACATCTTCGCCTGGATCGTACTGCTCGTCCTCGTGGCGACGCTCGTGGCGGTCTTCGTCGCACTCGGGATGATGCCGGGCCGCATCGCGCGCAAGCGCGGGCATCCCTGGCCTGAGGCGGTGGCGGTCGGAAGTTGGGCGACGCTGATCTTCGGATTCGTGTTCTGGCCGCTGGTGCTGATCTGGGCCTATGTCGATGTGCCGGTACGACAGCAGGAGACGCCCCGATGATTGTCGTCCTGCTGAACGTCTACATTGCAATTCTTGCGCTGTTCATCTGGCTCCGGTTCATCCCGTTCAACCTGTTCTGGAAGATCTCGCCTGTCCTCGTCCTGCTCCTCCTCCTCGTCGGGTTGTTCATCCCGATGGGCTGGGGCGCACCCTCGGGGTCAGCGGCGGTGATCCGCAACTCGGTGCAGATCATCCCCTCTGTTGCCGGCGAGGTCATCGACGTGCCCGTCGCGGCGAATACCCCGGTCAAAGCGGGCGATGTCCTGTTCCGGATCGATCCGATCACCTATCAGGCGCAGGTCCAGGCCATCGAGGCGCAGCTCAAGCTCGCCGAGCTGCGTCTCGGCCAGTTCTCCGAGCTGCAACGCCGCGACACGGGTCGCGCCTTCGACGTGCAGGAGCGGCAATCCGAGGTTGACCAACTGAAGGCGCAGCTCGACAGCGCGAAATGGAATCTCGATCGCACCACCGTGCGGGCTCCCGCTGATGGGTATGTGACCAATCTGGCGCTGCGGAAGGGTGCCCGTGTGACAGGGCAGTCTCCTGTCATGGCCTTCATCGACACGTCCGAGGCGATCCTGGGCGTGGAAATCCCGCAGATCAGCGTGCGCTATGTCGAGGTCGGGCAGCCGGTCGAGATCACGTTCAAGGCCCTGCCGGGCGAGGTCTTCGCCGGGAAAGTGGAGACGGTGGTGCAGGCGATCGCCACCGGACAGTCGCAGCCCGGCGGCCTGGCCGTCATGCCGACGGAGGTCCAGGCGGCGCCGTTCATCGTCCGGATCACGCTCGACGACCCGGAAGTGGCGCGCCGCCTGCCAGCCGGGAGCACGGGTCTCGCGGCGATCTTCACCGAGCATGTCAAGGCGAGCCATGTCATCCGCAAGGTCGTGCTGCGGCAGAGGGCGATCCTGAACTACGTCAATCCGTTCTGAACCCAGCTTCCTCGTCAGGCGATCCGCTTCTCCAGGCCGGCGCATCGCTCGTACCCTCCGCCGTCATCACCGGCCTCGTGCCGGTGATGACGGCGGAGGGACGATGTGTCTGTCCAAGAGCCAGCACCTGTAGGCCCGCAGCTTGCGCTGCGAGCCGGAAGGTTGATCGAGGGTGGCTGGGCAGCCCGGCTCGATGGGTATGGTGGAATGGAAGAGCCGGACGGCGCCTCGCACGCGGGACTGTTAGGCGTTTCGACTTGGACCAGCACAGGGCTGCCAAGGGCCTCCCGCCAACCGGCGTGCGCGGCCTGCTGCAGGACCGCTCCCCGCCCCACATCTGCGACGCCTCGCGAGCGCGCCCCCCGTCGGGCCGGGATGAGCCAGGGTCGAGCCCAGATGATACACAGTGTCAAGAGCAAAGTGAGAACAAATGCCTGGATCGATGGCTTCTGCAGCGTGAGCCATGAAACCCTGAGTCATGCAACCCTGGGTCATGAAAAAGCCTGACAGGCGCGCTATGATATGATCATGAGCAAGAATCCCACTGGGCTGGCCCAGGGCATTCTGAATGCCCTCTGGAAGGCCGCACAGGCCCTGCGAGGCCAGCCTGCTGCCCCAGGGCGAGCGAAGCTCAACGGCCGGCGTGGCTATGGGGATGGCGACATCCCATCGCCGGACCGCGAGCACGACACCTGATCCAGGGCGCTGCCGGGCGAAGGCCCGGATCCATGCATCATGCTTCTGAAGCGGACCCGACTTTTCGCCGATGCGCGCCTCCGGTTCGCATCGAAAGACGCGCTCGTTAGGAGAGGGCGTCGGATGAATCCCAAAAGCGCAACTCCGCTCTCGGGTCCGAGGCGCGAGCGAGGCTCTAGAGCACCGGACGTGAATTCAAACTCACGTCTGGTGCTCTAAGCTTTTGGCTTATCTCATCTTTTCACGCAAAACCGGGTCCCACTTTTGCGTTCGATGCACTAGGAAGTCCTGATCATCAGAATGTAGACCGCCAGAATCATGGCGATCAGCATTGCGGAATAGAGGGATTGGGACAGCATCACATGAATCCCAGGATCACCGCTCCACAGAACAGGAGCGCCAGACCGGCCACGACAAGCGCCTCGTTCTCGAACGAGATGTAGGACTTGATCCGCGTCATCATGGCAGCCTCCCGGATATCCATCATCATGCGCGCATGACGGCCGGAAAGATATGACTATCCTGAGAGTCCGTCGGGCCGAAGCGTTCCGGGCCTTCCATCCTCCGGGTGCCGGGTGGGTGCGGCGGCAGGATCGATCGGCCGCCGCTCCTCGCCCGCGCCTGCGATCAGAGGCAGGTGTGAACGCCCGACTTCACGATCTCCTGCCATTCAGCACCAAGCGCCTGCCGTGCGTCGAGCGCGTTCTCGGCGCCCGGTTCGCCGTTGCGGAACATCACCACGCCGAGCGACCGGTCATGGCTGCCGCTGACGATGGTCGGTCCCGGCACGTAGGTCGTCGTCGCGTTGTAGGTGCCGAAGCCGCGCCCGTGCGCTTGATCGATCAGGACGTCCCGTTGTCAGATCGGGACATCCGGCGCCGATTGCGGCAGCTCGAGATCGAGCACGAGCATGATGGGCGGCGTCGGACGTGATCCTGCGCAAGCAGCGTCCGGGGGCGGGTGTCTCGATCTGTCAAGATGGTGTCCGAAGCGGTCAAGCAGGCCTTCCCCGGCCCGCTTAGGATGACAACGGGCAGAGTGAGGCGTGGGTGTCAGCATGGCAACGGAACGGATGCCTTGGTGGGCATGGGCTTGGCCCGTCACGGCCTGGGTCATCCTGCTGACCGTCCTCCTCGTCGGGATGGGCGGCCTGATGGCTGCTGTAGCCGGAACCGTCCTCATCGCCACTGTGTTCGCCGCCGTATACCACGCCGAGGTCGTGGCCCATCGCACGGGCGAGCCGTTCGGCACGCTGGTCCTGGCTGTTGCCGTGACCGTGATCGAGGTGGCGCTGATCGTCTCCGTCATGATTGCCGCTCCGGCGGAGAAAGCCGCACTGGCACGCGATACGGTCTTTTCCGGAATCATGATCGTAATGAATGGCATTGTCGGCCTCTGCCTGCTCTGGGGCGGCGCGCGTCATCGCGAACAGGGGTTCCAGATCGACGCAGCGAGCGCGGCATTGGCTGTCCTGGCGGCCCTCACGACCCTCACGCTCGTTCTGCCCAATGTTGCGACGAGCGAGCCCGGTCCGTTCTTCAACACGTCGCAGCTTGTCTTCGCCGGCACCGTCTCTCTGGTGCTGTACGGCGCCTTCGTGTTCATCCAGACCATCCGGCACCGCGACTACTTTGTCCTGCTTGATGCCAGCGACGAGGATGCCCATGCGCCGCCGCCTTCGAACCGGATGGCAGCAATCAGTGCGGGCCTGCTGGTCGTTGCCCTGGTGGCAGTCGTGGCGCTCGCCAAAATCCTCACGCCAACGGTGGAGACAGGCCTGGATCGGCTCGGCGCGCCTGGGACTGTAATGGGGATCATCATTGCGGCCGTCGTGCTGCTGCCTGAATGTCTGGCAGCCCTCAGGGCGGCCCAGGCGAACCGGTTGCAGACGAGCCTGAACCTCGCGCTGGGATCAGCCCTGGCGGCGATCGGCCTGACGATTCCTGCGGTCGCGGCTGTTGCGATCGTGCTCGGCCAGCCCCTCGAACTCGGACTGGGCGACAAGGACCGGCTCCTGCTGGCACTGACGCTGCTCATCGGCGTGATCACGCTGGGCACCGGCCGGACGACGGTGCTTCAGGGCGCCGTCCACCTGGTGATCTTCGCGGCCTTCCTGTTCTTCGCCGTGGTGCCCTGAGGCCAGTGCTCCGGAATGCCGCGCTCAGGCCACAACAGCCTGATGCGGCCACCGACAGGATAGCTTGTTGGGGTTAACCAGCCTGTCGGTGGCCAGGACGCCAGACCCTCGGAAGGGAAGGAGCGTCTGACGTCCAATCAATCACCGAGGAGGCTACGCCTTCGGCTGGGCTCCGATTTCGACGGTCACCGTCCGCTCCTGGCCCTGACGATAGAGCGTGAGCGACACGGACTTGCCCGGGGCGACGTTCGCGATTTTCTTGGCTACGTCCTTGGCCCCGCCGATCCGCTCCCCGTCCACCGCGACGATGGTGTCGCCGATCCGGACACCCGCCTTGGCCGCAGGGCTGTCCTTCTGGGCCTCGGCCACGAGGACACCCTTGGGCTCCTTGAGGCCGATGGCCTCGGCGATCTCCTTGGTCACCGGCTGCATCTGCACGCCGATGAAGCCGCGGGCCACCTGACCGCCGTTCTTGAGCGAGGTCACGATCGTGTCGACCGTGCTGGCCGGAATAGCGAAGGCGATGCCGACGTTGCCGCCCGACGGCGAGAAGATCGCCGTGTTCACGCCGACCACCTCGCCGGCGAGGTTGAAGGTCGGGCCGCCCGAATTGCCCTTGTTCACGGGCGCGTCGATCTGGATGTAGTCGTCATAGGGGCCGCTACCGATGTCGCGATGCTGGGCCGAGACGATGCCGGCCGTCACCGTGCCACCGAGACCGAACGGGTTCCCGATCGCCATCACCCAATCACCGACCCGGGCCTTCTGGGGCGCGAGGCGGACTTATGCGTCGTGAGAGATTATGTGGCGGCGGGATCGCTGACGGTGGAGTTCCAGCGCTTTGCGGTTCCTGGCCGCTACATAATTATAGGCTCTCGAGCAGTTGAAGCACCGCGTCCTTTGCCTTGAA
>NZ_VOSK01000366.1 GCF_009296175.1 Microvirga tunisiensis | reverse complement strand
TTTGCTCAACCGTCGTCTTGACGGCTCTGCCGCCAGCCCTGCGCAATCGCTCCATCCTGCCACACCCGGCTCCCGCCCTGGGATCGCACTCCCACGTCCAAGCTCATTGACAACGAACATCAGAGTTCTCACGGCGGTCGCCCTAAGGCCTGTGGATATTCATTTGAGGGCCATGAAGCTGGCAGCGAGATAGATCATGGCCTCAAAGCTCTGATCGGTCTTGTCGTAGCGCGTGGCAATGCGGCGGAACTGCTTCAAGGCGCAGAAGAAGTTCTCGACGAGATGCCGCCAGCGATACATCGCAAAGTCACACGCAATCTGGCGCGCACGATTGGATTTGGGCGGGATGACAGCGGTCGCACCACGGGCATCCAGTTCCTGGCGTAGCGCATCAGTGTCGAAACCTTTGTCGGCGATCAGAGCGCCAATCTCGATCCCCTCGAGCAGGGGCTCGGCTCCGACACTGTCATGGCGCTGCCCCGGCAGAAGCAGAAAGTGCGCCAGGTTGCCGAGCGCATCCACCAGGGCCACGATTTTGGTGGTCAGGCCGCCGCGGGAGCGCCCGATCGCCTGACGACAAGTCCCCCTTTAGCGCCCGTCCCGTGCTGATGGACGCGGATGATGGTGCCGTCGATGAGCGCGTACTCAAAATCAGGCTCCTGAGAGCGCGAGGAAGACGTGCTCGAGTACGTTGGTCTGCGCCCACCGGCGAAAGCGCCGGAACACGCTGTTCCAGTTCCCGAACATCTCGGGCAGGTCCCGCCAGGGCGCCCCGGTGCGCACCATCCACAGCACCGCCTCCAGGAACAGCCGGTTATCTGCTCCCGAGCGACCGGGATCACCGGCCTTGCCGGGCAGCAACGGCGCGACGCGGGCCCACTGCTCATCCTTCAGCACCAAACGATTCAAGACTGACCTCCAGTTTGCAGTCTTGAATCAAATTTCGACCGCGGCGGGAATCCCTGAGGTCGTCTGAATGTCCACAGGCCTTAGTTGGCTTGGGGTCCATGATAGCTACTACGGATGCGGAAGCGCGCTCGCGCCGCAACACCAGCGCCGTGGTTGCGGCAGGCGTCGCGGGTCTTGCCGTCGGCGGCCTGATCGGGGCGACCACCTCCAACGCCTATGCGGCTCCCGCCTATGGCTACAGCTATCCGGCTTATGCTTACCCGAGCTCCGGCTACGCGCCCGTGACCACGCCCGCGTGGTGCGGACCTATGACGACTATGATTACGTACCGGCCCCAGTCTATCGGACGTGGCGAGTGGTCCGGTACTCTGCCCCGATCACGTACGACTACGGCTATGCGCCGGTGCGGTACGGCTATTCCTGGGGCGGCCCGGCCTACGGCTATTACGGCTGGTAGGAAGGCCACAATGCGAGGTGAATAGCCGCAAAAAGTGTCGAGCCAAGGGTGCCATCCATTGCTTATGAGGCAGCAGGTCTCTTGCGACCCACGATTTGGACGTTATGTCGGTTTGAACACGCGGTGCTCATTGCGCCAGTTACGCCCAAGAGCGCCTCCACCCGGATCATGCCGCTTCCCTAATGCAGTGCCGTAAGTTACCTCCCTTTGCTTGAATGGAGGAGTGCGCCTCGCTGTCTGCTCGCGGCCTTCTCTCCTGATCGCGAAGTGTGATCCTCCCTCCTTTAGTGGTGATTGGCATCTGAGGGTTGATCAGCCAGCCTCTTGATCTCGAACACCACAGCCGTGACAAACGCAGAGACGACGAGGAAGGTCACAACGGTGGTGAAGGTCCCTTCCTGGACTCCGGGGTTCATCCCGATCAGCGGGATCAGCAGCAAAGCCGGAATGCCAAGAGTGATGGCAGCAAGGATGTAGATGGGGTTTGCTGAAGCCTGAGCCTCGTGGCTCTCATGAGCCCTGCGCGCTGCCCTCTCGTGCCTCCAGACCTTCACACGTCCCGAGGCACTCCTCACAATCCGATGCAGTCTGAAGGCGGGGACTCCACACCCGTATCGCTCGTTGAACTGTACTTTCCGGAGCAATGCGGGATGAGCTTTTACCATCCTCACGGCTCTCCGATTGGAGGTCATGGGCGATGGGGTGGTGCTGTGTTGATCCTGGCCTCTGGTTGGCTCGCAACGCTGCCTCTTCGCTGGGCCGGGGGAGATCGCTAGCAACATCCTGCTTGGGCTCTGTTGGAGCAAGATCATCCGCCAATGCGACCATCTGCACTGGTTGCTCGACCTCGTCCCTGATCCTGCTGTGGGGGCTTAGCCGATCCGGCCCGTTCTGATGGCCTTCAGCGACCAAGCTGCCGTCTCTGGCGAGCGTGTCGCCTTGTGCGGGCGGAAGGCTGGAAACGGGGGTACCTTCTGGACCTTCCATTATCCCGTTGGGAATCTCAGCGGCCAGGGAGTCCAGAACTGTGTCTGCCTTGCGTTTCGAAGCGGCGCGCGGCTTACGGGCGGAGGATTTTGGCTGTTGCGCACCAGCCTCGTCATCCTGCCGTCTGAGGTCATCACGTTGGCTCGGGCGCTTTGGGGCTTTGCTCATGGTGAGAGCAAGAGCAGATACCTTGGCTTTTTGATGACAGAGATGCTGAGGCTTCATGCACAAAGAGCGTCTGGAGTGATGCTTAGTGATGCTTGGTGCCTCATACGCAAGATTCCACCGACAATGCGTCCGCTGACAGCGATCCTTGCTATCGAACTGTGAAGTCACACATGGGAACTCTGATCCCGCACCGCTGTTGGCCTGACACGCCCCGTCACCAGAGAGGTCGGTCCGATGATCTGTCCATTCTGCAAGCAAGAGGTCGATGAACCCTGCCACAATACCGTTGAGATGCAACGGCGGGCTCGCGATCACATTGAGCGGTGCAATAAGGCACTCAAAAGCGTGAAAGGAGTCAAGTACAGCTAACCGTGGCGGTTGGCGCAGTGACGCTAAGACTGCTCGCGGCCATGTACCTGAGCAGGAGGAGCGGTCGCTTCGACTGCGGTGAACGTCTCCAGAATACGATAGGTATGCTCAGACCCGGCGGGCACCACCCAGGAGTCTCCCGGCTCCAGCCGTACGGTCTGCCCCGCGATCTCCAGTTCAGCCCGTCCGGAGATGACGTAGCCAACCACCTCGTACTCGTGCTTATGCGAGGGCTTGTCCTGGGTCGGTTCCTCATCCCGCCACAGCCGCATGGAGACCCGTTTGCCTGATGCGAGGCAGACCTCGCCTTGGTCGCCAGTCGGCGAGTATGCACTGCTCACCTTTACCACGGTCGTGTCGGTCACATCACCCTCCTAACTCAGCCTTGCGAAGGATTATGGCAGTGAGCAACGTCGAGGCAGACGGATTGCAACTCTAACCCCGTCTGCGGACGGGGTTAGAGTTGCAGGAGAAATCATGCTGTACAGGGCAATGTCGCCCCACCTGTGCCAGTTCCTCGCTCGGAAGAAAGAGAGTTGAGCCGAACGAAGGGGCTTGGCCTCCCGTTGTTATGGTATGCGCCGCGTGGCGCAAGAACGACCGATGGAGGAACACATGTTTGCGAAGCACCTTGCGTTAGCTCTTCTTGGTACAATTCTGATTGCCGCTCCGGCTCTGGCTCAAACCAGCCCGCCCGCAGGCTCGGCCACGGCTCCTCCTGCCGGTTCAACGGCAGCCCCCGCGCAGATGAACGCGGGCAACTGGATGACCCAGGAGCAGCCAGGGCAATGGCGGGCCTCCAAGCTGGAAGGGCTGGATATCTATAACCAGAACAACGAGAAGATCGGCGACATCAGCGAACTGCTCGTGGACAGCAGCGGCAAAATCCAAGCCGTGGTCGTGGGCGTCGGCGGCTTCCTGGGCATCGGCGAGCGCGATGTGGCCATTCCCTTTGACCAGATCAAACTCGTGAACGAGCCGCGTGTTGTGGCAACCACAGCCACCACGACCGATCCGAATGCCCCGGCCACTCCAAGAGCTACCGCAACGGCTCCGGGGGCGGCCAGCCCGGCTGCACCGACCGCCACCGGCACGGTGGCGACCGACCGGAGCGCTGACAATGCGGCCCGTTCGGCTCCCGATCATGCGATGCTGACAACGAACATGACCAAGGATCAGCTAAAGGCGGCTCCCGAGTTCAAATACGCTCGGTAGGAGCATTGCTCGTGACGAAGGGGCTGTTACGGCCCCTTCGGCTTTTTCTGCTGCCTCTGAGGCCCAGAGAGCCGTGCCCTCCAATATCGATCTGACGAGACGCTCAGTTGATGATCTCGATGATCTTACGGGTGCGCGGATCGACCAACACGGTCCGGTCATTCACAACCGTGTAGCGATAGGGATTTCGAAGGCCGACGCTGGCCGGGAGCGGCGCAAGCCGTGCGCCCTGTGGCGCAGGTTGCCCCACTGTCACCGGTTCAGCAACCCGGATCGAGGGGCTGCGTTGCGCGGCCACATAGGTGCGGACCCGCCTTGTCTCGTCAGCGGTTAGGATTCCCCCTACCGCTGCACCCGCTACACCGCCGACAGCCGCGCCGACCGGACCGCCTACGATTGCGCCTATGACAGCACCGCCCGCGACCCCGGAGGCAACCCCTGTTCCGGTATCGGTCTGGCAAGCTCCCAAGAGCAGGGCTAGAAGGGGAAGAGCCAAGGCGCTCTTCAGAGGATGATCGCGCATAAGGAGTGCCCTTGACCAGTATAAAGGCAATGCTTCGAAGCTTGACCTGTTCCTCGCCGTTCAAGTCGGACGAACGCCGCACTCTGTTGCCTGCGCCTCCAAAGAACCTAGAGGTGGGCCTCCTACTGCATCGACTAAGGTCCGGCTCATTCAAACTGCGCCTTTTACCCTGAACTTTTGCTTCATCTCTGACGTAACCGCCCGCGCCTGACTGAGTGACCTTCGCGATCTCGCTTGACACCTACGTGGGGCGGGAAGTGCATTCACCAAGTGCAGCAATCCTGACCAGTTCTGTCTCCCTGGAGGAGGCAGTCATGGAAGCTCCCGCAGCAACAAGGGCGAAGGTCATCGGTCCATACGATGGAGTGGCTGGGTTCTTGGGGAGCTCCTCACAGTGCCGTCGCTCAGAGCGGATGCCGAGGCAGTAGCCGATCAGCAGCATGCGGATCATCAGCTCGGGATCAACAGAGGGCCGGCCGGTGGCACTGTAGTAGCCGGCCAGACGCTGGCGCAGCCCGGAGCAGTCGACAAAGCGGTCGATACGCCGCAGCAGGTGATTGCAGGGACCATGGTCCTCAAGCCGGAACTCGTAGAACAGGCTCTCCTGCATCACGAGACGCTCGCCCATCATGGCCCGATCCTCCGGCTGAGAACGCCTCATCAGGGAATCACGATCCGTCGCCAATCACGAGAACTTTTTCAACGCAATCTGCCAGAAGCGGACATTCATGAGCCGGTCGTAAGCGGACCTTCGTGCCGGCCGCATAGTCATCATGCGTCTAGATCCTTAGCACAGTGATTTTGACGGTTTGACACCGCCAAGCTCGTGCTGCGGACTTCGCATCTGGTACCGAGGCCCCGTCCAATGGGGATCAATCCACTTGCAGATCCCGCACCGCTTCGAA
>NZ_VOSK01000365.1 GCF_009296175.1 Microvirga tunisiensis | reverse complement strand
CTCCCCGCGCCGCCAATGCCTTGATAGTCATGCGAGCCTCCTGATCGAGCCGGCTCATGCGCTCCTCCGTGTCGTCCCGTGACACGGTAGGTCGACTTCAACCGGAGGCGACATCTCGTAAATCTGGCCGTCGCCTTACTCACACATTCGCGCGTCGCGCTACACTTGGTGTCCGCAATGGATTTCACCACGACCGCAGCAGACGCGATCTGTCCCCCATTGACCTCGGCCTTCCGCTTGCGCCCAGCCCGCCGGGGCGCCTCCTGCACCTCCAGCTCTGGTACAGACGCTGGTTCAACATCGACGGCTTGCGCCGACTCGGGGCCGGCCTCAGCCTTCATCACAGCCGGCTGATCAGCGACAGGATGCGTGAGATGCGAGATCGCCTGGATGGCACCAACAACCTGACGAAGGCCGCCTGAGAGACCCTCCGTCGACTCGAGGAGGGCAGGGGCCAAACGTGCGATGGCTTCAATCTGCTGATCACCAAGAGCTACCAGCTTGCTCACCTGATCCGCCATGAGCTCCACAGCTGACCGCAAGCCTTTCAGGTCCGCCGCCATTCCAGCCAGAGCCTGCTCAATCTCTAGAGAAAGAGCTGGCGTAGCGTGTGTTGGCTGCGGCGCCTTCGGTGTGGGGGACTGAGGCGGTTTGGCTTCCTTCGGGCGGAAGACCTCGGCGGCCAGAGCGTCCGGCTTGCCCAGGTGCCGGGCCAGAATGTCGGCTGTGTCCTGGTGCCGCTTGTCCGAAGCTCTGGTCTCAGGACGCGGGGCAGCCGGTTTGGTCTCCTGAGCGTACCGTGGTCTTCCTAAGCAGGCTGAGCAGACATCAAAAGATGGGGCACGGCCAAGCAGCCAACCGCGCTCATTGAAGTAGCCTTTGACGGTGTCGTTGCTGGTCGGCTTGGAGGCCTCGTAAGTGTCTACACTAGCACATTCCGAGCACCGGATCGTGAAGCGGTACTTGGAGGGTGCGCCACCGCTACGGGTAATCTGCGGCTCGAACTGACGTGCGATGCCGGGCATCGAGCTAATCCTGATCGTTGAAAAAGGTTTTCAGGCCGAGGACGATGCAGTGTCCTGATCTCTCGGCTCGGAAAAGAGGTGTAAGGATGGGCAGGGGATTAACATCGGTCTCGCCAAATTCCAACCCGTCGGTGTGGATATGCTTCATCTGTCGGAAGGCAAACAGGACGGGCGCACTTTCAAGCGCGCCTGAAGCCGCTATCATCACGGGATGGGCTCTCCTATATCCAGGCGTCAGCAGATACGGGTGTCAGTGGAGGCTGAGATGACCGAGACATTCCAAGGGAGGTCCATCGCCGGCCGAGGCGACGCCGAGAGTATTGCCATTCAAGTGTTGAACTTCATTGTCTCAGACGTCGATCGGATCATCCAGTTTCTGAACGTCACTGGCCTCCAGCCAGAGACGATCCGCGCGTCAGCAACATCATCGCATTTCCTGTTGGGCGTGCTCGAGTATGTCGCGAAAGACGATGAACTCCTGAAGGCAATCGATGAGGAGCTCAAAATCCGGCCAGCTGCGATCCTGGCGGCCATCGTGCATCTGTCGCCGGAGCCCGAGATGAAGCCACTAACTGGGGATAAGAAGGTCGACGCAGCCCCTCAGCTGCCGAGGCGCAACCTGTTCCGCTGAAGGGAAAGGTCTCCCCACCCGCCGTTGCCAGGTTGATGAGAAGGCCTTCCGTTCCGGAAAGCCAGGATTGGAGTGCTGGCTTCCGCTCAGAGTAATGCTCCGACCCGACGACAGTTTCGGCGTACATCAAGAAAAAGCCTCGGCTCGCGACCGCGGCTCCCCGTCATAGAAACGCTTGAAGGTTAGGATGTAGGCGGAGAGGCTCGGCGATTGCAGCTGCATCACTGACAGTCACTGCTTGATGCAAAAAGTCTTAATGAGTTGGAACTGCGAACTCATCTTAGCCAAGTCATTGGAACAAGCTGCTGATCACTCGGATTGGCCGGCAGACGTACTGATCGGCTCGTGAGCCAACACCTGTTCAAGCTGCGTCACCAGCGCATCACGTTTCTCTGCACTCAGCTTGTCCAGGTTATGCTGGCGCCATTTGACGGCAGGGAGTTCCTTGACTGCATCAACGCCGAGCAGCTCCCATTCGGGTTCGCCTCGCTCGAACGAGAGGAGAAAGCGGCGGTGAGCATCAGGCATGCCGCCGACGACAGTTTCAATCATCGTTTCTCTCACTCGGACCAGATCCTCGATGGTTACAGGCGCCACTGTCATGCCATCGAACCCATGGGTAAATTCGTGAGAGATGTCCTTACGTGGCGGCGCCAGAACCTCTGCCATTGGTCGGTCATGGCTCAGCAGATAGACAATGAAGGCGGTCCGCAGTTCCTCCGTGATGCCTTCGTTCGCCAGCAGATCGCGAACATCGAACAGGTCGCGCGGGTGCTGGCGGTCGAATGCGGCCACCAGTTTGCCGGCATAAAGATCGGCGAACGACACAACCTGTATTTCGACGAACCCGAAGGCGTCCTCGACATTTGGCGAGACTCCCCTCATCTCAGGCTCGTAGACACAGCCCCGCAGGACGGGCGTCACCTCGACCTTGATCTGTGCTCCGGCCGCCTGCGCCGTCAGCTTGGTCACGATGCCTTCACGGGCATTGACCACTTCGTTGACGTGGACACCCTGCAGGTTTTGTCTGATGCGACCGGCGATCCGCTTCATGGCGGCATTGATTGCCGCCAGGGATTCCGGCCTTCCCGCCACCGGCAAATAGGTCAGATCGATATCGACAGACAGCCGCGGCAGGTTACGAACGAAGAGATTGATTGCGGTCCCGCCCTTCAGGGCAAAACAGCCTTCCTCCGCCACGAAGGGAATGATCGAGACCAGCAGGGCGACCTGACGGTGATACTGTTCAGCTGGGGGCATAAAGATCATCCGGTACGGTTATTTGATAAACGGGATCGAGCCTGCCGCCCTTGACGAGCATGCGCTTGCCGGTTCCGAGATCGACCTTCGCGCGATCAAGCCGCTTCAGCCAGGCATGCTGATGGCGCTCCGCAAAGAAGAAGAACAACCGTTTCACCTTGATGCTGCGGCAGTCGGCAAGCAGCTTTTCAAGGCGCCGGGGGCTCAAGGTGCGCAGCCCCTCCACCAGCATGTCGACCTGATGGAAGCTCTCATGATTGGGCAACTCGTCCAGGAGCTCGAACAGGGCCCGCTCGGGCGTCGATACCGTTAAGGGCCAGTTCCATTGCCCCCAAGGGAGCCGGGTCAGGGTGCCATGCAGGCTGTCATTGTTGGAGCCGACATTGGTTTCGACATCCCAGTCCAAGCTGGTGAGCCCTGTCGTCACCGGGTCGGACTTAAACAGAGTCTGTGACTTGTGGAACCGGAAGGTCTCTTTCAGGGGAAGCTTGTTCAGCCATCCAGGCGGCAGTTCGCGCCCGTACAAGTGAATTGTCTGCGGACCCTGGGTGGAAACATAGTGGCTGAACCCCTGCAGATCGAGTGCGGTGCGGCCGCCGACGATGAGTGGCTGTTGCAAAAGGACCTGAAGCGAGATGACAACCTGCTGCCAGGAAAGGGTGCCCCAAGGCCGCTTATAGGTTCCGCGAGCAGGCTGCTCGAGCCAGCCGGCCGAAACATATTGGCTGCGAAGGCTGCTGGAATAGCCCTGGCGTTCCATCCAGGCGGCGTCGACCAGCAGCCCCTCAGGCAAGGTTTTGTCCAGCCGGTTTAATTTTCCTTGATTCTGCTCAGCCATGCTTAGCAAAATAGCATGAATTCAAACCAGCCTGCAAGTTTGCATTTGTGCCGGTTCCTTAAGCCAGGCTAAGGTAATTGGCCGGTTTTTAAACCAGGATGATCATTGCCAAGCCTTGGGAGAGGAGAGGCGTTATTGAACCAGTCTGGAAACGACCATTGTCACGCCTCGAAGGGAGTTGTTCTTAACAATATAGCATATTCCAAAAGATAGTTTTTGACAAGAAGTCTGTCCCTCGCACGATGCTATGATTTGTCCGCGCCGAGGGGACAATCTGCTGCTTGGCGGCGTATCGGTTGAGGCCGGCGATGAGGTGATCGGGGCCGTGAGCGTCGGCGGCGCTCCAGGCGGACACCTCGACGAAGAGTGTGCGAACGCCAGCCTCGCTGAGGTACAGGCGAAACTGAAGTAACCGCCAGTGCGCCGCATGGAGACGAAGCATGGCCAACCCCCTTGCGCTGATTGGATTGTTCGGGATCCTGGCCCTGTCCGGAGGCGCAGCCTCCGCGCAGACGCCGCCCACACGGGCCGAGCTCGCGGCCTACCGCGGCCTGCACGCGGCTGCGGCCCAGGGCTCTGCGGATGACATCCAGCGCCTGGCCGAAATGGGCGCGGACCCCAACACCCGCGACAGCAACGGCCGCACGCCGCTGCATGTGGCTGCCTTCCAGGGGCATGGGTCATCGGCCCAGGCGTTGATCACGGCTGGGGCAGATTCTGCCCTTCTCGACAATCAGCGTTATGACGCCGTGACCATCGTTGCGGTGAGGGATGACCTGCCGACGCTGAAGGCGCTGCTCGCCGTCGGCGCCAGCGCGAAGCTGATCACCAGCATCTATGATGGCACGGCGCTGATCGCCGCCGCTCATCTCGGCCACGACGGTGTTGTCCGCGAGCTCGCCCGAGCCGGCGCACCGCTCGATCATATCAACAATCTCGGTTGGACCGCCTTGATTGAGGCGGTGATCCTGGGCGACGGCGGCCCCCGCCACACGGAAACCGTGCGTGCCCTCGTCGAGGCCGGCGCCAATCCTGGGATCCCGGACCCGAACGGCGTGACATCCCTCCAGCATGCCAAGTCGCGCAACTATCGCACCATCACATCGATCCTGCGCCAGGTGCAGCGGCGCTAGAGTTCGGGAACCTTTCGAAAGCAGTTCCGTCCACCGGAACGCGTGAACGGGACACATGTCCCGCGCGTCAATGGAGAATCCCATGAGGACCGCTTTTGCCACACTCGCATTGATGACCGCCGGTGGTGCGGGGACTGGCTCCACAAGGGCAATAGAAATCAGAAAACCTGCAATCTGCTGATAGAACGCGGGGCAGAGAATGTGGGATGCAATCCTAGCCCTGAGACTTAGCTTGCCAACTTGACAAGCTGCGGCTCCCGCAGCATGTAGCCGCGGCCCCAGACCGTCTCGATGTAGTTCCTGCCGCCTGAGGCCTCCGCGAGCTTCTTGCGCAGCTTGCAGATGAACACGTCGATGATCTTGATCTCCGGTTCATCCATCCCGCTATACAGATGATTGAGGAGCATCTCTTTGGTCAGCGTGTTCCCCTGTCGTTGAGCCAGAAACGCCAGGATCTTGTACTCCGTGCCAGTCAGGTTCACCGGGCGTCCTGCGATCTCAGCCTGTTGAGCCCGAGGTTTGACTGGACGGATTCAAACGGTCGTCGCAACACCCTGAAGGAGGAGGTTGCGATGAGCATTCGAAAGCGCCGGTCGGATCGGTCTGGACGAGCGCCGTTGCCGTCACCGGGTCGGCCCCCTGTGGCGGGACGT
>NZ_VOSK01000364.1 GCF_009296175.1 Microvirga tunisiensis | reverse complement strand
TTTGAAAGCCGGAGAGTGGTTCCGGCGGGGTCTCTTGCTCATCGTCTCTCCTGTTCAGCAGCCATTCTGGCTGCTCTCAGGCAGAAACTCCACTTATCCCGCTGTCCAAATTTCCCGAGCCAGCTCTCTGATGCAGCGATGGGTACCCCACAGATCGTCATGCTCTCCGTAGTGTCTCGATGGTCTGAGGAGTAGCCGCATTGCTCAACACGGGCGTACCGATGGGCCAAATTTGAAAAGGGGATGCGAAGGGTGAGAATACTTTATCACTGTATAAGCGCACGTTCGTTCAGGCCGCTTTGGACTTTGGAGGAGCTGGAGCTCACTTACCAAATTGTTATACTCCCTTTCCCGCCGCGAGCCTGCTCGCCTGAGTATATGGACATCAATCCACTCGGTACCGTTCCGGCCTATATCGATGGCACAACCAGAATGACGGAATCGGCGGCGATCTGTGAATTCATTGCCATGCGTCACAGCCTGGGCGATCTCGCGGTGGCGCCGGATGAAAGTGACTATGGAGAGTATCTAAATTGGGTTCATTTTGGCGAGGCCACGCTGACATTTCCACAGACGCTTGTTCTTCGGTACGGCCGCTTCGAGCCCATAGACCGGCAGCTGCCACAGGTCGTGCAGGACTATTCCCGCTGGTTCTTATCCCGCCTTCGCAGCGTCGAGAGGAAAGTATCGTCACACCGCTACCTCTGCGCGAACCGTTTCACCGTAGCCGATATATCTGTGGGCTATGCCCTGATGCTGGCAGGATACTTAGGCTTGAGCGACCGCTTCCCGGACGCAGTTCGAGCGTATTGGGCCGAACTTCAGGAACGGGACGGCTTCAAGAAAGCTCGTGCAGCCCAGGAGAAGGCTGCTGTTGAACAGGGAGTATCAACCACACCCGCACCTCTGACCTCCTGAGTTTACTCAGCTGCATCTACTCGGTTCCAGATCGTAGACCGGTTGGCAAGCCTATGAATGGTAAAGACCTTCACGCCGGTAAGTCACATGTCTGGGCGTAGGAGCTGGCAACGAGGAGAGCGTGAGGATCTCCGGGGCACCCAGGCATGAATCAACGTCAGGAACCGCTACCTCAATACGTTTATCAGTCCGTCAATGGCGAGACCCTTCAGCGCGTCATGACTATCCCACAAATCCAGGATCGAGGCTGGGTTGTGTTTGACCCGCGCGGTGACCTGCCCCTACCAAGTGGTCCCGTTGGGATGGTGATCGAGTTCAGAGTCGCCAAGGAACTGGACGTCTCTTGGGAAGGTCTTCTACTTTCTGCTCAGCAGACATTCGGCCTACTTCGCAGATGTGCCAAGAGGCGACCTTCCGGGATATCGGTTCGTGTTCAATTTCGCAGGAGGCCGGAAGCGTGTTCGAGCGGAAGCCGCTACTCGAACCGGGCAAAGCCTGTCGCAACCCGGATCGGCTGAAGGGTGAGGGTCATGCGGCGGCCTGATTGCTCTCCAGATGCAGGTAGGTCGGATCGAACTCGCCCACCTCTTTCAACTTGTCCCAGTCGGGAATCCTCAGCCGTGTTCCCTTGGTTTCGATTAGGCCCTCGGCCCGCATCTGCTGAAGCACCCGGTTGACGTGAACCGGGCTAAAGCCGAGCGCATCCGCGAACTCCGTCTGGGTGATCGGCAGGTCACAGACATGATCCTCGACCAGGTCGACCGCCCTCAGGCGCACCACCAACTCGCACAGGAGATGGGCCAGCCGGCTAACGCCTTCGCGCTGTCCCACATTCATCACCCATTCGCGGAAGATGGCTGCGTCGATCAGGGCCTCGCGCCAGAAGGCGGCGCCGATGCGCGGATAGCGGGCGCAGATGTCGCGCAGGACCTCGTGCTGGATGAACCCGACCCGGCACGTGCTGATGGTGCTGACGCTGGTGTCCAGCACCTTCAGGTGCAGGCTCTGGAGGTCAGGAATGTCACCGGCGATGGCGAAGGAGACAATCTGGCGCTTGCCATGAGCCGTCATCTTGTAGACGCAGGCAAAGCCGCTCAGGATCAGACACGACCGGGAGGGACGGTCGCCCTCGCGCACGATGTCCTGATGGTCCTTGAGCACCGCAACCTGCATCGGCAGGTCTTCGAGGGCCTGGCGCTCCTCATCGGTCAGGGGGAACACGCTCTCGAGCTTGCGGATCAGCGGATTGTAATCGGGATGGAAAGAAGCGTGCATGACGGCGCCCCTTCTGTTGTAGGCGGGAGCGCGTCGTATCTCTCAGGTATCAGCGCCTAAGACCTGTGGCTGATAATAGAACTATTATAGCAGACGAAGAAGTGTCTGTCGTAGATCTATGTTAGGTTCAGAGATTAACATCGCCGCTCAAAGCTGATGCGTCTGTGATGGTGTGATTTCGTACAAACCACTTCATGAAGTTTCCAAGTACAATCTATGTGAAGGTCCGTTTGGCTCAGACCATCTATACTAAAGGTTGTTTCTCAGGGTGTCCGGCCATTTGGCACTGATCTTTCGCCCCAACTTGGAAGGCGAAGGCTATGCTCCCCCCTCCCCCACATTTCATTTATGCCTATGCGCGTGCTCATCGACGGCCATGACAGCGAAGGCAGGCTCATCCTCGCAGACGGCCAACTCGCCGCCGTGATCGTCCGCCTTGATGGCGAGACCCATGCCCCTGAGCACAAGGGGCTTTGGAACCTTGAGGCGGGGTTCGGTAAATGCGCTGTTCGCACTGTTCCCCCGTTCAAGACGCCTGAGGAGGCGGGCGCCTGGGTTGAACAAACCTTAATGCCCAAGGGCCGCGCGTAATTTCGCATAAGCCCCGTATGGCCCGTATGGAATGCGCTTGCTGCTCCTTTGCCTAAGACAGCAGGGTTCCGGAAGGCGCTTCCTTGAAGCAGCGGCAAAGGTGCTTCTCGCACACGAGTTCGTTTTCAATCAGGACTTGAGACGCCTTGTGCTCGGCGCATCGGGTCTCGACCATCTCCCAGACCAACGATTCGGCCGAGGACCGTTGTGCGAAGCCGCCAACAAACTCAGCATTGCAATAAATCAGCCAGCCGAGATGGCTGCCGACGAGCTTGTAAGTGGCGTGAGATTGCAGCAAAGAGGATCTCAAATGTTCGGAGAACGGCAGGCGGAAAACTACCTCGCCGGTATCATTCTCAACCTCAATGGCATAGTCCCGTGGATCGTGGCCTCGGGCTGCGAACACATGCCTGAGGTCTTGGGCAGCCCGCGCCACTGCTCTCCAGGCCGTCTCCACATCCGGGTAATCGAGGCCGAGATCGTCGTAACTCATACCTCCATCTTTGCCGCGGATGTGAAGGTAGAAGCGAGACATGGCGTCCCCAGAGCTAGTCAGTCGACTGCTGAAATAAAGTCCTTGTGGCGGAAGAGTTCTGTGGAATCAAGCCGAAGTGCGAGGGCTGAGCGTTAGGGGTATCCTCTCACCCAGGGCTTGCCGGGGCTGCGCTGGTCAGGGTTGCTCAGCCCGGGCAAGCCTGGATCCAGAGAACTCATGAGAACTTCTGCCGGCGTGCGATAGCCTAGGCACTTGCGTGGTGTCTCGTTGAGCCGTTCACAGATGTCGAGCAGCGTCTCCTCGGACAGAGCGGCAATGTCCGCATCCCGTGACAGGAAACGCCGAACCCGGCCATTGGTGTTCTCGACCGTGCCCTTCTGCCAGGGCGCCTGCGGCTTGCAGAAGTAGCTGTCGATGCCGAGCTTGTGCTTGAGCAACCGGTAGGAGGAGAACTCCGTACCCCGATCGAAGGTGATCGACTGCCGGGCTGGAGCGGGCAGAGCCTGCAACTTCTCCATCATGCCACTCATGACGCCCGCTGAGTTACGGTCCCGATTGCGGGTGAGGATCGTGTAGCGGCTCTGACGCTCCACCAACGAGGTCAGGTTGTGCTGGCCCAATTCCCTGCGGAACATCATCAGGTCGCCCTCCCAGTGGCCGAAGCTGGTGCGAGTTGCGATCTCCGGTGGACGCTGCTCGATGGTGTTGCTCGCCGGGATGAAGAGACCACGCGGCTTGCGCTGGTAGCGGGTTCGCCGTCGGCGCCGTGCCATGGGCAGCTCCTTGTACAGCCCGAGATGCTGCCCCTGGGGACCATAGACAAACCGGTAGATCGTTTCATGCGAGATGCGCACGAGTGCGCCTGAGACCCGCAAACGACCGGCGATCTGCTCCGGCGACCAAGCCGCCTTGAGACAGTCGATCACATGGACGGCCAGAGCGGGATGGCGGGAGAGCTTGCCAAGGCGCTGTCGCCGGGCGCGAGCCTGCATGTCGGCCGCTACATGGAAGTAGCCTCGATAGAGCGGTTCCTCATCATGCATCCAGTTGCGGGAGATCTCGCGGTAGATCGTTGAGGGATGGCGGCCCAGGCGCTGGGCGATCACAGGCACGGGGAACTGGGCCGAGCGCAGGCGGTAAATCTCGCGGCGCTCTGCCAAGGTCAGATGAGTATAGGGCAGGGTCATGCAGCCTCCGTGCGAATGTGGTCCTTGTACTTGTAACAGCATTCGCACTTCAGATTAGAATCCACCAACCGGAAGCGTAATTCGCGTAAGGCTCTGTATGGAACTGGATAGTGTGTCTTTTTGAAGTGTTCGGAAGAAGTTCTGACAGCGCCCTTTTCCATTCCAGTATAGGTCTAGTCTAAGCCGCTCTTTCCAGAGGCCTCGTGAGAAAAACTATTCTTCTGAGTATTGACGCTAGATATGAGCTAAGATCGCATCTTTGGAGCTTTGAAGTCTCATGAGCCTGCGCCTCCTTCAGATCCCATACGACTCCGGGCACCGAGGGCGCCGTATGGGTGCCGGGCCTCTCCATCTCGTTGAGCAGGGCGTCCTCGACCACCTCCGAACGTACGATCCTGATACGCGGCTTATCCCATCGAGACCCAGTCTCCATTTCCAACAGAGATCGGAACAGCTTTTGAATTGCACCGTGAAACGGCAGCGGTGGTTTCAGGGGCAATCGGTGATGGCGCCCTTCCTCTCGTCCTTTCGGGTAACTGCAACAGCTCGCTCGGTACCGTTTCCGGCATACAACAAGCTTATCCCGGCGAAGCTGTCGGGGTGCTTTGGTTTGACGGCCATGGGGACTGCAATACACCTGAGACTTTCACAGGTGACTTCCTCGATGCCATGGGATTAAGCACGCTGACCGGTCGCTGCTGGCAGGCGCTTTGTGCGACTGTCCCGGGCTATCGGGCAATTCCTGACGAGCACGTCATCTTAGTTGGTGGGCATGGCATGGATGACGGAGCTCGGACTATCCTGAACAGCTCCCAGATAACGGCGATAGATTCCCAACAAATCCGAGAATTTGGTGCCAGGGATGCGTTACAAGCGGCCTTTAGCCGTTCTTATGCATGGGAAGGTTGATGAAGGCTGGCGAGTGTAGCTTAAGCACTTGAAGCAGCGTAGGATTTGGTTGTTGAGACTAATCCCTGCCACCAATTGCCCTGTGCCACACTCGCCATGCCGGACGATACACCTGCCACCTTCCCGTTTCCAGCCGTTGGCCGCAAGAAGATCACCGCTGCTTTCGACGGTGGGCGCCTG
>NZ_VOSK01000363.1 GCF_009296175.1 Microvirga tunisiensis | reverse complement strand
TGTCCTGCCGAGGTCTGCGAGATGAAGAAGGAGATGGACGAACGGTCTGCCCGGCGCAACCACAAGACTGGGTGCCATGATGGCCCACAGAGGTCTTTCCGCTAGTCAGCCTTGGATGCGCGCGGATACCCATGCTGGCCCGGAGCTGACGCTCCACACAGAGGCCGAATACATTGATGCAGCTCTCACGTTCGTCAGTCCGCCAACATCATCTTGCGACGCACGGCCGGACCATACATTGTGGCACTGCCCGGACCAAAGAGCTTGGTCCGCGAATTACACTGCCTTGCGCATCAAGGTTTGTTCAACCCAGGCGCCTGCCTCCTCTGGCGTCCTGAACAGGGGCGCAACGCGAATGGTGCACTTGCCGAACCCGGCTTCCAGATACCATTGCCCTTTGTGCTCAGGGTTATGGGTCTCGCCATCGAGGCGGACGATCACGGCCGCGAGCTGGCTATCTGCAAGGATGAGACGGCCATCGCTGTCGTGGCCGTCGATGAGCACGCGCATAGGTTGGAATGAGATGTCGAGGGTCATCGCCTTCGCCTTCATGTTGGGGCGAAAGGTCAATGCCAAGTGGCCTGACACCCTGAGAAACAAGAATGTCAGTATAGGTGGTATGGCCCAGACAGAACTTTACATAGTTTATGCTTGGAGGTTCTGTTAATCACTTTATGCAGAACCGTACCATTACAAACACATCAGCCTTCATGATCTATGTTAATCCCTCAATGTAACGTAGATGTGCGACAGACATTCCATCATATGCAACAGTGATTTCATCATCAGCCATTGATCCCGGACGCTGGTGACTGAGAGATGCGCGTGCTCCCGCTTGCACATCTGGGGAGCGTCCCATGTCCTCACCGTTTCACCCCGACTACAATCCGCTCATCCGCAAGCTCGAGAGCGTGTTCACGCTCACCGATGACGAGCGCCAAGCGCTTGAGACCCTGCCGATGCAGGTGGCGGTGCTCAAGGACCATCAGGACATCGTGCGCGAGGGCGATCAGCCCTCCCGGGCCTGCCTGATCCTGAGCGGCTTTGCCTGCGTCTACAAGATGACGGCCCACGGCAAGCGCCAGATCGTCTCCTTCACCATCGCCGGTGATATCCCTGACCTCCAGAGCCTGCACCTGAAGGTGCTGGACAACAGCGTCAGCACCATCAGCCCGTGCCGGGTGGGGTTCATCCCGCACGAGGCCCTGCACGACATCTGTCTCCGCTATCCACGCATCGGCGCCGCCTTCTGGCGCGAGACCCTGATCGATGCGGCGATCTTCCGGGAATGGGTGATGAATGTCGGACAGCGCGAGGGCGTCAGCCGCATGGCCCATGTCCTGTGTGAGTTGGTGGTGCGCCTGCGGGCGGTTGACCTTGTCGAGGATCATGTCTGCGACCTGCCGATCACCCAGGTTGAGTTTGCCGACGCGCTCGGCTTCACCCCGGTTCACGTCAACCGGGTGCTCCAGCAGATGCGGGCTGACGGCCTGATCGAAACCCAGGGAACCAGGCTGCGGATCCCCGATTGGGACAAGCTGAAGCAGGTGGGCGAGTTCGATCCGACCTACCTTCATCTGGTGCGGGAGGATGTAGCCGCATGAGCCTGAGCCTTCAGCCGGTGCGGGTTGGCACTGGCAGCGACGAAGAGGGCATGCTGGTCTTTGATGACGACCAGCGGCTTGTGGCGGTGCTGACCCACCTCGGCGACCAGTATGGCGAGGTGTCCGGGCATTGGTATCTCGAAGCAAAGTTCGCTCTGCTGGACGGCCTGGATCATCCCACCTACGCCGATCTGAACGCAGCCCAGGAGGGGATCAGGCAGCACCTGGCCCGAGGGCGCTAGGCGGCTTTGCATTCCATAAAGGACCGAGGCTGTGTCAAAACTCAAATGAAGCGGATCTCGGCGAACTATTTGTACAAATTCACGCCAATGTGCCGGGGATTTCCCGGTCTAATCACGCTTGCAAGAAATTAAATTGCTCCACGAAGCAGCTCGTCCGCGTTTTGACACAGGCTCGACCCTAAAGGGCCTTCCGCGAAATCTGCGGCGCTGCCGTTCCATATCGGGCCTTATGCGAAATTGCGCGGTAGGTTTGACATGCACGTATGTGATTGGGCCAAAGCGGCCATGGGAAAGGGTCGCGCCCAGTCTTGCTGACCGTGTGCGCGACCCGCCGGCCCGTATTTGCCCTCACGGGAGAACACCGCACACCTACTCAGGAAGAGGTATGCAGCATCTCGATTGAAAATAGAGCAGTGACAGAATGAACCTGATCTGAATAGATGATTGTCAATCGGAACCCTCTTTTGCCCCTACGGGTCCGACACCTTGAGCGCCCTCTTCCGACGGGCGCTTTTTTCTTGGTCACCGCGTTCTTCTACTTACATTCCAGACATGGGCTTCCGCGTAATTGCTATGTAGCATGGCGAGAGGAGGAGCAGGATTAGGACCGAACAAGGGAGGCGCCCATGGATGAATTGGTCCTTTCCGCCATTCTCTTCCTCGTGCTGTACTGCCTGCCAGCGCTGATCTACATCGCCAAATCCGACAACAATCTCTTCGGCAAGATGACTTCGGCTGGTTGCTGATGATACGCGTGGCAGTCAACGAAAGCTGATCTTGTACAGATCCCGATAGCCCCTCATCCGCTTGGCTCGGGCGACGGCTTCAAGTGCCTGGCCCGTCTCGAGTTCGTCGGCGTATTCCTCGGCCTTCTCCTGCCCGTTGGTGCCGATCCGTCCGCAATTCCGCACCAGGCGGATGGTGCCGAGCAGATCCCGACCGCACCGCAATTACGTCTCCATTTGGGCAATGCCGCTGCTCAGGTAGATGACTGGCAAGTGCACAACCTTGGCCAGCTCCCGAGCACGTTCGCGGGCCTTGTCCAGCGTGCAGTCCGGGAAAACGCTGGACGGTTGGTAATCCGGACCCAAGCCTTTTCCGGTCACTCTGTAATAGTAGCCAATGGCTGGCTCGCGAATGACCTCGATGAGGATAAACTTCTCCGGATTAGCGGGCTGTTCTCCCTTAGCCAGTTGTTTGAAGCGGGGCATGACACACCCTCCCTCTGGGCTCAACGGCTGATTATCCGTCGTTTCCAGCGAGCCTGACAGCTCTGAAACATCAGGTGGACGCGGGCAGAGATGGTGGAAGAGGTTTAGTTCAGCCAGTCATGGCCCAGTTCGTCGTTAAACCAACGCTCAACATCGGCTCGGACTGATGTGGCGCTCCGGAACTCTAAGTAGGGCGAGTAGTCTTGCTGGAGCCACGCGTAGAAGTCCGAGAAGCTCGGCGCCGCGCTCGGCCCTTGCGTGACTCCCCTGAGTTCGACCCATTCTTCGACAAGCCGGCGAATTACGGTCTCGCTCTCTTGCCGTGTCATCGATCTCTCCTCACGTGCCCCATGAAAAGCTCCCTCGCCGGAGGCCGGGAGGGAGCAGGGTTCTTGGGAGCTCCTCACGAAGGGGGAGATCCTCAGCCTACGCCGATGGGCCGGCAATTCTATCAACTGGGTTAAACCGGCGGGAACGAAGCAGGGTGGGCGGCCGTAACCCGGCTCATGGTTGCCCTTCCTTGAAGCCTCAAGCCTCTCACGCCCCCAGCCGTGAGGGGCTTTTCCTATGGCTATGCTGAAACAAGCCGCAACCGAATGAGTTGGGGCGGTGGAGGCTGTTCGACGCGGTCTTCTACTCCCTTCTACTCCGGAGGCCTCCTCACCAGTTCGGCAACCATCGGTGAGGGGGCCTTTCTGTTGCTCGTGGCCTGCAAAGCATTTATGAGTATTCGCGCCCCTGCCAAGGCTCTCCGTGAGAGTCATTTTACTCAATAGCCAGCGCCACGTTCCATAAGCCGCTGCGAACACTTTGAAACATGTTCCATAAAGGCAGTTCTGCAAATTACGGGACAGACCTAGGGCCTTCAGGTCTTGGGCTTGCGCAGGATCGGCGCGTTCTCCCCCGGCCTGGCGGTGCTGTGGTCAATCTCCAGTACCTCAGCAACCCGCTGCTTGCCGCGCTTCGCCTCGATCCTGACCCGCACCGTGGTTCCACGCGGAAGCCAGACATAGCCCGCCTGCTTGAGCACCGACATGTGCAGAAAGGCGTCACTGTCGCCATTGCTCAGGGCCACGAAGCCAAACTGCCTGGTCAGGTCAAACCAGGCGACCGTTCCCATGACCGTCATGCCCGATCTCCGCGAGCGGCAACGTCAGCACAATCAGCCTGGTTTCGCCAAGCACCCGCTCGCGCACGGCGCTGCGCTTGCACAGCGATTCTCATCGGCCCTTGTGCCAGATCGCCGTCCCTTCACCAGCCAAGCAGAGCCTTTCTCGGCGAAGTTAATCTTCAAGACCCACATAGATGTAAGACAGGGATTTATTTGCATGTGAGAGTTACTTTACTGTCAGCAACTGATCTCAGGCGCTGATAGCAGAGAGATCCGTGTGCTCCCGCCTGCAGGCCAGGGGAGCTCATCATGCGCTTATCGTTAGTTCCTGATAACAATCGGCTCATCCGCAAGCTGGAGAGCATCTTCACGCTGGCCGATGACGAGCGCCAGGTCCTTGAAAACCTGCCCATGCAGGTCATGGGCATCAAGGCCGACCAGGACATCGTCCGCCAGGGCGACCGTCCCTCCCGGTCGTGCCTGATCCTGAGCGGCTTTGCCTGCACCTATAAGGTCACCGCGGGAGGCAAGCGCCAGATCGTCTCCTTCAACCTTCCCGGCGATGTTCCTGACCTGCAGAGCCTGCATCTCCAGGTGCTGGACACCAGCATCGGCACCATCAGCCCGTGCCGGGTGGGGTTCATCCCGCATGAAGTCCTGCGCGACATCTGCGAACGCTACCCTCGCCTCGCCGCCGCCTTCTGGCGCGAGACCCTCATCGATGCGGCGATCTTCCGGGAATGGGTGATGAATGTCGGGCAGCGCGAAGGCTACCAGCGCATCGCCCATGTTCTGTGCGAGCTGCTGGTGCGCCTGCGGGCGGTGGGCCTGGCCGAGGACCATGCCTGTGATCTGCCGATCACCCAGGGCGAGTTTGCCGATGCGATTGGCCTGACGACGGTTCACGTCAACCGGATGCTGCAGCAACTGCGAGCCAACGGCCTGATCGAGCTGAAAGGCGACCGCCTGAAAGTGCTCGATTGGGACAAGCTGAAGGCAGCCGGCGAGTTCGACCCGGCCTACCTGCATCTGGAGCGGCAGGAGGCAGCAGCATGACCCTTCAGCCGATCCGGGTTGGCAACGGCAGCGATGAAGAAGGCATGCTGGTGTTCAACGGACAGCAGCGGCTGGTGGCGGTGCTGACCCATCTCGGTGAGCAGTACAATGGCGCATCCGGCCAGTGGTACCTGGAGGCAGGCTTTGGCTGCCTGGATGGACCCGATCATCCCACCTATGCCGATCTGGACGCGGCTCAGGAGGGGATCCGTCAGCGCCTGGCCCGAGGCCGCTAGTGGACGGAATCTAACACTTGGTGCCCTCGCCGGACGGCAGCGATGATCTCATCTGGGTTGGCCGTCCAGGTGAAGGGCTTGGGACGTGCATTGGTTTCAGCCACGTAGCGGTTGATGGCCTCC
>NZ_VOSK01000362.1 GCF_009296175.1 Microvirga tunisiensis | reverse complement strand
ATAGAGACAAGTATCCATAGCGGGGCTCCTCAACCGTTGCACACCCCGCATCCGCCTCATCAATCTTCACGAAAGCTATTCCAAATCAAGCACTTGAAGCGAGTAATAAAATTGCTCACCAGCCTCTTACCCGAATGCGACATGCACTCTGTTGACGGTACCCGGCTGCACGCGCCCGTGCATTGGGTGCAAGTCTCCGGCATGGCTCGGCCATGAGATTATACGGGGTCGCGCAGATCCGCCTCCGGGGTGGGGCGCTGGTCATCAAGCCTTGTCGAGCGTGCGCCGTTGCACACAAATCCGTCAGGATCGACAGGGAACTCAGATCGGATCGCCAACTCAGGTGGAGCCTCAAGTCCTAAGGCAGACAAATTCAAACCGAGAGTGCAGCGGGGTCAACTCTTCGCCTCGGACCAAGCGGCAGTTCGGATGGCGTTTGTCGACGAAGCGATTGGCCGCCGACGCATAGCGGATTGTGGCCAGAGACGGCGCCAAACCATCGGATGAGGATGGGTTGCTGCAGAGGCTGCCCGCCGCCTGATTGACCGCACTTGCCGCAATGAGCACCGAACCGCCCTCAGGCGCCGGCTTCTCATAGGTGGCATAAGTCAGGCAGCCCACATTGACCACGTCGGTGCTCCCCTTGGGCAGGTGAGCAAATTCCTCAATCGACGCGAGGCTCGAACATCCGGCCAAGCCGAAAGCAACGAGTGGAAGGGACAATAATCGAAAGATCATAACAAACGCTCAAGGTTGGCGAAGCCATTAGGTTGGCGAAGCCATTAGCCGCTACGGCGGGCGAATGCCTTTGTATCCGGTTTAAGGTTTCCTTTACCACTCCCAAAAAAGGCTGATGTGGGGAGTCCGACTTTGGTACAGTCCGGCTCCGCGGCTTTCCTGCCACGTGTGGCGCCAGGGCTGTCTAGGCCAGTCTGTTGTGCGGAAATCTGGCGATCGGCTCTCTTGTCACGAAGAGGGGTGTCCCCGCGCCAGCCGTCGATCGCATCCTCACTCCGGCAACTCCTCTTCGCTCATCGTGCGCGCGGCTTGTCCAAGGGGCATCGGGATGATCCGGGCTGGCGTGATCGTCTCAGACTCTTAGCCGAGGAGGATCACACTGGAGGTTTAAGCGTCAGTCCCATCATTCTGAGTCTGGTTGACCCCGAGGCTGAACGGGAGGGAAGGGGTCGGGTCTGCTTGGGCGAGCTGGTTTGCCGACGGACACGCCAACCGAGGGAACGGGATGATCTGACACGAGACTTGGCTTGCCGTTTCAAGGGCTCGAACGGGGAAGGTGAGCGGCTGATTGGTCCCAAACTCACTCAAGTAGGCCGCCAAACCATCGCTGATGTCCATTCAAGTCTCCTCCCGCCTGCAGGGTTTGTAACACGGAAATCTGGGCAGAGGCCAACGGGCTGATGTCTGCTGGCGGAGCTGCCGGACTCGACAGCTCCGCCATCGGTTGGATCATAGCGGACGCGGTTCAGTCATGCCCGGCCTCACACGAAGGCTCGAATCCTGGGTGATCGACCTCGCGCGCAGTCCTCTCTGCGTCCTGCGCCGAGGACACGTCTTAGGACGGAAGCAACTCTGTTAGCGCGTTTGTGGCTCGATGAAGGGTGGTGACACCCTCGAACTGGCCCCGATCTTTGTGGGTGTTCGCTGGTGTGGTCTCGAGCATGATCGGGACCACAACGCGGCGCTGAACATTGCCCGTCTCGGATGCGAGACGCCGGGCCTGAAGGGGCCCGGAAGCCCCAGGGTTTAGCCCGAGGAGGCATCACCTGATTATGATGAGGCTGAGCGGGCAGGCCTAATGGCGACAGCTTTCCTTCAAATCCGGCACGAGGAGAGAGGCAGTTATTATCGAAATTATATATCAAAGATAATATAGTTATATCTATCGTGGGATGGTTGCCACTAGGATAGTTGCCACAACGAACTCTGGTAGATACAAGCTTGCCCCTACCAGGCCGCAGCGTGTAGCCTCCTAATGTCACGCTTATGATTTGCAGCTGGGTTTGATCTCGTCGGGACAGGGAACAATGTAGAGCAATAAGAATTTGAATGAAATCTCCTCCATCGATGCGGTTCCCGATCAGAGTATTTGAAAAATCTTGGTCTCTTCTGCCCTTCCCAGCAAGCTTGTCCCGCCTGAACCTTACGGCCTAGTCTCGCGGCATCGCCTTTTCAATGAGATCCGGCAGGCGCCGCCACGCAGTCTTATCTGGATTGCGGCGCCTCCGGGAGCCGGCAAGTCCTCCACAGCTGCGACCTGGCTGCACGCGGGCGTCGGTTCGGCGCACCAGCGGCATGGGATCTGGTACCGCCTGGACGAGATGGACGCCAATCCGTGTTTGTTCTTTCAGTCCCTCAAGCGTTCGATTGCCCGTCTGCCGGGCGCGCCTGTCGATGCACTCCCCGATCTTACCCCGGAGGCTCTCCCGGGCCTGCACGAGTTTGCCGAGAACTGGTTCGAGGAGTTGCTGCGCGACGAGGGGCGGCCTCCATATCTGTTCGTCTTTGATGATGTCCACCGCCTACCGTCGGAGGCTGCTCCACTTGGTATCCTGCCGATCCTGGCAGGACAGCTGCGTGCTGATGATCAGGTGCTTTGCCTGTCGCGGCAGGATCCGTCCGAGAGCGTTCTCGCGACCCTGCCGCCGTCACGCCTGATCCAGATTTTGGACCTGCGTGTCCAGATAGATGAGTTTGAGGATTTCAAACGCGACCTTGGGTCCTCGGAAGAATTGACCCGGAGCGCCTTTGTGGCCCGGTTACGGCAGTCTGGTCACTGGATCGCCGATCTGGTGGTCGCGTCATCGTCCCGGCTGCCGTTAAGACAACTGTCGGCGCTTCCTCCGTCCGCGTTCACGCAGTTCTTCTCCAGTTACAGCGAGGCCGAGCGGCAAGGCCTGTTGGCGACGGCGTTCCTGCAGGCTGGCCATGAGGAGGAATGGGGCGCGCTTGGTGGCGCGGACGCGGTTGCAGCTGTCATGCGCCTGGCCGAAGAGCGCAGCTTGCTGACGCGGCTTGTGAACGGTGCGTTGCGCAAGCATGATCTATTCTTTGAGTGGCTCAAGGCCGCAGCCGAGGCCACTCTGGCTCCCGGAGATCTGCAGAAGGCTCGCCTGCACACCGGCCGATTGCTCCTTGGGCGGGGCGAGCTTCTGACAGGCGCCCGGTTGCTGCTTGAGGCCAGCGCACACGAGGAGGTAGAGATCCTGGTGCGCGATCAGGCGCAGGATCTCATTGGCGCGGGCCAAAACCGTGAGCTGCTCCAGCTCATTACCATGCTGCCCGAGCGCACGCAGGCTGAGCCGGCGATACGGATCTCGCAGGCCTATGCCCGCCTGCCCTTCGAACCTCAGGCGGCTCGGGCGGATTTCGCTGGGCTCTGGCGCAGCCTCGATCCCGCAGCTGAGGCCTCCCTGTATGTGCAGGCCGTGTACGGTGAGGTCAGAGCAGCCCTGGCGGACTGGTCGTTGGACACGCGGCTGATGGCGCTCGTTGCGGAGACCCGGCCCGCTCTCGATCTGGTGCGCGAGGCCCCTGAGCCGGTTCGGCATCAGTTGGCGGTCGGACGCGCTTTGGCGATGCTCCTTGGGGAGCCGACGCATCCCGACGTGCCCAGCGCCCACGCTGAACTGGAGCAGGCCTTGCCACTCCTGCCGCCAACCATCCAGCTCTCAACCGGCAGCCTGCTGGCGAACTACTTCTTATGGTGGCGCGGCGATCTCGAGGCCGGCCGGTTTCAGGTCGATGCCCTGCGACCACTGGTCGGGCGCGCCGACATTCCGCCACTGGCGACATTGAGCTGGTATTATGCTGCCGCGGCGGTGGCCTTCCGTGATGGGAACGGCGAGGCCCTGCGGCGTCTCGCCGACGAGGCCAAGGCCTTCGCGCACCAATGGGGCATCAGCCATCGGCTCTCGACGATTGCGTGGGTGCTCGCTCAAGCCTTTGCTGCCGAGGGCAGCCACGCCGATGCGAGGGGCGCTCTTCACCAGTACGAGCGCATTGTCGGATACAGCCGTGGGGCCAATATTCCGGGGCCTCACATGCTGAGGGCCGCCGTGGCCCTGAGCGCGGGCGATCATGATCAGGCGATCGCCGAAGCCCATCAGGCGCTGAGCATCGCCCTAAAGAGTGGCGCATCCCAGGAGATCGGGAACCAGACATTTCTCTTGGGCATGGCGCAGGCCGCGGTCGGGGACGAGGCCGCGCGGGTGTCCATCGCAGAGCTGCGGGAGCTGGCCACGCGGGCACGCAATGCGGTGTTTGCCCTGCATGCCGATTTGGCAGACGCCTTCCTTGCGCATACCCAGGGACGCATGAGCGAGTTCGTTCAGCTTTGGGCGCGCATGGGGCAAGCCGCCTGCAGGCTGCGGTTCCGCCAGATCACTGGCATGAACCGGCCTTATCTCGGCCGTCTTGCCAATGACGCTCTCAGCCATGGCGCCGATGTCCGGATCACACGAGATGTCATCGAACTCTGGCGGCTGGCGCCGCCCGATAATGGTTCTGTCGACGAGCGGTGGCCTTATCCGGTGGAATTTTACTGTCTTGGCGGCTTTGCCATCCATCTCCGCGGGGACAAGATCAGAGCTGGGCAGGGCAAGGCCCAACGCAAGCCGCTTGAGCTGCTCTGGCTGTTGATCATTGCCGATGAGCGAGGTGTGTCGCAGGACCTGCTGGCGGACCAGCTCTGGCCGGAGCTGGATGGCGATCGTGCCATGCACACCCTGCGCACGACAGTGTATCGTCTGCGCAAGCTGATTGGCGCCGAGGCGATCCTGCAGGAGGACGACCACGTTCGGCTGAACACAACCATTGTCCGGACGGATTTTGGACGATTGCGCACCGCGTTGTCACGCCTGAACGACCCTCGATTGCCTCAAGCCGAGCGAGGGGTGGCCTTTGACCAGGTGTTGCGGCTCTACCGGGGGCCTCTTCTGCCGGGCATTTCTCTCGACAGTGTGATCGAGGAGCGAGAACGACTTGCGGGCGCCCTGGTAAGCAAGGCCTTGGGCTTCCTGATGACGCTTGATCCCGCCGATCCCATCACGGCTGTGCGGGTGCACCGTCTGCGCACCGCCGCGCCGGACATGAAGCTCCCACCGGCCATCGCCCGCCTGTGGTCGGTGGAGGCATGATGGGCCGCAGCCTGTTGCCAACTGCCTGGCTCAGGGGTGAAGCCGCGCCAGAAGATCCGCCGGCAGGGATTTCGCGGCGGCTCGAGCGTGCACAGCCAGAAGGGTGGCAACGCTCGCAGCGTCACTGATTGTTCCGTCAAGGGCGGCGGCCACGGCTTCGCGGAAGGGCAAGCGGCGGATCGCCAAATCTTCCTGAGGGTCGGGCTCCGCCGTTCCCTGCTCCAGGTCCCAGGCCACGAAGCAGGGTGCGAGTTCGTCGGTAATGCCGGGCGACACCATCAGGCGGAGGACCTCAAGCCATTGTCCGGCGCGCGTTCGCAGGCGTTGTTGGTTGCCTCAACCAATCCGGGCCAGTGGGCGAAGGTCAGAAGCTGATCGCGAGCGCGCCGGACCTTGCTCTGAAGGGCGCGGGCGAGATCACAGGAGGTCGGCGC
>NZ_VOSK01000361.1 GCF_009296175.1 Microvirga tunisiensis | reverse complement strand
GCTGGCCATCCTGGGCGAGGGTGGCGGCCCAGCGCGAAACACTGGCCCGGCTGGCCCCCAGCTGTCGGGCGATCTCGGCTTGGGAGAGCCGCCCCTGCCGCAACAGCCGCGCGGCCTCCAGACGGCGCTCTTCCATCTGCCCCGGCGTCAGATGCGCCGGCCGCCACACATTGCCATCCATCGCGCACCTCCTCACGAGGACCGACACCGCCCTATGTTACACCACCTTCGTGAAGATCATTAATCTTCATTATCAACCCCGAACGACCAAAGCCACCGCAACATCCACGAATGGCATTCGATGATATCGTGCGGATGCTTGCGTGAGGCTGCCTTATCCTTCCGGTGAATACAGCCAGGTTTCTCTGCGGCAGGTGACGAATTCTTAAGCATAAACCCATAGGAATGATTGCACGCGATTCTCAACCTGGCGGTTTCCATGGGCATTCGGTTCGATAAGGTATTGGAGCAGGTGGCCATGGCCGGCAGCGGCAAGGGGCCCGTCTCCACGGCTGAGAAACGAGAGCGGAAGGTTCAACGCATCGAAGAATCCATCCGCGAGGCGGTGGGCGACCGCATCGTGATGTGCTTGGGACTGGCCCTCACTCTCTCCGCAATCGGCCTGCCGGTCTACGCCCTGCATTTGAGCGACAGCTATACTTATCTCAAGAGCGCCGTGACCGACACGACCGCCGGCAGAGCCGCCGCAAATTCGACGCGCTCCGTCGATCTGAGCCCCGCGACAACCGGCTCACTGACCAAGAAAGAGATTAAACCGGCTGCAGGTCAGAAGGGCGATGCGGCAGCGCAGACCGCCAGCAGAGGAGCGCTGTTCCAACGCTACGTCGTTCATCGGGCGACAGGCGGATCAGCCCTGATCGAAGGCCCCGAAGGCCTCTGGTGGGTTACGCCCGGCATGACGCTGCCCGGAATCGGCCAGATCATCTCCATCGAGCGTTCCGATGCCGGCTGGGTCGTCCTGACGACCGAGACCATGATCACTCAGTCGCCGTCGGCACGGGCATCGAGCTAGCGCATCGTGCGGCGCTCTCCCGAGCGCCTCACCTGACATCACGACATCGTCCCGATCGACATTGGAACAGAGCTTTGTTCGACAGGCCGGCCGCTTACTTCGTCGCCGTGACCATCGGTGCCGCCTGGTTTCCAAGCCAGACCCAGCCCGCGCTGTCGGACCCTTCCCGCTTCACATAGCGATAGCCCGTCTGTTGCCAGGGGAGGACGGCATTGCGCTTGTTGTCGAGAATGTAATCGCCGCGATCCGTTCTCGCCATGAGCACGGCGTGCCCTGCCCCGATCTCGTCGATGACCACCGTCATGCGCAGGGCTCGCTGCGGCAGGCCGGCTTCGGTGAGAAGGCGGCGCTTCAGCAACTGGATGTCCTCGCAATCGCCGAGTCCGTCATCGGGATAATCCCAGCGATCGGCGACACCCCAGTGATCCTGGTCGGTCACCGGCAGGATCTCCTTGTTCACGCGCTCGTTCACGTCGGCAATGGTCTTCCAGACCGCCTGATTAAGAACGATCGTGTCGGGCTCTGAAGGATTGAGAGCGCATTCCCGCGGCATGTGCGTGCAGAACGCGACCCATGCCGGAGTCGGCCCGGCCGCCCCCACGGTCAGAATCGCATCTCCGGGCATCGGTGATTGGGGTAGCGCGAGAACCGATCCCGCACCGGCCATGGCGGACAGGACGGATGCGGCGAGACCCGCCGCAGCGAAGATATGATTGAGGCGTTTACCTCGCCTCCGTATCGTCCTGAAAGTAATCACGCTCATGCCCCGCGTCTGTTCAGCTTTTTTCTTTTCAACAAAGCTGTCAGCAGCGGACGCTCGGCGCAAGCGCGAACTCGTCGCAAGGTCACGAACGACTCGTCACTGTTGACTTCCAGCAACAGAGCAAGCAACCGGCGTCATCGTGAGATGGCGACCTCTCTGAACGAAGAGGTAAGATCAGTATTGGGCGGTTTCGAATACAACCGGACCTGTTTGACGCCGGAATCCCGTCGAGAACCGATGAAATGGTGCATCCGCCAAACGAGCGGGCTGCCTGCTTCGGCTTCAACCGCGATCGGCGACGATCAAATCGGCGCCTTCAGCACATCGAGGCCTCGTTTCATTCAATACCGGCTCTGCGCCACGCTGCGATGTCTCGCCCAATGCCTCGTTCTCTTCGAGGAGACCATGAGGCGGAAGACGGGCGTCCCGATCAGCCCGACCAGGGATGCAGCAACGAACGGCACGAGAACGACAGCCATGGATCTTTCCTCATCACTTGGAGGTACTCCTTCCATATGATATCGCGAGCTTGCCCGAACCTGACGCAGCGTTTGCGCGATCTCGTCGGTTCCGGCCCGAGGTTTACTACATTGCTAGGAAGAGCTTCGGTCGCTCGGGATCGGGGTATAGTGTCGAACCGAAGTGAACATCGGTTTCCTTGGGAGATCTTCTTGAGAACGCTCTTCGTGACGCTCGCGGCGGCGATCAGTATTGGCGGCTGCGCGCCGACGACCTATGAAACGCTCGCCCTGTCGTGTTCGGATTATATTGGGAAGCCCATCTCCGCGCGCATTGCCGCCTGGGGCCCGCCTCGAACGGTCTACAGGATCAGCCCGACCCAAATCGGCTATATCTTCGAGAGAAGAGAGACCACCTTCATCGGCGGCGAGCCATATTACACGGTGAACTACCTGATCGGCGCCGACAAGCACCGCACGCCGATCCGCAAGATTACGACCGTCTGCAGCGGCATCTTCGTCGTGAGCGCACCCACCGACGCGATGCCGGTCTCCGAGCGGATCGTCGCGGACGTCATCTCAAAATAGTGGATCAGAAGCCGCCGAGCCTGAGCTTGGTGATGCTCATCATCAGGTCCACGCCGATGCCTGTTTCTACAGGTTCCGAGAACAGCATCAGCACAGGCGAAACCTCCTCTACGCTGGCGTTGTTGATACCTCGCGTAGCGCTAATCCGCTGGATCAGCTTTTGGCATCCTGTAAATCCAGATCCGCCTTGGACGTTTCAGTCGGAATATTGAGGGTCGTCTGCACGAACTTCAGGAACTCCTTGTCGGCCAATTGGCCCATGGTGGTTGTGGAACTGGACGCCTGGCGCATGAAATAGAGCGTAAGTCTCGCACCTCCATTCTGCTCACCCATGAGACTCGCTATTGCGTGTGGCTGCACCGGCGCGGCACCTGACCGGGATTGATTACTGCCCCCACCCTAGGCTCCGCCGAGGCGGCGGATCTTGCATTTGCGCTTGGATTCCGAACTTGTCATGCGGAATGGGCTCTAAGGAATAGGGGTACTGGAGCCCGCACCTGCAGGAGGGTCTTGCAGGGCAAGGTCTTGCCCTGTTTTCTCCGTCTCGCAGCGCACACGAACAGGAGGCTGGACGTACTGGCTCATTCAGGACCGCCACCGCACCGATACCGTGCTGAGCCAGCTGAACGAACGCTATCATGCCAAGTGGATTTGAACACGGGAGGTTTAGCTCGGTCTTGGGGTGCTCACTGGCGAGCGCCGCGGAAATTGCGGTCGAACACACCCAGATAGACGCTGAGCCTAGCTTTGCGCTTCAGAAAGATAAAGACGGCGCTCCCTACAGGGAGCGCCGTCTTTATCTCATATGTCCGCGCCACTATTGAACGCAGCTGCCGTCCGGCCTTAGCTAGAAAGCGTGGTAGGCGGCGATAACCGCGTCGACTTGATTAGTATTCATGGACTGGAGTTGCGGATCGGTGAAGGCGCCGAGCTGCTCTTCAGTAAGAGCACTGATGTCCTCCACCGAAAGCCCAGAGATCGCACTTGTGCTGATGGCCGCAATATCCTCGGTCGAGAACTGCTTGATGTCATCGTCCTCAAGTGCGGCAATCTGGTTGGCGCTCATGGCGGCGACCTGCTTGGACGTAAGAGCCTCGATCTGAGCCGTTGTCATACCTTCGATCTGCGAAGTCGTAAGGCCCACCACGCTCTTCGTGCTCAGCGATGCGATGTCAGTAGCGTCGAGTTCGGCGATCTGCGTATCGCTGAGCACACTCACCTGGTCTGCGCTCAGAGCATTCAGTTGTTCAGCACTCATTAGAGCTATTTGTGCCTCGCTCAGAGCTTGGATCTGGGTGGTGCTGAGGGCGGAGATCTGGGCCGGCTTTAGGGCACCGAGCTGATCATCGCTGAGTTCGCTGATTGCCTCCACCGACAGGCCCGAGATCGCCTTGGCGCTGATCGCGCCGATCTCCTCGGTCGAGAATTTGGCAATGTCATCGCCATCCAGCGCCGAGAGCTGCGCTGCGTTCATGGCGGCGACCTGGGCTGCGGTGATGCCCTCGACCTGATCTTCGCCCAGCAAGCCGATCTGCGTCGCCGAGAGGCCAGCGACAGCCTTGGTGCTGAGCTTGGACACGTCGAGTTCGGCAATCTGCGCGTCGTCGAGCACCGAGACCTGCGAGGCGGTCAGGGCCGTGACCTGAGCCTCCGAGAACTTGCCGATCTGCTCGGGTGTCAGAGCCTTGACCTGAGCGGTGCTGAGGGCGGAGATCTGGGCCGGCTTCAGGGCACCGAGCTGATCATCGCTGAGTTCGCTGACTGCCTCCACCGACAGGCCCGAGATCGCCTTGGCGCTGATCGCGCCAGTCTCCTCGCCTGAGAATTCCGCAATGTCATCAGTGCCAAGCGAACTAATCTGCGCTGCACTCAATCCTGCAATCTGCGTCGCGTCGAGCGCTTCGATCTGGTCTACACTGAGCGCGCTAACCTGTGCCGATGTCAGAGCGGCCATCTGGCTTGCGGAGAAGCTCGTCATTTTCGAGCTATCGATTGCGAAAAACTGATCGGCGGTCAAACCAACCATAGCCGCGGTGGAGATGGACCTCAGCTGGTCGCCCGTGAAGGTCGCGATGTCATCTACATCCAAAGCGCCGACTTGACTTGCGCTGAGGGCATTGATTTGCGTTGCCGAGAGAGCCTGGATGTCCTCTTCAGTGAAAGATTTGATCGTTTCAGTCGAAAGTTTCTTAATCTGGGAAGTTGTCAGGGACGAGATGATAGAGGTCATTATTGCGCGCCTATACTTTCAATAGGTTGAAACGTCGTTTTTCGAACGGCCCGCGCCGAGGGACTGCCACAATCCCTCAATGCTTCCGGGCGAAACCATCACCGATTTGCGCATGACGCATCTGAGTAACACCGCACCGATGCGCGGCGTCGATGATTCCCCTACGAACGAAAAACCTCATTTGGAACATGGCTCTCGAGAGCCCGCGCGCTGGAAAGGCATCATGCGTAAGAACCAAAAAGGCCCTTATCCCAGGCGTATGTACATCGAACTCTGCCGGAACTTTGCCTCCGTCAAAATTCCTTTGGTGCCTTTGCATCAAGTTTACGAGCGCACCAAAAGTGTACCTTTTGTAAGGACTACCCACGATCAGTTAATTGTCAGTTAAAATTTTCGTTAGATCTGATCTAGAGGCTGGTGAGCAATTTTATTACTCGCTTCAAGTGCTTGATTTGGAATAGCTTTCGTGAAGATTGATGAGGCGGATGCGGGGTGTGCAACGGTTGAGGAGCCCCGCTATGGATACTTGTCTCTAT
>NZ_VOSK01000360.1 GCF_009296175.1 Microvirga tunisiensis | reverse complement strand
GAGGTCACGCCGTTGTGCGGCGCTCGCGACAACAGGGGATTTGCCCGCCATGATCCGCATCCCGAACTAAACCACAAGATGGAATCACAGACAGCATCCGTTGGCCACCCCGCTGAAACCTGCTTAGTCATTGACCGACCTCAGCCCAGGAGGTAGTGTTCTCTTTTCGTTCCGATCAAGCTGCCCCGAGTCATGACCGCTCATTCAGCATCGCGCACGCTGTTCTTCTTCGAGAAGCCTTCGGCCATGCGCCAGCTGCAGCGCTTCTTCAAATCGCCTACGACGATCTGTGTTTCGGCTGAGGGGCACCTCCTGACGGCCGAGGAGCCCGGCGCCGTGCGGGACGAATGGAAGTCGTGGCGTTTCGACACCCTCCCGATCGTGCTCGAGCGTATTCCGGTCACCTACAGCGCCAGCCGCTCCGGCCAGTCGCACAAGCCCAAGGTCGAGGCGATCAAGCAGGCTCTTCAAGGCGTGGAGCGGGTGATCATCGCCACCGATCCGGGCCGGGAGGGGTCAATGATCGCCTGGGAGGTACTTGAGCATCTCGGGTACAGAGGTCGCGTAGACCGTCTCAAGCTGGGGGCCCTCGATGAGGTCTCGATCCGCCGAGCCTTCGCGGCGATGGCCAAGGAGCCCGACTCTGGCGAGCGGGATTACGCCGCCTACCTGGAGGCCCTCTGCCGCCAATATGAAGACTACCACCTGGGGCTCAATGGTACCCGCGCCATCTCCCTGCGGCTACGGCCGCCTGCCTTTCGGGAGCCCTGGCGCTTTGGCGGCGTGCAGACGCCAACGCTTGCAATCCTGGCGGATTTGGAGAAGCGAATCCGCGACTTCGTCCCGCAGGACTATTTCAAGATTGCTCTGACCGTCATCACGGATGCTGGTGCCGAGATTACTCTCTGGCATGCACCAAAAGACAAAATCCTCGACAAACAGGTGGCCGAGAAAATCCAGCAGGCCGCTGCCTCCTGGTTGGGGCCGCTCGGGGTCGAGCAGAAGGATGTGCGCCGGTCGCCCCCTCGCCTGTTCTCCAAGGACACTCTTGCACGCCGCTGCGCCAAGCGGTTCGGCTGGGATCCACAGCACACGGCGAAGCTGGCACAGGAGCTCTATGATCAGGGCTACCTGACCTATCCCCGCACCGAGTCCGAGCACCTGCCGGAGAGCCAGACGGGGGATGCCAGCACGGTCATTGAGAGCGTCGTCGCGGTTCTGACCGATCTCGCGGGTCTCGTGCCAGCCGCTGGCAAACTGGTGTTTCGCAAGGGCAACAAGGGCCATTACGTCAAGGATCCGGGCGAGCACCACGCCATCGTGCCACTGCGCAAGGTGCCCCAGCCGGGGAGCATCAATGGGGATCAGATGCGTCTGTGGGAGCTTGTGGCCAAGAGCTTCCTGGTAGCCCACTTGCCCGACGGGATCGACGCTCAGACCACCATCGCTGTGCAAGTTGCCACGTCACTCGGTCCAAAGCGGTTTTCCGTCAGCGGCAGCGTGATCAAGTCGCCTGGCTGGCGGGCTGTCTATGGAGCCGAGGCTGATGAGGAGAACGAGACTGTTCCGGGCAAGGCCAAGCCGGACGAAGAGCCCACCACTGGACGCCTGCCGTCGATCCGGGACAATGAGCCTGGGAAAGCAACCGATGCCCGGATCGAGACGGCCAAGACCGAGCCACCACGTCGGATCACCCGCGGCGAGTTGCCCGTCGTGATGGGGCGCCTCGTCGATCAGGTGGATGACCCCACACTCAAAGCCGCTCTCGAGAACCCGGCGAACCCAAATGAGCCAAAGGGGCTTGGAACTGCGGCGACCCGCGACACGATCCTACCCAAGCTCCAGAAGAGTCAGTATGTTGAGTTGCTGAAAGGTAAGGACCCGCCGATCCAGGTGACGGAAGTTGGGCTCGCTTTCATTGCAGCGGTTCGGCGTGTCTTTCCTGCCTATGGCGACCCGGTTGGTCGGGCAATGTTCGAGGCTGATCTCGCCGAGATTGGACGGGCATTCACAAGGGACGAGGCCGTTCGTCGGGCCGCCTCCTATCAGGAGCGGACGCGTGCCCGCGTGCAAGAATTGATCGGGGCCATCGCTCAGTCGCAGACGGTTGCCGTTGATCCTACCACAGTTCCTGTGAGTTTTGCGCCGGCTGGGAAGCCACCAACCAAGGCCATGATTGCCTTTGCCACGTCCCTTGCGGCCCGCAAGGGACTAAAGCTGCCTCGTGGTCTGAAGAGCAATGCCGCCATCTGCCGGTCCTTCCTGGACCAGCATGCGCCAGCACGATCATCGGAGGCGGGAGAACACCGGCCTCAGCATGACCCTCGCCCTCCGAGTGAAGCGATGGTGCGCTATGCGCGAGCATTGGCTGAAGAACACGGTGTGGAGTGCCCACCAGAGATCGCGACGGACTTTGCAGCCTGCAGGGCTTTTCTCGACGAGCATGCCTCACGTCATGCAATGAAAGCAGAGGACGGGAGTAAAACCACAATTCGCAAGAACCGTTCACCTGCGGTTGCGAGCGATAGTCCTCGCAAGAGTCGTACTGAAACTCCCGCAACCAAGCGATCCATAGCAGCCAAGGGTGGATCGACCCGAGGCCGTGCACGAGCGCGTCCTGCCAGTCCTACCCAACCATCACGATAAGCGTCGCCCCACACGCCTGCCGAAGAGATCGAAAGAGGGCGTGATCCAGGTGTTAATGAGTGTGTCGAGCTGTTTTAGGTTTTGAACGACTCACGGCGGGGCAACAAAGCCATAGTGAACAGCAAGCCAGATCGTTGGCTCCGTCGCGTCTGTCCATTCAACCCGATGGCGTCTTCCCGCCGGAATCAGCAAGTAATCCCCTCGTTTCAGTTCTCTGGGAGTGGATTCGCCCTCGAACAGAAGGCCAGCGGATCCAGAGAGCAACAGCACCCACTCGGACCACTCCTGGTCGTACCAGAACCCGGGCGGACTTGCCTGCCCTGTAGAGGCAATGCGCTCGATCCTGACACCTTCCGCGGCAACAAGCTCCGCGAATTCCTCGTCCACCGCATCGCGAAGGACGTGTTCGAAGATGTTTCCGGCAGCAGTCAGCATCGCCAATAAATCCGTTCTCGCACTCGAGGCGCTTCATTCACTTGTCTCATTGGCCCGGTTGAATGCACGCCGCTCACCTTCCCACCAAATCTCATGGGGTGAGCCAAGAGGCGGGAGCCGAAGTGCCATATCATCTGTCGGGTGGGGAAACGGGTCATCGTCCACACACGCCTTGCCCCGACAACATTGACCTATCAATCGGTTTCTGTCTCCTCTTCCCTGCTCTCGAGAGGCTCACTCGTTTCCATGATGAAATTGTAGTTGGCCGCGGAGACGTACAGCACATCTTTCCCGAACAGGGAGAACGTCACCGTTCCGCTGCTGTCGACGCTCACGGAGTCCGCTTCGAGTTGGAGAGATTCCCCGGAGACAAAGTTGACCGTCCAGCCTTTGACCATGAGGGCGGCGCGAGATCCTCGCCGCTTAGTCGCGCCTCTCTTGGCGGCTCCCCGTTTTACAGCACCTCTTTCCGTGCTCCTTCCCCGAGCGGCTGCTTGCTTGCCAGTGCCTTTCTTGGAAGCTCCCCGATCCTCTGTGCGTGCTCGACTGACCGACTTGGTGGCTCGTGCCATGACTTGCTCCTCTCGGCTGGTACCTACCCTTTGACGTAGAGAGCTCTCCAGTGCCGGAAAGCCGGTCTTCCCCACGGCAGAGACTTATCGGCGATGGAGCCGGAATAGCGGCGCGTGATCAGGCTGGGTGGTCACAACGGCGACAGGCAAGACAGGCCGACTTGTAACCAACTCGATCCGGAACGAGCGCATGAGTTCGGCCAGCACCAGAGTGGCTTCCGTGAGGGCGAAGTGAGCGCCGATGCACACGCGGGGCCCAACACCAAACGGCAGGTAAGCGAAGCGGTCGACTGCCAAGGCGCCGGGCAGAAAGCGTTCTGGGGCGAACGCATCCGGCTCGTGCCAGTATTTCCGGTGCCGGTGCAGCACCCAAGGCGAGATGATGGCGAGATCGCCCGGCTTCATAGTAACACCCGCGACGTTGTCCGGCTGGCGGGCGGCCCGGACAATCACATAGGCCGGCGGGTAGAGACGCATGACCTCATCCAGCACCGCCCGTGTGTAGGTCAGCTTGAGGAGCGGAGGCTCCGCCTCGCTGTCCGGCTGCACTACTGCCGCGGCCTCCTGGGCGATCTGCCCCTGCACCTCCGGCAAGTGGGCCAGCAGATACACCGACCAGCACAGGGCTACCGCCGTGGTCTCGTGTCCGGCCAGGATCATGGTGGCGATCTGATCTCGCAGTTGCTTGGGCGAGAACCCCTCCCCGCTCTCCGGGTCGCGAGCCGCCATGAGCAGGTCGAGCAGATCGCGCGGACCACTGGCATGGGTTTTAGCTGTCAGCCGCTCAGCCATGATCTGGTCGATCAGCCGGATCCAGCCGCGCCGGAACCAGGCCCGCGCCCAATCGTGGGGTGTGGGAAGGCCGATTGGAACCACAAAATCCAACAGGTGCGGTCGGCCGAGCCTCTGGCCATAGTGCATAATCTGGTCCCGGAGCGCGGAGCCGTGCTGGCCCATCTCAAGGGAGAACATGGTGCGCCCAGCGATCTCTAGGGCGAGACGCTGGATCATGGGAAAGAGATCTACCCGCTCCTTCTCGGTGGCGGCGAGACTGCCGATCATCTCAGTCGTGGCTGACCGGATATGCGGAATGAGAAGCTCGACTGACCTCGGCGTAAAGGCCGGCGCCAGGGTCCGCCGCTGATGGCGCCAGGCAGGTCCCTCGCTGGTGAACAGCCCTTCTCCGAGCAGCGGCTTGAGGATCCGGAGCGTGGCCCGGGTTCGGCCATAGGCCTCCGGGTGATCGACCAGAACATGGCGGATTGCTTCGGGAGCATTGAACAGAACCGAGGAGCGGCCGAAAAAGCGGCGGACGACCACCTTCTCCTCATAGGCCCGCTGCGACCAGACCCGAATGTTGTTGGTTCGCATCAGCGAGGCGAGTTGGCGCGGCGAGAGGTTCTCCGGAGCAGGATCCGGATGCGGCGGGATGAAAGTCCGAATGCCCTCAGGCGCGACGGAGGTCTGCATCGACTATATCTAGCACGTTCAGCCCCCGAGGCAGAGATACCGAACACCAAGGACAGAGGCCACAATCCACCCGAGTGTGGACTTAAACCTTTGCCTCGTAAGATCGGGAGGCGCCGAGGGTCGATCGCAGCATCATTCGAAAGGATTGAGTGCCGAGAACCGACGTCAGGAACGGGAAGCCGGTGCAGCGGCTTGGATGCGAAGGCTGACCGTGGATTTCGGAGGTGATCCTTTGCGACCAGCCAAGCTCGCCGAGAGAATTGGGAATCACGTGAACACGAGTTGCGTGCTCAATCCTTCGGGGCGGTATCCAGACAGGGGAATTTTCGGCCGTTCGGCGCGAGCCGGTTGGTACCAGCTTGGTACCGGCTCTGATCGGGAACTAAGCTCGAGTTTAGCCCATCACACGGCATGGCAGAGTGCGTATACCAAGCATCGCTGAAGCGCCTGTGAGGGTTTTGGCGTTTTGTGCCGGCGCCGGGATGTGAGTAAACCCGTTTCGCGCCAGATAG
>NZ_VOSK01000035.1 GCF_009296175.1 Microvirga tunisiensis | reverse complement strand
GCGACGGAGATCTTCAGTTTCGAGGTATCCAGACCGACAAACACTTTGCTCTTCTGCTGCATGGCTCGTCCCCTGTGCGGGAGGCTCGGCGCCGGCCCATCCAGCGCAACCCTCGCTCATCGCATAGCTTGGGACGAGCCACCTCCGCCGGCAACGAACATACGGTCTGCCAGTCCCTCGACGAGCCGTTGCGCGAGCAAGTGCGGGAGAGCGTGCGCCGGCGGCTTCCGACCGGACCCGACGGCGAGATCCTGCTGGCGGTGCGGGCCTGGGCGGTGAAGGGACGGGTCGCCGGGTAGGGGCCTCGGCCCGGGTCGCGCCCCCATCCGCCGGGGCGGCGATCGAGACCGGGGCAGGGGCTGTGACGCGTCACAGCCCCTGCCCCGTCACAGCCCGTTTCAGGGGGGTGTCACAGCCCCTGTTTCAGGTTGGCAGCCGTTTGCCGCGTGTTTCATCACCGCTGCAAGCGCAATCGATCAGATTTCATCATTTGTGCTGATGCGTGGCTGAGCGTATCCCGGTTGTCTCAAATGGGACGGGAATGCCATGAGTCACGCCAGCGCCGCCATGCCCGCGCAGAACCTGAAGGGAATCGACGGGACGACCCTCGGGCTCTATGCGGCCACCGTGTTCCTGTGGGGCGTGAGCTGGATCGGCATCCGGGCGCAGCTCGGCGTCGTGGCGCCGGAGATGTCGGTGCTGTGGCGGTTCCTGCTCGCGGCCGCGCTCATGTGGGTCTGGGTGCTCGCCACCGGGCACCGGGTGCGCTTTCCGCTCGCCGATCACCTGCGCTTCGCAGCCGTGGGCTGCTGCCTGTTCTCGTTCAACTTCATCTCGTTCTATTACGGCGGTTTGAGCGTTCCCTCCGCGCTGCTCTCGGTGGTGTTCTCGCTCGCCTCCGTGTTCAACTTAGGTCTCGGCTTCGTGATCTTCCGGCAGAAGGTCGAGCCGCGGGTGGCGCTCGGCGGCGTGATCGGGGTTGCGGGAATCGTGTTCCTGTTCTGGCCGGAAATCACCGGCGCGGGCTTCAACGCGGCGGCGCTGAAAGGCCTCGGGCTCTGCGTGATGGGCACGCTGTTCTTCTGCTCGGGCAACATGATCTCGACGGTCGTGCAGCGCCGGGGCGCGCCGCTTCTCTCCGCCACCGCCTGGGCCATGACCTATGGCTGCGCGGTGCTGCTGGCGCTGAACCTCTTGCGCGGCAACGCCTTCATCATCGAGCCGACGCTGAAATACATCGGCTCGCTGCTCTACCTGTCCATCGGCGCGTCGGTGCTGGCCTTCATGTCGTACCTCACCCTGCTGCGGCGGCTCGGGGCCGCGCGAGCGGGCTACGCCACGGTGCTGTTCCCCATCGTGGCGCTCACGGTCTCGACCCTGCTCGAGGGCTATGTGTGGACGCCGCTCGCCGTGATCGGCGTCGTGCTGGCGCTCGCCGGCAACGTGCTCGTGCTGCGCCGGCCCGCGGCCAAGTGAGCGTCGTCTATTCGGCCGCGAGCGGCGCCATCGTGCGCGTCGAGCCGAGATTGTCGAGCGACTGCTTGATGTGAACGCCCAGGGCATCCGCGAGCGGGTTCTCCTCGCCGCGGGCGCGGATGAGGCCGATCTTGCACGAGGGCAGGGCCGGGAAGCCGTCGGACGGTCCGAGGATCCGCATGCCGGGGCGCACGGCGCTCTCCGGCAGGACCGAGACCGCAAGCCCCGCCAGCACGGCCGCGCCCACGGCCGTCGAGTGGTAGCTCACATAGGCGACGCGGAAGGTGCGGTCGGCGCTTTCCAGCACTTCCGTGGCCGAGTGGCGCCAGTCGCAATTGGGGCGGCCGAGCGCCAGCGGGACCGGGCTTTCCTCGTGCACCCCGTGGCGGGCCGAGGTCACCCAGAGCAGCTGCTCGATGCGCACGATCTCGGACGGGCCGCGCCGGTCCACATGGGTGATGATCGCGAGATCTAGGTCGCTGTGCTGCACCCGCTCGATCAGGTTGTGGCTGGGCTCGCACACCACCGTCACCTCGGCCTTCGGGTTGGAGCGCGAGAAGCGGGCCAGAATCTCCGGCAGGTAGCGGTCGGCGTAATCGTCGGGGAGCCCAAGGCGCACGCGGCCGGTGAGCTCGTTGTCGTTGAAGGAGGCCATGCATTCGGAATTGAGCCGCACGATCCGGCGCGCGTAGTCGAGCAGGCGCTCGCCTTCGTCGGTGAGCTTCGACAGGCGCCCGTCGCGCTCGAAGATCGTCTTGCCGACCCGGTCCTCCAGCCGCTTCATCTGCATGGACACCGCGCTCTGCGTCTTGTGCACGATCTCCGCCGCGCGGGTGAACGAACCGGTATCCGCAATGGCCACGAAGGTCCGAAGCTGGTCGATATCAAGCAGATGCATGGCGACGCCCTCATCATCAATCATGTTGATGATACATATCTCAAACAATCGTTTCAAGTGATGAAATGCCTTTGGTACGATCTTCCACATCCTGGGAAATGAATCAGGATAAACAAGGCGTTAAATGGAAGCTCATTGACAGGGGCCTCCATGAAACATCGTGGAACGCCGTGGAATGTTCGTTGGAACAGAGGCTGGTACGGTCCAGCCTCACCCCCTGGAACGCTCCTGGTACACGGGCTGCAACACGCTGTGACGCCCTGTGACACCCTGTAACGCCCGTTCCACAGCGTTCCAAAACCGATGACCTGACCGAGAGAGCAAGGAGACCTCCGATGAACCGGTCTGCATTTTCGACGACGCCCTTCTCAGGAATGGCTGCCCTGAAGCAGTTCACCCGTTCGTTCGTCGCTCTCACGCAAGCGTTGAGGCACCGCCGGGAGGTCAAACATCTCGCCGAGTTCGACGACAGGATGCTCAAGGATATCGGGTTGACGCGCAACGATGTGTCGAGCGCGCTCGCCGAGCCGTTCACGCGCAATCCGTCATGGGTGCTGATTCGAAGTGCGGAGCGACATTCCCGCGCTGAAAAGCCCGACTACTCGGCCAGGCAGGCCCGACCCGTGGTTCCCATGGTGACGCCGGTCAAGCACTGCGCCTAGGACTTCGAAGAATCCGTCTTCCAGGCATCGCTGAAGATCGATTGCAGGGACGCGAGATACTGCAACTGCATCTCGCGTCCTTTTTCCATCATCTCGTCGAAGGACGGCGAGGGTCGCGGCTCCTCCTTGGGCGCTTGCTTGGGCGGTTGCGGAATCTGCATCTGCAGAACGCTTGCCATCATGTCCTCGAACGGATTGGCATGCTTCTTCTCGGGCGCCGTCGCGGTCGTCCAGCCTGCCCAGAGATCCGCCCAAGGGTTGACGGCGCCGCTTGGCTTGTCTTTCGCGCCGTCCTTGGAGGATGCCATGGACTGGATCGCATGCGCGTGCGCCGTCATCCAATGCGACATGCCTCCCGCCATGATACCGGCGAGAACCGGCAGCAACTGCTGCATGGTCTCGGTGCTGACGCCCGCGTAGTCGGCGGCCTGATGTGCCACGCGGCGGCTGATCTCGTCGGAGCCGAAGAGCTGGTTGAGCAGCCGTCGTCCTTCCTGCTGCGCCTGCGGGGTGAAAGGGTTGCCAGCGGCCTGCCAGAAATTCTGGTAGGCGCCGCTCATCATGGATTGGAACAGGCGGGCAGGATCGCTGGACGTGGTGGCGTGCTGCAGCCCCATGGCAAAGGCCGGCATGAAGGCCGCCATGGTCTTCTGCGTCTGATCACCTGAAAGGTTAAACTGCTGCGCGAGGGAGGCCAGGGCTGCATTGGTCTGGGCTTGGCGCATCAGGTCGAACCAGTTGAACATGGCAGCCTCCTCGAATTGAAACGCCTGCGGCTCTTCTTAGGCCGGCGCATCGTTGTGTGCGACCCGAAGGGCCGCGTAAGCGAAAAACCGGATCCACATTTTGAGCCCGATGCGCCTGGAACGTCACACGGCTCGAACAGCTTGCCTCTCCAAACGCCGGATTGTCCAGAACGCAGTGATGACGGCTGCAATTCCAAACACCACGGATCCCGCGCCGATCCCCAGGAGGGCCCCCTTGGGGCCGCCGATCTGGGCCCCGAAATAGGCGAAGGGAATCATGCCCAGCGTGGCCCGTCCCCAGTTGAAGAAGGTGGAGAGCAGGGGATAGCCGAGGTTGTTGAACGAGGCGTTGGCCACGAAGACGAGGCTGACGAAGAACCAGATGAAGCCGCTGAGCTGGCAGAAGAACTGGACGATCTCGGCCGTTGCCGGCGGTGCATTGAAAGCTTGGGAGATCGGGACTCGCACGAGAAACAGGATCAGCCACATGCTGCCGACATAGGCCACCGTGAAGATCAGTGCGTCCTTGAGGGTCTGCTTCATGCGGTCATAGCGCTGCGCGCCCCAGTTCTGCCCGAGCACAGGGCCGATGGCTCCGGCGAGCGCAAAGACGCCCGCGAAGGACACGGGCGTGACCCTGTCGATGATCGCCGAGGCGGCAATCGCCTGATCGCCGAACTGCGCCATCACCCCCATGAAGAAGGCGTTGGCGATGGGAGCCGCGATATTGGTGAGGATAGCCGGGATCGCAATGGAAAAGAACGACCGCGCATCACCGGCGATCGACGTCCAGTCGGGCGGGGCCAGAAGGTGGTGGGCACGAGTGAGGTAAAGGAAGGCCACATAGACATAGGCAACGCGCGCGATGTTGATGGTCAGCGCCGCGCCGTTGGCCTTCAGGCCCAGTCCGAAGATGAGAATTGGATCGAGAACGACCGTGACGGCTGCCACGGACAGGCTGGCATACATGCTGCGCTTGGCATCGCCCGCAGCGCGCAGGACGGTGGAGAACGCCATGCCGATGGCCATAAGAACGTTCGTCGGCAGCGCGATCCAGAGGAAGCTCTTCGCGACCTCGTAGGCTTCGTCGCGTGCGCCCATCGTACCCAGGATCAACGGCAGCAGAGGCAGAATGATCAGGCTCACGAGGGCTGCGACTGCCGCCATGAGGATGCTGCACGAGGTCGCCAGGCGGCGCGCATCGTCGGGCCGGCGCGCCCCGAGGGAGCGCGAGACGAGCGCTCCGATGGGAATCATCAGGCCCACATTGATCGAGACCGTGAAGAACATCACCACTGTGGCGAGGCCGACGCCGGCCGTCAGGCTCGGATCGTGCAGCCAGGAGATGTAGAGCAGCGAAACGAGGTCGACGATGAAGATCGCAATGAGGCCGGCTGCTGCCGTTCCCGTCATGACGAGAACGTGGCGCATGGTCGAGCCGACCACGAAGCGCGGTGACTCACTCGTCATGTCGGTTTTCTTCACCGAAGGCTCAGCATCCATCACGTCACGCCTTCGCCAAGGATGTCTCGCGTCTCCGGGCTGAGGGCCCTGGCCCTGCTCGTGGGAACCGTAAGCGGTTCCGGGGTGATCTTGGCGCCCACCACGAGCTCGGCGCCGCCCATGGTGCCGACTTCCTTCTGCAGCACGAGGCGCGCGATATCGCGCTTGCGCACATCGTTGGCCGCGGAAGCCGCCGCATCGGGCTCGGTCCCGAGTTCCTCGAGCGCCGCCCGCCCGAAGACGATGGCGGATTCGAACACCTCGCGGATCTGATAATCCACATCCCGGTTCATGAGCTCGATGGCGTGAATGCGATCGAAGGCGCGCACGAAGCTGCGGGCGTTCTGGAAGTTCTCATGAATGATCTCAATGATCTTCATCATCGCTTCCTGATCGTCGATGCAGATGCAGATCATCTCGGCCTTCTCTGCACCGGCCGCGCGCAGCACGTCGAGGCGGGTGCCGTCGCCGTAATAGACCTGGAGCCCGAAGCGCCCCGCATCGCGGATGCGCTCGACATCCTTGTCTATCACGGTCGCGTGAATGCCCTGCGCCAGCAGAACCTGGTTCACGATCTGCCCGAAGCGGCCGAAGCCGATCACGAGAACGCGGCTCTCAAGCTCGCCTTCCTGACCGGGAAGTCCCTGCAGATCCGGGTCTTCCTCGTTCTCGCCGCTCCTGGCGACCATCTTCTCGACGAAGGTCGACAGGAGCGGGCCCAGCAGCATCGTGATGGCGGCGAGCGCCGTGACCGGCTGCGCCTCGGCCGGAGACATGACGCCGAGCCCCATCGCAACAGGGAGAAGGACGAAGGCGAATTCGCCCGCCGTGCACAGAAGCGTTCCCGACCGAAGGCCATCGCGCCAGCTTGCGCCGAACAGCTTCGAAAGGACGGCGATGAGAAGGCTCTTGCCGATGATGATTGCAGGTGCCGCGATGGCGAGCAGCACCCATTGCTCGCGAACGAGGGCCAGATCGATCGACATGCCCACGCTCATGAAGAACAGGCCGAGTAGCATGCCGCGGAACGGCTCGATATCGGCTTCGAGCTGGTGGCGAAAATTCGATTCCGCGAGCAGCAATCCTGCGAGGAACGCACCCATCGCCATGGAGAGGCCGACCTCCTGCATGAGCAGGGCGGCGCCGAGCACCACAAGCAGCGCCGAGGCGGTCATGACCTCGCGGGCGCCGCTGCGGGCGAGGATACGGAAGAAGGGATTGAGCCCGTAACGGCCGATCAGCACGACGGCTGTGATGCCGAGAAGCGCTTCGCCGACTGCCAGGAGGCGATCCATGAGTGAACCATGATCCGCAGCCGCCCCGGAGGCGAGAAGCGGCAGGATGGCCAGGAGCGGAACGACGGACAGATCCTGGAACAGCAGGATCGCGAAGGAGCGCTGGCCGTAAGGGGTCGGCAGATCGTTTCTCTCGCCCAGCATCTGCAGGGCGATGGCCGTCGCCGAAAGCGCGACGGCGACGCCCGTGACGAAGGACGCCTTGGGCGAGAAGCCGATGGCGTAGGCAGCGGCACCGAGGCAGAGGGCCGTCACGGTCAGCTGAGCGAAGCCGAGGCCGAAAATGTCCCGCTTCATCTCCCAGAGATGGGACAGCTTCAGTTCGAGCCCGATGATGAACAGAAGCAGCACCACGCCCAGTTCCGCGACCGTCGCGATGGTCTCCGGGTCCTCCACCAGGCTCAGGCCCGACGGGCCGATGGCGACGCCGGCCGCGAGATAGCCCAACACGGCGCTCAGTCCCAAGAGGCGGAACACGGGCACGGCCACAACCGCCGCCCCGCAGAAGGTCAGGATGGGTGGAAGGAAGCTGACGTGGGATGCGGTGGAGGCCATGAGCAATCAGGGAAATGAAGGGCTGTTGCACCTTTCTAGGGATTCTTATGGTCAAGAGCGAGCGTTTCTTGAGGGGAACAGCCCCGCTTCGTGCCTCATCGCACAGGTTCGGAAAGGCCACTCCACGTCATCACCGGCCCTGTGCCGGTGATCCCGATCCGTAAAGCACTGCGCCTCCCAGGGTCGGGATGGCCGGGACAGGCCCGGCCATGACGCCGGAGAGCGTCATCTCCGCCGCGAATAAGCGTCGCTCCCGCTTGACAGGAGGGGCCTCGTCTCGCCACATCGCCAGATCATGACGAAGCCCTCTCTCGACATTCTGCTCTGTGCCCCGCGCGGCTTCTGCGCCGGGGTCGTCCGCGCCATCGACGCGGTCGAGAAGGCGCTCGCGATCCACGGCGCGCCAGTCTATGTGCGCCACGAGATCGTGCACAACAAATATGTCGTGGAAAACCTGAAGCGGAAGGGCGCGGTCTTTGTCCGGGAGCTCGACGAGGTGCCGGATACACAGGCTCCGGTGATCTTTTCTGCCCACGGGGTCCCCAAGTCGGTGCCGGAGGCGGCGCAGGTCCGCAACCTCTTCGGGATCGATGCCACCTGTCCGCTGGTGACCAAGGTGCACCGGGAGGCGCAGGTCCACCACAAGCGCGGCCGCCACATCATCCTGATCGGCCATGCGGGGCACCCGGAGGTGATCGGCACCATGGGGCAATTGCCTCAAGGAGCGGCCACCCTGGTCGAGACCGTGGACGATATCGCCCGGCTGCAGCCTGCAGACCCGGACAATCTCGCCTTCGTCACCCAGACGACGCTCTCCGTCGACGATACCCAGGACATGGTGGAGGCCCTGAAGGCGCGGTTCCCATCCATCGTCGGGCCGCACAAGGAAGACATCTGCTACGCCACCACGAACCGCCAGGGCGCGGTCAAGCGCGTGGCGCCCCAGGTCGATGCCATGATCGTGGTGGGCTCGCCGAATTCCTCCAATTCCCAGCGTTTGCGCGAGGTCGCCGAGCGGGAAGGCTGCCCCCTGGTCCGGCTGATCCTGCGGGCCGAGGACATCGACTGGAGCCTGTTCGGCAATGTCAGAAGCCTCGGCATCACCGCCGGCGCTTCCGCACCCGAGATCCTCGTCGAGGAGATCATCGACGCGTTCGCGGCTCGCTACGAGGTGTCGGTCGAGAGCGTGTCGACGGCCGATGAGAGCGTGTTCTTTCCTTTGCCTCGCGAGCTTCGTGAGCAGGCGGCGGAGTAAGCGGTGGCGGTCTATACGGAAGTCAGCGACGAGGAGCTCTCGGCCTTCCTCGAAACCTACGATATCGGCACGGTGCTCTCCTACAAGGGCATCGCCGAGGGCGTGGAGAACACCAACTATTTCCTTCACACCACGCAGGGCTCGTACATTCTGACCCTCTACGAGAAGCGGGTGCGGGAAGGCGATCTGCCCTTCTTCCTCGGCCTCATGCAGCATCTGGCGCTGAAGGGGCTGAATTGCCCGGTGCCGGTCAACAACCGCCACGGCGAGCCTCTCGGCCGCGTGGCCGGGCGGCCCGCGGTCATCATCACCTTCCTGGACGGTATCGCGGTCCGCCGCCCCACGGCGCAGCATTGCGGCGCGCTCGGCGCTGCGCTGGCGAAGCTGCATCTGGCAGGCCGGGACTTTGCCATGCAGCGGCCCAATGCGCTCTCATTGGAAGCCTGGGCGCCGCTCTTCGCGCAGGCCGAGGCCCGGGCCGACACGGTGTCTTCCGGACTCGCCGAACGGACGCGGCGCGAGCTCGCGGGCCTGCAGGACGCCTGGCCCCGCGATCTCCCTTCCGGCATCATCCACGCGGATCTCTTCACGGACAACGTCTTCTTCATCGGAGCCGAGGTTTCGGGGCTGATCGATTTCTACTTCGCCTGCACGGATTCCTTCGCCTACGACGTCGCGATCTGCCTCAACGCCTGGTGCTTCGAGATCGACGCCTCGTTCAACCTGACCAAGGGCCAGGCAATGCTCGCAGGCTATCAGTCCGTTCGCCGGCTCGAGCCGCGAGAAGTCGAGGCCCTGCCGGTGCTCTGCCGGGGATCGGCCATGCGCTTCATGCTGACGCGGCTGGTGGATTGGCTCAACGTGCCGCCGGGTGCGCTGGTGAAGCCGAAGGACCCGCTGGAATACGACCGCAAGCTCAACTTCCACCGCCATGTGAAGCATGCGCGCGAATACGGACTCGACGCATGAGCACACCTGAGCGCGTGATGATCTACACGGACGGCGCCTGCTCGGGAAATCCTGGACCGGGCGGCTGGGCCGCGATCCTGTTCTTCAAGGGCAGCGAGAAGGAGGTCTCCGGCGGGGAGGCGCATACTACCAACAACCGCATGGAAATCCGCGCGGCCATCGAGGGCTTGAACGCCCTCAAGCGTTCCTGCGCGGTCGATCTGTTCACGGATTCCCAGTATGTCCGCCAAGGCATCACGCAATGGATGCACAACTGGAAACGGCGCGGCTGGCGCACGGCCGACAACAAGCCGGTGAAGAACGAGGATCTCTGGCGGGAGCTCGACGAAGCCGCGTCCCGGCACGACGTCGCTTGGCACTGGGTGAAGGGCCATGCGGACGATCCGACCAATATCTGCGTCGACGAACTCGCCGTTGCCGCCATGAAGCCGTTCAAGAGGCAGGGCCGGAGGGTCAGCGTCTGACCGTTTCGGCTGGTGAGGCCGGACGAGAATGACACTCTCCCACGTCATCACCGGCCTCGTGCCGGCCACGACGTTTGTTTGATGCGCAGCGCCGAGGAGGCGCTACGGTGTCATCCCCGGCGAGCCGCAGGCGAGGGAAGGGGATCCACGATCAAGCGATGAGCTGATGGATTCCCTTCCCTTCCGCTGCGCTCCGGCCGGGAATGACACCGTTGCACTCCGTTCCCGGATATGCCCTGAGAGCGATCAGAGATCCTTCATGATGTTGTCGGCGCCGGAATGCTGCGCCTTGGAGGGAGCGTCCTCCACGTTGATCGCCTTCACCACGCCGTCGTCGACAACCATGGAATAGCGCTGCGAGCGCGTGCCGAGGCCGAAGCCCGAGCCGTCCATGGAGAGGCCGATGGCCTTGGCGAAATCGGCATTGCCGTCGGACAGAAAATCGATGCCTTCGGCGCCGGAGGCCTTGCTCCAGGCTTCCAGAACGAAGACGTCGTTGACCGAGGTCACCAGGATGGAATCCACGCCCTTGGCTTTGATCTCGTCCTTCTTCTGCACGTAGCCGGGCAGATGGTTGCGATGACAGGTCGGGGTGAAGGCGCCGGGCACGGCGACGAGAACCACCTTGCGGCCCTTGAACAGATCGTCCGTCGTTTTGGCCACGGGCCCCTCCGCCGTCATGATGCGGAAGGTGACCTGGGGAAGGCGTTCTCCAACCTGGATGGGCATGGGCATATTACTCCAAAGGGATGCCGTTGAGTGCTTCATCCCTAGCGCGGTTGCCCGTTGCCGTCGAGGCTGACTTCCGTCTCGACGGACTTTCCGCCCGCCACCAGGGTCAGGCGCACGGGAACCGGGCCCGAGGCATCCTTGGGCTTTTCGTCCACGATCACGGTAAAGCGGTTCGCGTCGTCGGGCAGGGAGGTCGAGAGATACCAGTTCTCCGGGCCCTCGGCGAAGAGGGAGGGTTTTGCGCCCTCCGGAGCACGGACCGTGACGGAGAAGGCTGGCTTGTCCTGGATCGCGGGCTCGACGGAGAGGACGGACAGATCGGCCTGCGCCCCCAAGGCCTGCGGGCGCGGCACCTTCGCCAGAGCGGCCTCGATGACGCTGCGGTCCGGGCCATCCTGGGTCAGGTCGAGGGTCAGATCCGCTCGGGCCGGGATGCAGATATCCTTGCAGACCCCGTATTCGGCCGAAAGCACAAGCGTGACCGGCTTGTCCCTGTCCTTCGCCGTGACCAGGACCGGCAGAGCGACCTTCTTGCCGTACACATAGGCCACGCCCGCGGCATCCATGTGCCGGTACGGGGCGGGAAAGCGGATGTCAGCGCCGGCCACATTCTCGGATCGCGACCAGTCGAAACGGGGCGGCAGACCGGAATCGCCCGGATTGCGCCAATAGGTCTTGAAGCCCGGGTCGAGGGTGATCTCGATGCCGGCAAGCCAGACATCGCCCTGCCGGCCGCCTGAGATCAGACGGGCCTGAGAGTGAAAACCCTGGGTGACGGCGGACGGCTTGGACGGTTGCGCGACAACCGCGGCAAAGGACAAAATCGAAAAAATCGCGGCCGAAACGGTGCGGAGCATGAATGCCATGGAACTGACGCCTCCCTGACGCGCTTCCCTTATGCGTTTTATCTTCGGGTCCGCCATCCACGATCCTGTGATCAGACGGCAGGTCCGGCAAGGCAGAATTTGGAATATGGGCTCTCAGCTTCCTCCCTACGATACCGAATCCCCTTACTTGGATGGGCAGGTCCTCGTGGCCATGCCGGGCATGATGGACGAGCGTTTCGCGCGATCCGTCATCTATGTCTGTGCCCATTCGGCGGAAGGCGCGATGGGGATCGTCCTCAACCGGCCCGCCGCCAACCTGAACATGCCGGATCTGCTGGTGCAGCTCGAGATCCTTCCCGAACCGGAGCGGATCCGGCTGCCGCAAAGGGTGGGCAGCATGCAGGTGCTGATGGGAGGGCCTGTGGAGACGAGCCGGGGCTTCGTTCTCCACTCGCCGGACTTTCATCTCGCCCAATCGACCCTGCCCATCGACGACAGCATCTGCCTGACCGCAACCATCGATATCCTGCGGGCCATTGCCCGCGGCGACGGGCCGGAGAATGCCGTGCTGGCACTGGGCTATGCCGGCTGGGGCGCCGGACAGCTCGAGATGGAGCTTCAGGCCAATGGCTGGCTCAATTGCCCGGCCGACGCGGAGCTGATCTTCAACACCGCCGCCGATCTGCGCTACGAGATGGCCCTGCGCCGGATCGGGATCGAGCCGGCCATGCTGTCGATGGAAACCGGCCACGCCTAAACAGTGATGCTCTAGGCTGCCGCCGGGGCCGCGCCGACGAGTTGGCGGGCCTGCAGCGTCGACATCGGCTCTCCGAACACGGGACCCTGCGCATATTCGCAGCCGAGCTGGTAGAGCTCGATGGCCTCGGATTCGCTCTCTGCGCCTTCCGCCACGATCGCCATGCCGAGCTCATGCGCCATCTTGACGATGGAGCGCAGGATGACGGGCTTGCCGGCAGCCATCAGGCGCACGAAGGATTCGTCCACCTTGATCGTGTCGAATGGGAAGCGCTGCAGATAGGAGAGGGCGGAATAGCCCGTGCCGAAATCGTCGAGCGAGAGGCCTGCCCCGAGATCGCGCAGGCGCGTGAGCATCTGGGCCGAGTATTCCGGATTTTCCATCACGAGGCTCTCGGTCATCTCGATCTTGAGAGTGCCGGGAATAACGCCCGAGCGGGCGATGACCGTCTTCACGTCCTGCAGCAGATCGTGGCGCAGCAGGTGATGGCTCGACATGTTGACGCTGGCGAAGATCGGCGGCTCGACCTCGAGCGCGTTCTGCCAGGCGGCGAGTTCGCGCCCGGTCTGCTCCAGCAGGAAGACGCTCAACTTGATGATGAGGCCGGTTTCCTCGGCAATCGACATGAAGTCTTCGGGCCCGATGCGGCCGAGGCGCGGGTGATCCCAGCGCAGCATGGATTCGAACCCGGCGATGGTCCGGTCTTCCAGGCGCACGATGGGCTTGAACAGCACCTTCATCTCGTTGCGGTCGAGCGCGTGGCGAAGGTCGGTTTCCATCGTGAAATGGTCGCTGCGGTCCGAGCGCATGGTAGGCCGGAAGACCTCGATCCGGTCGCCACCGTGGCGCCTTGCATGAGCCATGGCGATCTCGGCGTTCCGCAGCACCTCTTCGCGCCGTGCGGCGATCTGCGGATCGTACAGGGCAATGCCGATGGAGGCGGTGAGGAAGATCTCACGCTCCGCATAGGTGAAGGGCGTCGTCACGACGCGCCGCACCATGTCGGCAAAGGAGATGATGCGATCCGGTTCGCGCTCGGAAAGCAGGATGATCGCGAACTCGTCACCCGAGATGCGCGCCAGAGTGTCCTGCGGCTTGAGCACGCGGCTCAGGCGGCGGGAGAGGGTGAGCAGCACCGAGTCGCCGGCGGCATAGCCCGCCGTGGCATTCGCATCCTTCAGCTTGTCGATGTCGATGACGAGAACGGTGGGACGCAACGAATCGTCCTGGCTGGCGTAGGTGAGGGCCGCCTCCAATCGGTCGTAGAAAAGCTGCCGGTTCGGCAGGCTCGTCAGGTTGTCGTGCACCGCGTCATAGAGCAGGCGTTCCTCGGCGGTCTTGCTGTCCATGACGTCGGCAAGAGTGCCGACTATGCGCAGCACCTCGCCGTCCGAGCCGATCACCGGGCGGGCCTTGAGGCGGAACCAATTGTGGGTGCCCGAAGAAGAACGCAGGCGGAAATCCTGGGTCAGGCGGCCCCGGCGCTGCTCGATCACCGCGTCGAGGGCGAGCCGGTAGCGGTCCTTGTCGAAGGGGTGAATCAGGTTGAGCCAGGCGGAGGCGGGGCCTTCGAGCGAGCCACGCTTGAGCCCGAGCTGATGTTCGACCTCCGGGCTGACGAAGATGTTGTCGGAAACCACGTCCCAGTCGAACACGATGTCGCCGGCACCCGTCAGGGCCAGGGCCCGGCGTTCCGTGTCGTTCACGAAGCCGCGGGTGAAGGCGCCGCCGGCAAAGGCGTGCTGCATCACGGTGAAGCCGATGAGCATGACCACCAGAACAAGGCCGCCGACGAGGGCAGGCGGGACGAGATCCGACGAGAGCTGGCCCACGACCGTGAAGCTCGCCGCCGTCACCCAAGCCACCAGAAGGAGCCAGGTCGGGACGAGCATCACGGCGCGGTCATAGCCGTGCGTCGCCAGATGGATCACGAGGACGAAGCCGATGCCGGCAACGGCCGCAATGGACATCCGGGCCACGCCCGAGGCCACCGGCGGATCGACGATGGCGAGCGCCACCATGGCTCCGAGGAACAGAAGCCAGAAGGCCGTCACGTGGCTGTAGCGCACGTGCCAGCGGTTCAGGTTGAGATAGGCGAAAAGGAAGACGAGGAGCGTTGCCGACAGCACCGCCTCCGCACCGGCGCGGTAGATCTGCTCCGTTGCCTCGCTTATCGGAAAGATGCGCTGGAAGAACCCGAAATCGATGCAGGCATAGGCCAGCACCGCCCAGGCCAAAGCCGCCGCCGCCGGGAAGATCAGGGCACCCTTCACCACGAAGACGATGGTGAGGAACAGGGCCAGAAGGCCCGCGATGCCGATAATGATGCCCTTGTAGAGCGTCAGCCCGTTGATGCGGTCCTTGTAGGCATTCGCGTCCCACAGATGGAGTTGGGGCAGGTTGTTGGAGCGCAGCTCCGCCACGAAGGTGACGGTCGTGCCCGGATCGAGAGTGATGAGGAAGATGTCCGCATCCTCGCTGTCGTCGCGGTCAGGCCTGATCCCCTGACTCGCGGTGATCGCCGCGATGCGGGTCGCGCCGAGATCGGGCCAGAGAACGCCGGAGCCGGTGAGGCGAAAGTGCGGAGCGACGAGGAGGCGGTCCACCTGCTCGTCGGTATCGTTGGTGAGCGCGAAGACGATCCAGTCGGGCCGCGTGCCGGCCTCACGCGCCTTCACGGCAATGCGGCGGACGATGCCGTCACGCCCCGGCGCCGTCGAGATCCTGATCTCGTCCCCGTCCGAGTTGTAGCGCTCGATGGCCGGGGTGAGGTCGATGGCCTTCATCTTGGGGTCGACGCGAACGGATTCCACCGCCCAGCCGGTCGACGGCAAAGCCAGCCCCAGGAATGTCGCCAAAAGAAGGGCTATGGCGAAAGATACGATCCGCAATGCTTCGGTCTTTCGTCCGGTACTAAACAGTGGAACAGGATTGGTACCGGTCAGGAGCCTTGAGAGCAAGCTGGAGCCGGGGAGGCTGACCACTTGTCCGCAGGACTCATTTGTTATCGTTACTATGTGGCCATGAGACCAGTTTGCGGCGGGATTGAGGAGAATCGCCCGTGACCAAAGGGAAGGTGTGGCGGAAAATTCAGCCCTGCAGCCCTGAGGCGATGCTGTCCAGCGATGGCAGCCCTTTGATGGGGCCGATGGCCGCGAGCGTGGGTGCGCTCTGCAGCAGGCGACGTCCGGCTTCGCGCACATGCTCTACCTCAAGAGCATCGACCTTCCTGACGATCTCCTCGCTCGCCACCACGCGTCCCCAGGACAGGAGCTGGCGGGCTACGCGCTCGATGCGGCCGCCGGGTGTCTCCAGAGCAGTGAGGAGCGCGACTTTCATCTGCGCCTTGGCGCGCACGAGTTCGATCTCGCTGATGTCCTGGGTCGCCTGAGCCATGCAGGCGAGCGTGACGTCCATCAGCTCGCGCACGTCCGAGCCTGCCGTTCCGGCGCCGATGCCGAAGAGACCGCAATCGGAGAAGGGCCAGTGGAAGGAATCGATCGAATAGGCGAGGCCCCGGGTCTCGCGCACCTCGTGCCAGAGGCGCGACGTCAATCCGCCGCCGAGCATGTGGGCGAAGAGATGGACGGCGTAATAACCGGGATCCTTGAACGAAAGGCCCGGCAATCCGAGCACCAGATTGGCCTGTTCGAGCTTGCGTGAAATCCGCCTCTCCCCGCCCGTGTAGCGTCCCGATTCCGGCTGCTGCGGGGCGACTGCGGGCATGCCGCCGAAGAGGCGTTCCGCCATGTCGACGATCTGAGCATGGTCCACATCGCCTGCGGCTGCGAGCACCATCTTGCCCGGTGTGTATTCCCGCGCCAGGAAGGCGCGGATCGTCGCCTCGTCGAAGCTTTTGATGGTGTCCGGCGTGCCGAGGATCGGACGTCCGACGGCCTGACCCGAGAATGCCGTTTCCATGAAGGCGTCGTAGATCAGGTCGTCGGGCGTGTCCTCGACGGCGGCGTATTCCTGCAGGATGACACCTTTTTCACGGGCGAGCTCGCCGGGATCGAAGGCGGAATTGATGAGAATGTCGCCGAGCACATCGAGAGCGACATCCACGTCCGCGCCGAGAACGCGGGCGGTGTAGCTCGTGTATTCGACGCTGGTCGCGGCGTTGATGTCGCCGCCCACATTCTCGATGTCTTCGGCGATCTGGCGCGCGGAGCGGCGGGCCGTTCCCTTGAACGCCATGTGCTCGATGAGGTGCGACAGGCCATGCTCATGGGGACGCTCGTGCCGTGAGCCCGTGCCGACCCAGACGCCGAGCGTCGCGGTGGCGATCTCGGGCATGCGTTCGGTCGCCACCATCAGGCCGTTGGACAGGGTGGTGATGTCGACCCGCTTCTCGCGGACGAAGTGCTGATTCATGCGGCAGCGCCTTTGACCGCCCGCGCGCGCTCGCGGATGAAGCGCTCGACCGCAGCCTGGTCGTTGGGAAGAACCGTGAAGCTCTCCTTGCGCTCCATCAGATCAGCCATGTGCGGCGGAAGTGCGGGGCGAACGCCCGTCGCGCGCTCGACCGCATCCGGGAACTTGGCCGGATGAGCGGTGGAAAGCGCCACCACGGGAGTTTCGGGATTCTCATTGAGCAAGGCGCGTCCGGCGCGGGTGCCGACGGCGCTGTGCGGATCGAGCACGTAGCCGGTCGTGCGGTAGGTCTCGGCCATTTCGGCGACGACGCTGTCCTCGTTCACGGCCCGAGCCGAGAACTCCTCGCGGATGCGCGACAGCGGCTGTGCGTCGATCATGAAAGCGTGCGACTGATTGAGGTTCGCCATCAGGCGCCGGATCGCTCCGCCGTCGCGGCCATAGGCCTCGAACAGCAGGCGCTCGAAATTGGACGAGATCTGGATGTCCATGGACGGCGAGGTCGTGGGCTGCACGCCCTTGATCTCATAGGAACCGGAGCCCAGCGTGCGGGCCAGGATGTCGTTGGCATTGGTGCCGATCATCAGCTGCTCGACGGGAAGGCCCATCCGCTTGGCGGCCCAGCCGGCGAGAATGTCGCCGAAATTGCCGGTGGGCACGGAGAAGGAAACCGGGCGGTAGGGCGACCCGAGCGCGACGGCGGCGGTGAAGTAATAGACCGCCTGCGCGGCGACGCGGGCCCAGTTGATGGAGTTCACACCGGAGAGCTGCAGCTCGTCGCGGAAGCGGGCATGGTTGAACATGCCCTTCACCATGTTCTGGCAATCGTCGAAGTTGCCCTCGACGGCGAGCGCATGCACGTTCGGCGAGGCTACTGTCGTCATCTGCCGGCGCTGCACGTCCGAGACGCGGCCATGGGGGTAGAGGATGAAGATGTCGACCTGATCCAGGCCCTTGAACGCCTCGACCGCGGCGCTGCCGGTATCGCCAGAGGTGGCGCCGACGATGGTGGCCCGCGCTCCACGGGCCTTGAGCACGTGATCCATGAGGCGGCCCAAAAGCTGCATCGCCACGTCCTTGAAGGCGAGCGTGGGGCCGTGGAACAGCTCGAGCACGAAGAGATTGTCGCCGATCTGGGTCAGCGGGCAGACGGCCGCATGCCGGAACGACGCGTAGGACTCGTCGATCATGCGTCCGAGCGTGGCCTCGGGGATGTCGCCGTCGACGAGCGGCCCGAGCACGGCCTTCGCGGCGTCCGCATAGGGCTTGCCGGCAAAGCCCCGGATCGTCTCCCGGGCCAGGGTCGGCCAGCTTTCCGGCAGGTAGAGGCCGCCGTCCCGGGCAAGACCGGTCAGCAGGGCATCGGCGAAACCGAGCGCGGGGGCTTCCCCCCGGGTCGAGACATGGAGCACGTTCGATCTCCTGGAAATCGGCCGGACATTATGGGTATGGACCGGTTGCGGCAAGCCGCATCCGGTCGCAGATTTCACGGTTTTATCCGCGCCATGGCATAGGCATCGACGAAGACCCCGCCCCGGAAGGCGAAATCCCGGTGGGTGCCTTCGATCTCGAAACCGTTACGCTTGTAGAGCGCGATGGCCGGCGCGTTGTCCACATAGACCGTGAGCTCGATCCGGCGCAGGTTCAGCCAGTCGTCGGCGATCATGATGATTTCGCGCAAAAGCCGGGAGCCGATGCCTTGGCCGCGAAAGTCGTCATGCAGACCCATGCCGAGATAGGCCGCATGGGAGCGGCGGCCGGGCAGGCGCTCGAAACCGCCCAGACCGATGATCCGGCCGTTCTTCTCTACCACGAGACTGACATTGTTGGGGCCATTGCCTTCAAGCCGTTTGCGGGTCTCTTCGGGGCTTTGATAGGGCAGGCGCAAAGTGCCCCAGCGATAGCCGGGCATATTCCCCAGCGCGGCGATTCCTTCACAATCGATAGGACGCGCCGCACGGATAACGACGTCGTCGGTGGGATTGGGCGGATGGACAGCTGGTTCTGCGTTCATGTCGCTCTCCTCTGGATGAGGCGGAGGCGAACCGAACCTTCGAGAAGCCCTGCTCGTCTCCGCAGGGCTTGCCGGGAATGCTCGACGCTTGTCTAACCGCGCAAAGCCTCTCCCGTGCGCCCTGCAAGGCCCATCGTGAGATGGGTTACGGTCATGACGAGCGTGAACATGCGAGGCATGGTATATTACAGAGGATCATAAGCCAAGCTCGTCTCGTTCGGAGAGGCTTTCGCCCGTGCGCATGACCCGGATCGACTGGATCCTGCTACCCGTTCTGGTCGGCGTGCTGGCGGGGGTGGTCGTGGGCGCGTTCCTGCTCGCGGGCTTCCTTGGATTGGGCATTCTCGGACTTATCGTCGGCGTCATGGCCCAGCGCATCGAACTCGAAAAAGATGGTGCCACCAGCAACGACATGACGACGTCCCTCTATGCGCAGCAATTCAAGGCTCAGGAAGGCATGACCCGCGCCGAGCGCGCGGAGCGGAAGGCCGAGAACGAGGCTCTTCTGGCGTGGCTGTTCGTCGCCAAGGTCGTCAGCGCCGGACTGATCATCCTCGGCTTCGGCCTCTTCGTCCTATTTCAACTCGGCTGAACCCGGTCCCTTCAACCGCCCCAGGCGAAGGCGGTAAAGACGCCGATCAGGGTCAGCGCGATGCCGAACCAGGTGACCGCGTATTGCAGATGGTTGTTCGGCAGGGTGAGCGGGGTCTGGCCGCCCCGCGGCCAGCCGCCCGGGTTGGGACTGGCATCCGCGTCGATCAGGAAGGGCGCGACACGTTCGAGATTGTGGGCCGCTGCAATCGCCTGGGGGTCGCGCGCGAACCACTGGTTCCGGGCGGGATCGTCGCTGGGCGTGAAGGGATTGCGGGCTTCGGGCGCACGCACGAGGCCGGTGACCGTCACCTCGCCCTGCGGCTGGCTCTCCGGGCGCCGGGCCGGGTCGCGCAGGTCCGTGGGCACGAAGCCTCGGTTGACCATCACGATGGAGCCGTTCGCGAGCTTCAGGGGCGTGATCAGGTAATAGCCCTGGATCGGCGCGCCCTGGCGCTCGCCGGGGGCGAGGCCGTAAACGGGGGCTTCGAACGGGTGCAGGAAGGAGCCGGTCAGCCGCACCTTGCGGAACTCGTCCTGATCGGCGCGCCAGGAGGCCCAGTCCGCCTCCGGGACGATGGCGCCGGGCTCGCCATAGGCCCGGGCCCCGATCTGCGCGATCAGGTCTTCCTTCCACGCCTTGCGCTGGAGCTGCCAGGTGCCCAGGCCGATCAGGATGGCGAGGGCGACCAGCGCCGCCAATCCGGGAACGATCAGCGAGCGGGCCTTGTGGGAGGCGGCCATCACTTCTGGAAGCGCCCTTCCTCGGCCTTGTGGTGGTATTGCAGGCCGACCAGAACGCCCTTCAGCGGACGGACGAGGGCGAGGCTCAAGACGATGCTGAGAGTGGACCACATGACGAGATGGAGCCAGATCGGCGGGGAATAGGCGAACTCGGCCCAGAGGGCGAGCGCCACCACCACGATGCCGACGATGGACATGACGAAGAAGGCCGGGCCGTCGCCGGTATCGGCGAAGGCGAGATCGAGGCCGCAGACCTCGCATTTCGTCTGAACCTTCAGATAGCCCTTGAACACATGTCCCTTGCCGCAGCGGGGGCACAGGCCCTTGAGGCCGGTGATGATGGGCGAAGGGGCGGAAGGATCGTGTGCCACGGCTTTTCTCCAAACGGTTGCCGGTCAACGAACTCCCGAGCCAATGGTGCCGGGGAGCCCAAAAAGCGAAGGGCGGCTGTAGGAGCCGCCCTTGCTGAGTTTGTTGTACTGAGCGACTTAGTGGCCGGCTGCGTGGCCGCCGAAGCCCCAGACGTAGATGGCGGCGAAGAGGAAGAGCCACACCACGTCGACGAAGTGCCAGTACCAGGCCGCGAACTCGAAGCCGAGGTGCTGCTTGGGCGTGAAGTCGCCGCGATAGGTGCGCAGCAGGCAGACGGCCAGGAAGATCGTCCCGATGATCACGTGCGCGCCGTGGAAGCCCGTCGCCATGAAGAAGGTGGCGCCGTAGATGTTGCCTTTGAAGCCGAAGGTGGCGTGGCTGTACTCGTAAGCCTGAACGCAGGTGAAGATCAGGCCCAGGATCACCGTGAGCCACAGGCCCGCCTTGAGCCCCTGACGGTCGTTCTCCAGCAGCGCGTGGTGCGCCCAGGTGACCGTGGTGCCGGAGGTGAGCAGGATCAGGGTGTTGAGGAGCGGCAGGTGCCAGGGATCGAAGGTCTCGATGCCCTTGGGCGGCCAGACGCCGCCGAGAGCCTCGACGCGGGCATAGAGCTGCGGGTCGCCGGCATAGAGGGCGGCATCGAAATAGGCCCAGAACCAGGCAGCGAAGAACATCACCTCCGAGGCGATGAACATGATCATGCCGTAGCGGTGGTGAAGCTGGACCACGCGGGTGTGGTAGCCGGTATTGGCCTCGCGCACCACGTCGGTCCACCAGCTGAGCATGGTGTAGAGCACGCCGATGATGCCCGCGCCGAAGATGAACGGACCGAGATGCATCCCGGCGATGGCGATGTCCTTCCACCAGGTCACGAACCCGGATGCCATCAGGAAGGCACTGACCGCGCCGATGAGCGGCCACGGGCTCGGTTCAAGAATGTGGTAGTCGTGGTTCTTGGCGTGGGCCTCGGCCATTTCGTGTCGTCTCCGTGCCTCGAATGTGAACTCGCTTTAAGACGTTTCCGCCCAGCTTGTCACGTCCCTTATTGCGCAATGGGTTTGGTGGATGATGTCACCTCCGCCACCGGCTTGCCCCCCTTGGAGGGGAAGTAGGTGTAGGAGAGGGTGAGAGAGGTCAGGTCCTTCACGTCGGGATCCTGCACGAGGCGGGGATCGACGTAGAATACGACCGCTGATTCCAGGGTCTCGCCCGGCTGCAGGGTCTGCTCGGTGAAGCAGAAGCATTCGAGCTTGGAGAAATAGGTCCCGGCGAGATCGGGCTGCACGTTGTAGGTGGCGATGCCCGTGCTCGCCTTGTCGCCGGTATTGGTGACCTTGTAATAGACCGTCGTGGTCTCGCCGAGCTTGACCTTGACCTCCGGCTTCTCCGGCGCGAAGCGCCAGTTCAGGCCGGGCGCGACATTGGAATCGAAGCGGACGGCAATCGTCCGGTCCATGACCTCCGAGCCGTTGGCATCGCGGACAATCGGGGTGCCGCCGAAGCCGGTGACCTTGCAGAAGAGATCGTAGAGCGGCACGGAAGCATACGCGAGGCCGACCATTCCCACGGCGACGCCGACGCAGGCGAAGGCCGTGCGGTGCATCTTGCGTTGAAGGTTGGAGGTTTCTGCCATCGATTCAATCTCACAGAGGCCGCTGCATGACGCCCGGCCCAAGCTTTGCGATCGTGACCACGTAGAAAATCAGCACGAGGGCACCGAGAATGAGCGCCAGAGCAAGCGAACGCTTGCGACGGCGCTTCTGTTCCTCGGGGGTCAGGCTATGAGGAGCTTTGTTACCGGCCATCCGATCACCCGAAGACCGGCCGGAAGAAGCCGAAGCCATGCTCCGCGAGAAGGGTCGCGAAGAGCAGGAAGAGATAGAGGATCGAGAAGCCGAAGAGTTGCTGGGCCACGCGCATGGCGGGCTCGTCCTGGCGTACGCGATAGACCTGCACCGCGAGCGCCAGCATGCCGAGGCCTCCAATCAGCGCGATGATGGCATAGGCCAGCCCGCCGAAGCCGAGAGCCACCGGGGCCAGGCCGAGCGGGGCCAGGAGAACGGTATAGGCCAGGATCTGGAAGCGTGTGGAATCGGGGCCGGCGACGTTCGGCATCATGGGAATGCCGGCGCGCTCGTAATCGCCCGACTTCACCAGGGCCAGGGCCCAGAAATGGGGCGGCGTCCACATGAAGATGATGGCGAACAGCACGACGCTGTCCCACGCGACATGACCGGTGACGGCAGCCTGCGCGACGATCGGGGGGAGGGCGCCCGCCGCACCGCCGATGACGATGTTCTGCGGCGTCGAGCGCTTCAGCCACATGGAATAGACGACCACGTAGAAGAAGATCGTGAAGGCGAGCAGCCCGGCCGCAAGCCAGTTGCTGACGAGACCGAGAATGATCACCGAGCCGACGGAGAGCGTCACGCCGAACGCCAGAGCCTCACCCGGCTGGATCTTCCCGGCCGGGATCGGACGCTTGCGGGTGCGGATCATGATGGCGTCGATATCCGCATCCCACCACATGTTCAGGCAGCCTGACGCGCCGCCGCCGACGGCAATCATCAGCAGCGACACGAACGCCACGACCGGATGAACGTCCGGATGGCTCACGACCATGCCGACGAGCGCCGTGAACACGACGAGAAACATCACGCGCGGCTTGAGAAGGGCGAAGAAGTCGGACACGTCACCCTGCGAGAGGCCTGCCGTGGCAAGTTGCTCTGCGTGGTTATCGGCCAAACTGTTCGACATGGTGCTCATGACTGATTGATCTTCCGAAATGCCGGGACGAGGCCAAAAAGGCCTCCGGATTGTCGGCTCCTCGCCGGAAGGCTTGTCATCGCAAGCCCTCTGGGGAGGAGCGGGCGGCATAGGGCCGCCCGGCTCGCTTTGGTTAGTGTCCGGTGTCGACGATGCGGGGCAGCGTCTCGAACTGGTGATACGGAGGCGGAGAGGACAGGGTCCATTCCAGCGTCGTTGCACCTTCACCCCACGGATTGGCGGCAGCTCTTTCCTTGCGGATGAAGGCATAGACGACGCCGAACATGAAGATGAAGAGACCGGCGAAGAAGATGTAGGAACCGATCGAGGAGACGAGGTTCCAGCCGGCGAAGGCGTCCGGATAGTCCGCATAACGGCGCGGCATGCCGGAGAGGCCGAGGAAGTGCATCGGGAAGAACAGCACGTTGGCGCCGATGAAGGCCACCCAGAAGTGCAGCTTGCCGATCCATTCGGGGATCATGTAGCCGGTGATCTTCGGGAACCAATAGTAGATGCCTGCGAAGATCACAAAGACCGCGCCGAGCGACAGCACGTAGTGGAAGTGAGCCACCACGTAATAGGTGTCGTGCATGTAGCGGTCGACGGGAGCGTTCGCCAGCACCACGCCGGTGACGCCGCCGACCGTGAACAGGAACACGAAGCCCACCGCCCACTGCATGGCCGCCGTGAAGCGGATGGAGCCGCCCCACATGGTGGCGATCCACGAGAAGATCTTCACGCCGGTCGGAACCGCGATCACCATCGTGGCGAACACGAAGTAGGCCTGTGTCTGGAGCGAGAGGCCGACGGTGTACATGTGGTGCGCCCACACGACGAAGCCGACCACGCCGATCGCCACCATGGCGTAGGCCATGCCGAGATAGCCGAAGATCGGCTTCTTGGAGAAGGTGGAGATGATGTGTGACACGATGCCGAAGGCCGGCAGGATCATGATGTACACTTCGGGGTGGCCGAAGAACCAGAACAGGTGCTGATAGAGCACCGGGTCGCCGCCGCCCGACGGCTCGAAGAAGGTCGTGCCGAAGTTGCGGTCGGTGAGCAGCATCGTGATCGCACCCGCGAGAACCGGCAGCGACAGGAGAAGCAGGAACGCGGTCACCAGCATCGCCCAGGCGAAGAGCGGCATCTTGTGCAGCGTCATGCCCGGAGCGCGCATGTTGAGGATCGTGGTGATGAAGTTGATCGCGCCCAGGATCGAGGCCGCACCGGCAAGGTGCAGGGCCAGGATGCCGAAGTCGAGCGCAGGGCCGGGATGGCCCACGGTCGAGAGCGGCGGGTAGACCGTCCAGCCGCCGCCGAAGCCGAGCGAGCCTGGAGCGCCTTCGACGAAGAGCGAGCAGAGCATCAGGCAGAAGCCCGAAACGGTAAGCCAATAGGAGATGTTGTTCATCCGCGGGAAGGCCATGTCCGGCGCGCCGATCATGAGCGGGATGAACCAGTTGCCAAAGCCCCCGATGAGCGTGGGCATCACCATGAAGAACACCATGATGAGGCCGTGGCCGGTCACGAAGACGTTGAAGGCCTGCGGGTTCGAGAAGAACTGGAGGCCGGGCTCCTGGAGCTCCAGGCGCATGCCGATGGACAGAAGGCCGCCGACGATGCCGGCCGTGAAGCCGAAGATGAGGTAGAGCGTGCCGATATCCTTGTGGTTCGTGGAATAGAACCACCGGCGCCAGAAGCTCGGAAGATGATCGTGGTGATCCGCGTGAGCGGCATCAGCTGCATGTGCCATGATGAGACCTCTGTGGTCCTTCTTACAATTACTGAGCGGTCGCGAACTTGAGCGGGGCTGAGCCCTCGGTCGAAGCATACTTCTGCTTCGCCTCGGTAAGCCAAGCGGCAAATTGCTGCTCGCTCACGACACGGATTTCGATCGGCATATAGGGATGGCCGTTGCCGCAGAGCTCCGAGCACTGGCCGTAATAGACGCCTTCCTTCTCGGCCTTGAACCAGACCTCGTTCAGGCGGCCGGGAACCGCGTCGACCTTGATGTAGAACGACGGCATCGCGAAGGCGTGGATCACGTCCGCGGAGGTCACCTGAACGCGCACGATCTTGCCGACCGGCACGACCATGGCGTTGTCGGCGCCCAGCAGACGCGGCTGATCCGGCTTCAGGTCCTTGGCATCGGTGATCATGTTCGAATCGAACTTGAAGCCGCCGCCCTGGTCGGCCGGATACTCATAGCCCCAGTACCAGGCATAGCCCGTCGCCTTGACCACGAGATCGGCCTGCGGCGGCACGAGCTGCTGGCGCAGGAGACGGAAGGAGGGAATGGCGATCGCTACGAGGATCAGGACCGGAACGATGGTCCAGGCCACCTCGAGCAGGGTGTTGTGGGTGGTCTGTGAGGGAACCGGGTTCTTGCGCTCGTTGAAGCGGGCAACGATCACAAGGAGCAGGGCCAGCACGAAAAGGCAGACCACCGTGATCAGCCAAACCAGGTATGTGTGGAAGTTGGACACGCTCTGTCCCAACTCGGTCACCATCTCCTGCATGCCGGTTTCCCAGGGGGAGGGCCGGCCGGCGGCGGCCCATGCCTCACTTATGCCCAACACAAGTGCGACCGCTGCCGTGGAGAGGGCGGTCACCGATCGACGTCCAGTCTCGATCCGCATCGGCGTTCCAAAGCTCCTAAAGATGTGTGGCGCATGGCCATGAAAGCATCGGGGAAGGCGCGGGCGTGCGGAAGGCGGTGCCCGGCTTGCGCCATCACCTTTGATCTGCGTCAAAGATCACAGGACGCGCTCAAGCGCAACGGTAGAAGCGTTCCAAACTGTGCGTCATAACCGCCAAAAATCATTTCGGCCCTCCAAACAGCCCCTCTCGCTTGACATCGCGCCCCCTGCCATGGTCCCAACGGGCCAAAGATGGACCGAAGCGGCGGCCGGCCGCGACCCTTTCAGCAGGGTTATTGAATGGAGAAACCGATGGGCGCATCGCGGTGGGCTCGCCATTGTGCGGCGGCAATCCTGGGGCTGTCGGCCCTTTTCGGGGCCAGTGGCGCCGGCGCTCAGGGCATGGTCAAGAACACCTACGGGGAATGGCAGATGCGCTGCGAGACGCCGGCGGGCGCGACGGCCGAGCAATGCGCCCTCGTGCAGAACGTCGTCGCCGAGGACCGCCCCAACGTCACCCTCGTCATTATTGTGTTGAAAACCGCCGACGGTAAAAGCCGCCTCCTGCGCGTCGTCGCGCCTCTTGGTATTCTGTTGCCGTCAGGCTTGGGTCTCAAGATCGACCAGACGGATATCGGCCGCGCCGGGTTCGTGCGCTGCCTGGCCACGGGCTGCGTGGCCGAGGTCGTGATGGAAGACAACTTGATCAACCAGATGAAGACGGGTCAGGCGGCCACCTTCATCGTCTTCCAGACGCCTGAGGAGGGGATCGGGATTCCCGTGTCCCTGAACGGATTCGCGGCCGGGTTCGATGCCCTTCCGTAACAGATGAACAAGAAGGTGGGGGCGAACATGAGAGATGGATTGAGCCGGAAGGCCGGGTGGACGCTCGCTGTGCTCGGCCTGTCGGCCCTGACGGGCTGCGGCGCGCCGGGAGAGGGCGGCTTCGGCGTGGGCGACATGCTGCTCACGGCGGGAACGACCCAGGCGCCGGCCCAGTCGGCCGAGATCCGGGACGTCTATTGCCCGACCGTCGACATCGTCGATGGGGGCGCCGCGATCCAGGTCCGCGGGGGCGGGGAGGGCGGCTCCGTCCGAAGCCAGGTGTCTCTGGGCGAGGTGGCGCGCGAATGCATCGGTCAGCCGGATGGCTCGACTCTGGTCAAGGTCGGCGTCGAGGCGCGGGCGCTTGTGGGCGTTGGCGGATCGTCGGGACGCTACGACGTGCCGATCCAGATCGTCGTGAAGGACGGCTCGACCGTCTTCGCCAACCGGTCCCGCCACGTCGCGGCCGCGATCCCGGCCGGACAGTCCCGGACGACCGTGTCGGTGATCGAAGAGGGCATCGTGGTTCCCGCCTCCTATGCCAACAGCTTCGAGATCGAGGTCGGCCTCGGCGGCCGCGCGGCAGGCCGGCGCGGCTAAGCTTCAATAGAGCGTTGCGGCGCCCGCTCTCTGGTTGAGAGGAGCGGCCAGGACCTTGTCGATCCGCCGCTCGTCCAGGTCGATCACCTCGAAGCGCCAGCCGAGGGTGTCCACATGCTCGCCCGTGTTGGGCAAATGCTGGAGTTCGCTGATCACCAGGCCCCCGACCGTGTGATAGCTGCGGGTCTCGGGCAGCGTAACGCCCAGGACCTCGGCCATTTCGTCGACCGGCATGGAGCCCGCGAGCAGCCATGAGCCGTCATCGCGCCGGATGGCATCCGGCTCCGGCGTCTCCCCGTCGGAGCGGAAGGCGCCCACGATGGCCTCCAGGGCATCGGCCGGGGTCACGACCCCTTCGAAGTGCCCGTACTCGTCATGGACGATCGCCATCGGCACCTCCGCATCGCGCAAGGTCGCAAGCGCATCCAGGGCATAGAGCGTATCCGGAATGACCGGGGCTTGCTGCACGTGGCCGCGGATATCCAGGGGCTGGCCCGACAGCATGGCCGCCAGAAGCTCGCGCGACTGGACGACGCCGATCACGTTGTCGGGCGTCCCTTCGCTGACGGGCAGGCGGGAATGCGGCGTTTCGATTAGCAATTCGCGGATCGCCTCGTCGTCGTCGTCGAGGTCGATCCAGTCCACATCCGTGCGAGGGGTCATGAGCCCGCGCACCGTGCGGTCTCCGAGGCGCAGCACGCCCGAGATCATGCGCCGCTCCTCCTCCTCGATCACGCCGGCGCTCTCGGCCTCGCCGACGAGCATCTTGATCTCTTCTTCCGTAACGGTCGACGAGTCGTCGGACTTGGCCCCGAGGAGGCGGAAGATCAGGCTCGTGGAGGCGTTGAGCAACCAGACGGCGGGGGCGGCGACCTTCGAGAGCACCAGCATCATGGGCGCCATGGTGCAGGCGATGCCCTCCGGATTGCGCAGGGCGATCTGCTTCGGCACCAGCTCGCCGATGACGATGGAAAGATAGGTGATGATGCCGATCACGATGCCGTAGCCGAGAGGCTCGGCCGCACCCTCGGGCATGCCCTGGGCAAGAAAGATCTGCGTCAGCCGGTCGCCGAGCGCGGCACCCGAGAAGGCACCGGCCAGGATGCCGACGAGGGTGATGCCGATCTGGACCGTGGAGAGGAAACGGCCCGAATCCTCCATCAGGGTCAGGGCCGTGTCGGCGCCTGAACGGCCCTGTTCGGCCATGGCCTTGAGGCGGGCCCGGCGGGCGGAGACGATGGCGAGTTCGGAAAGAGCAAAGACGCCGTTGAGGGCGACGAGAGCGAGAGCGATGATCAGTTCGAGCAACGATGCGTGGAGCTGCCGACCGGATCAGGCCGCGTTCTCCCCTTCTGTGAATGAGGCGCTTAGGATGGAGTGTCCGGAGGCTGCCGTCAATTAAGGCGGGGAGATATCCCGTGCGGCAGCCTGCTTTGTTGACAGGAGTGCAATTCCTCTTCAGAGCTTAAACCCAGCCGATGATCCCCGCGGAAGAGACCGGACCTCAGCGTCCGGCGCCGAAGGCGCAACCGCCCCGGAAACGCTCAGGCCAAAGGACCGCGCGGGAGCTGGCACTCTGGAAAGCGGCGACGTTTCAAAGCGTCGCCCACCGACGGGCGTAACCTGCCGCGAAAGCGGTAAGGGAAATCTCTCAGGTCTCGGGACAGAGGGGGCGCACAGCAACGGGCCGAAAGGCTCGATGGAACGCGCACCTTTGAGGGAACCCGATGGCCGAGCCAGCGCATAGCGACGAGCCGCTCCTGCAAACCCCGCTTCATGCCGAGCATGTGGCCCTTGGCGCCCGCATGGTGCCCTTCGCCGGCTACGACATGCCGGTGCAGTACCCCGCCGGCATCCTGACCGAGCACAATTGGACCCGGGAGCATGCGGGCCTGTTCGACGTCTCGCACATGGGCCAGGCCTTCCTCGTCGCCGAGGACAAGAGCCACGAGACCGTGGCCAGGGCGATCGAGGCGCTGATTCCCGCCGACGTCCTGAACCTGAAGCCGAACCAGCAGCGCTATTCGCAGCTTCTGGCGGACGACGGCGGCATTCTCGACGACCTCATGGTCACCCGCGTCGGCGCCCCCGGTCACGAAGGCTGGCTCTATCTGGTGGTGAACGCCTCCATGAAGGACGCCGATTACGCCCATATCCAGGCTCGCCTGCCCAAGGGCGTTTCCCTGAACCCCAAGGACGGCCTGGCGCTGATGGCCCTGCAGGGGCCCTCCGCCGAGGGCGTGCTCGCCAAGCTCGCGCCCGAGACCGCCGATCTGCCGTTCATGATGTCGGCCGACGTGCAGATCGATGGCATCTGGTGCCACGTCTCCCGCTCCGGCTACACGGGCGAGGACGGTTATGAAATTTCCTGCCACGCCGCAGATGCCGCCAAGCTCTGGAACACGCTCCTCGCCGATCCGGAGGTGAAGGCCATCGGCCTCGGTGCGCGCGATTCGCTGCGCCTCGAAGCGGGCCTTTGCCTCTACGGCCATGACATCGACACCACGACTTCGCCCATCGAGGCGGGCCTGATCTGGTCGATCCAGAAGCGCCGCCGCGAGGAGGGGGGCTTCCCAGGAGCCGAGCGCGTTCAGCGCGAGATCAGGGACGGTGCCGCGCGTGTGCGCGTCGGCATCAAGCCCGAGGGCCGTGCTCCGGCCCGCGAGGGAGCCGTCATCACGACGCCCGATGGCCGCGAGGTAGGCATCGTGACCTCCGGCGGCTTCGGTCCCACGGTCAACGGCCCGGTCGCCATGGGCTATGTCACGAAGGACGTGTCCGCTGCCGGCACGGACCTTCACCTCATCGTTCGCGGCAAGCCGCTGCCGGCCAAGGTTGCGGCCATGCCTTTCGCCCCCCATCGCTACAAGCGCTGACATTCAAAGAGGGAATTCACCATGACCACGCGCTATACCAAGGATCACGAATACGTCCGCATCGAGGGCGATGCTGGCATCGTCGGAATCTCCGACTACGCCCAGGGCCAACTCGGGGATGTCGTCTTCGTGGAGCTGCCGAGCGTCGGTAAGACCCTGTCGAAGGGCGACGAAGCCGCCGTCGTCGAAAGCGTGAAGGCCGCGAGCGAAGTCTATGCTCCGGTGTCCGGCGAAGTGGTCGAGGTCAACAGCGATCTCGAATCGTCTCCCGGCACGGTCAACGAGGATCCCGCCGGCCGGGGCTGGTTCATGAAGATCCGCCTCACGGACCAGAGAGAGCTCGACGGCCTCATGACCGAAGAGCAGTACCAGGAATTCGTGAAGTCGATCTCCTGAACGAGAACACGGCAATGGCGCACGAATACAAGGCGACAATTCGCTGGATGCGCGGAGCGGACGAGACCTTCTCCGACAACCGCTACGGCCGCGGCCACACCTGGAGCTTCGATGGCGGCATCGAAGTGCCGGGCTCCGCGTCGCCCTCCGTCGTGCCGTTGCCTCTCTCGCGGGAGGATGCCGTCGATCCGGAAGAAGCCTTCGTGGCGGCGGTCTCCAGCTGCCACATGCTGACCTTCCTGTCGATTGCCGCCAAGAAGCGCTTCGTCGTCGATGCTTACGAGGACCAAGCGCTCGGGATCATGACTAAGAACGAGAACGGCAAGCTATTCGTGTCCAAGGTCACCCTGGACCCAAGAATCGAATTCTCGGGCGACAAGGTTCCGACGCCGGAGCAGATCGCCGACATGCATCACCTCGCTCACAAGGAATGCTTCATCGCCAGTTCCGTTCTCACGGAGATTGTCGTGGCCGGCATTCCCTCGCCGTAGTGCGTCGCCATGGTAACGCACTACGTTCATGGAAAGCTGCATTTTCTGACGCAAAACCGGTATCCGCTTTTGCGCAAAATGCTCTAACTCACCCAAGGTTTTTTGCCGATGCGCTATTTGCCTTTGTCCGACACCGACCGCGGCGAGATGGTCGCACGGATCGGCGTCAACCATGTCGATGAGTTGTTCGCCGACGTGCCGAAGAACCTGCTCCTCAAGGAGCCGGTGGATCTGCCGCGCCGCAAGGGCGAGCTGGAGGTGGAGCGCATCCTCTCCCGCATGTCCGCGAAGAACATCTCCGCCTCGTCCGTGCCGTTCTTCGTCGGTTCGGGCGCCTACAAGCATCACGTGCCGGCGACCGTCGATCACCTGATTCAGCGCTCCGAGTTCCTGACGAGCTACACGCCGTATCAGCCGGAGATCGCACAGGGCACGCTGCAATATCTCTTCGAGTTCCAGACGCAAGTGGCCGCGCTCACCGGCATGGATGTGGCGAATGCCTCCATGTATGATGGCTCCACGGGCACGGGCGAGGCGGTGCTCATGGCGCATCGCGTCACCAAGCGCCGCAAGGCCGTTCTCTCCGGCGGCCTGCATCCGCATTATGCCGACGTGGTGAGAACCCTGTCCGACATGGCGAGCGACGAAGTCGTGACGATGAACCCGGATGTGAGCGGCACCGAGGACATCCTCTCGCAGATCGACGACAAGACTTCTTGCGTCGTCGTGCAGACACCGGACGTGTTCGGCAATGTGCGTGACCTGAAGGCCATCGCCGACAAGGCGCACCAGCACGGCGCGCTGCTGATCGCCGTGTTCACGGAAGCCGTGTCGCTGGGCCTGCTGAAATCTCCCGGAAGCCAGGGCGCCGACATCGTGGTGGGCGAGGGACAGTCGATCGGCAATGCGCTGAACTTCGGCGGGCCTTATGTCGGCCTCTTCGCCACGCAGTCGAAATACATCCGCCAGATGCCGGGCCGCCTCTGCGGCGAGACGGTGGATGCGGACGGCAATCGCGGCTTCGTGCTGACGCTCTCGACCCGCGAGCAGCACATCCGCCGCGACAAGGCGACCTCGAATATCTGCACCAATTCAGGGCTTTGCTCGCTCGCCTTCACCATTCACATGACCTTGCTCGGCGAGGCAGGCCTGTCGCGGCTCGCCCGCATCAATCATGCGAATGCGGTGAAGCTGGCGGACGGGCTCGCAGCCGTGAAGGGCGTCGAGGTTCTCAACAAGACGTTCTTCAACGAATTCACCGTGAAGCTCGCAAAGCCCGCGGCGGACGTGGTCGAGCGGCTGGCCGAAAAGGGCGTGCTCGCGGGCGTGCCCGTGTCACGCCTCCTGCCGGGCGCCGGCCTCCACAACCTGTTGCTCGTCGCTTCCACCGAAGTGAACACCGATGATGATCGCGCGGCCCTCTGTGCCGCCTTGAAGGAGGTTCTGTGATGTTGAACCGCCAGGGACGTCCCTCCGCTCCGCAGGCTCACGGCATGTCCGATCCGGCCGCCGGCATGGGCGATCAGGCTGCTCGCCTGCAGGGTGATGCCAGCCGCGCTCCATCCGGCGCCGGCAGCCATCCGACTTTCACCGGCAACAAGGCGCTGGCGCAGGTGGAGCCGTTGCTCTTCGAAATCGGCCGCTATGACACGACCGGCGTCGACCTCGACGAGCCGGAGGATTTCGAGCCGCGCCTCGGCGGGCTGGAGCGCAAGGAGCCCATCGGGCTGCCGGGTCTCTCCGAGCCTGAGACCATGCGCCATTACGTGCGCCTCAGCCAGCAGAACTACGGCATCGACACGGGCCTCTTCCCGCTCGGCTCCTGCACCATGAAGCACAATGCGCGCTTGAACGAGCGCGTGGCGCGCCTGCCGGGCTTCTCCGACGTGCACCCGCTGCAGCCGGTCTCGACCGTGCAGGGCGCGCTGGAGCTGATGAACGAGCTCGGGCGCTATCTCGTCACCCTCACCAACATGACGGCGGTGGCGCTGTCGCCGAAGGCCGGCGCGCATGGCGAGCTCTGCGGCATGATGGCGATCAAGGCCGCCATCGAAGCCAAGGGCGAGGGCAAGACCCGCAATGTGGTGCTGGTGCCCGATTCGGCCCACGGCACGAACCCGGCGACTGCTGCTCTCATCGGCTTCGTGGTGAAGCCCGTGCCGGCGCGCGAGGACGGCTGGGTGCATGTGGAGGACGTGAAGGAGCGCCTCGGTCCCGATGTCGCGGCCATCATGCTCACGAATCCCAACACCTGCGGGCTCTTCGAGCCGCAGGTGGCGGAGATTGCGAAAGCCATCCACGATGCAGGCGCCTACTTCTACTGCGACGGCGCCAACTTCAACGCCATCGTCGGCAAGGCGAAGCCCGGCGACCTCGGCGTCGATGCCATGCACATCAACCTGCACAAGACCTTCTCGACGCCGCATGGCGGCGGCGGCCCGGGCTCGGGTCCGGTGGTGCTCTCCGCCCGCCTTGCGCCTTTCGCCCCTGTGCCGTTCGTGCGGGCCGGTAAGGATGGCTTCGAGCTGGTGGAACAGGAATCGGATGCAGCGGAAAAGCCTTTCGGCCGCATGACGGCCTTCCATGGCCAGATGGGCATGTATGTGCGCGCTCTGTCCTACATGCTGTCGCATGGCGCGGATGGCATGAAGCAGGCATCGGAAGACGCCGTGCTCAACGCCAACTACATCCGCGCAGGCCTTGCCGATCTCCTGTCGCTTCCCTTCGGCAACAAGCCCTGCATGCACGAGGTGCTGTTCGACGATGCGTGGCTCAAGGACACGGGCGTGACCACCCTCGACGTGGCGAAAGCCATGATCGACGAGGGCTACCACCCGATGACCATGTACTTCCCGCTGGTGGTGCATGGCGCGATGCTGATCGAGCCGACGGAATCCGAATCGAAGTCCTCGCTGGATCTCTTCATCGCAACGCTCCGCGACCTCGCCATGTCTGCGAAGAACGGCGACACGGAGCGCTTCACCGGCGCCCCCTACCACGCCCCCCGCCGCCGCCTCGACGAGACCCGTGCTGCTCGCAACCCGGTCCTCAAGTGGACGCCGCCGTCACCGGTGGCGGAAGCGGCGGAGTAAAACTCTTAAGAATCCAAATGCCCGGCCTCGTGCCGGGCATTTTCATTTCGGGGCGCTTCGCTTTGGGCATACGGAAACGCGGGATATCTGTTCCTCGTCATGGCCGTCCCCGAGCTTGATACGGGGATCGGTCCCGGCCATCCCGCTTTGGAGAGCATCGCGCTCCTTGCATCGGGATCACCGGCACAAGGCCGGTGATGACGCGGTGGTTAGCAGGAGGTCGACACGGCGGCCGGCAAATCGGACATCCGCTCGATGATGACGGGAGCACCCGCCTGACGCAGCTTCTCCGCATGTCCCGGTCCGCAATGGCTGCCGCCGACGAAGCCGATGACGCGCATGCTGGCGGCTCGGGCGGCCTGAACGCCCGCGATGGAATCCTCGATCACCAGGCACTCCTCGGGAAGCGTGTTCATCCGGCTCGCGGCATGCAGGAACAGGTCCGGCGCGGGTTTCCCGCGCGCGACCTGGGTCGAGCTGAAGATGTTGTCGAACAGGTCCGCCAGGCCGGTGACCCGCAGCGACAACGCGATTCGCTCAGGAATGGACGACGAGGCGACGCAACGGGGGAAGGGGAGGGAGAGAATGGCGTCCCGCACGCCGTCGATCGGCTTCAGGTCCGTCTCGAAGCGCTGGAACAGTGTGCGGTTGAGCCGTTCCGTGAAATCGTCGGGAAGCCTGATCCCGCGTTCCATCTCGATGCGGGTGATCTGGTCCTTGATGCTGACCCCGGTGAAGTCGCGCGCCACCTCCTCGGCCGTGTAGGGAACACCGCATTCCGTCAGGACCTCTGCATCGATCCGGCAGCTCAAAGGCTCCGAATCGACCAGGACTCCGTCGCAGTCGAAGATCAGCAGCATCACATCCTCCAAGCAAAAAGGCCGCCTCGGAGGGCGGCCTTGATAGGGTTCGTCCGGAACGAAGCCGTTACTGCAGCTTCGTGCGCACGTCGTTGAGGCTGGCCGTCACGAACGAGGCAGCGGTGGTGCCGGTGATCTCGTCGCGCAGGACGCGCTCGGAGGCCTTGATGGCGGCGTCGACAGCGGCGGCGCGCACGTCGGCGGAGGCCTGGGCCTCGGCCTGGGCGATCTTGGCCTCGGCGGTGGCCGTGCGACGCTTCACGAAGTCGGCCATCTTCTCCTGGGCTTCGCGGGCGAGGCGCTCGGCCTCGTCGCGGGCATTGGACACGATGTCGGCAGCCTCGCGCTCGGCAGCGGCGCGCTTGGACTCGTATTCCTTGAGGAGCCGCTCGGCGTCCTGGCGCAGGCGCTTGGCCTCGGCCAGTTCGTCGCCAATCCGCTTGCCGCGGGAATCGAGCTGATTCATCACCTTCCCTGGAACGCCGTTGTAGAACAGGATACCCCAGAAGATGACGAAGGCGACCGCAACCCAGAATTCAGCGCTATGTAACATGCGGATCTCCCGATCAGGCCTTGATCTGGTTGAGAGCGGCTTCGACCTTCTGCGGGGCCGGGACCTTGCCGGTCAGGCGCTCGATGATAGCGGAAGCCGTGTCGCGGGCGATGGCATCCACGTGGCTCATGGCCTCCGCCTTCTTGGAAGTGATCGTCGCTTCCGCATCGGCCAGGCGCTGGTTGAGGTCGGCCTCGAGTGCCTTGCGGTTCGCGTCGCTCTCGGTGGAGAGCTTGGCGCGGGTTTCTTGCGCGAGTGCCTGTGCACGGCCCTTGGCTGCGGCGAGAGCCGCCTCGTAGGCGGTGCCGGCTTCTTCCGCGCGGGACTTCATGGCAGCCGCGTCGTCGAGATCGTTGGCGATCATCGCGCGGCGGTTCTCGATGATTCCGCCCAGACGCGGGAGGACCAGCCGTGAGAGCAGGGTGTAGAGCACCACGAAAGTGATCGCCAGCCAGAGGAGCTGACCGGCATAGGTTTCCGTCTCGAAGGGCGGAAAGCCGATATCCTCATGAGCGCCACCGGGGGCCTCTGTTGTGGCGTGGTTCGTCTGAGCCTGAGCCATGGAGCAGATCCTAAAGGATAGACAATCCTAGAAACAATGAATGACGGCGGTTGAGCCCGCCGTCACCCTGGTCGAGGCGAAGCGTTCGCACGCCTCGACCTCCCGATCACCGTCTTGAGATTAGGTGAAGAGCAGAACGAGAGCGACGACGAGGCAGAAGATGCCGAGACCTTCTGCGAGCGCCGCACCGATGAAGGCGCGGGCGAACTGGCTGTCGGCCGCCGACGGGTTGCGCAGAGCGCCGGAGAGGAAGTTACCGAAGATGTTGCCAACGCCCATAGCGGCGAGACCCATGCCAATGCAGGCGAGGCCCGCGCCGAGGTACTTGAAAGCAACCGGATCCATTGTGATCTCCTTGGGAATACTGTGATCGGGAGGGAAGGTGTAACTCAGCGCAGACCTAGTGGCCCGGGTGCAGCGCGTCGTTGAGGTAGATGCAGGTCAACACCGTGAAGACGTAGGCCTGCAGAGCGGCGACGAGGAACTCGAGCGCCATGAGAGCAACCGCCATGAGGAGCGGCAGCGGAGCGAGGATCGTCAGGGCGCCGCCGGCAGCCAGAAGGCTAACGACGAAGCCCGCGAAAACCTTCAGCGCGATATGTCCCGCGAGCATGTTCGCGAAGAGACGCAGGCTGAGCGAAATCGGGCGGGAGAGGAATGAGATAACCTCAATGACGACGATGAAGGGCAAAAGCCAAACCGGCACGCCCGACGGCACGAAGAGGCCGAGGAAATGAGTGCCGTGCTTCATGAAGCCGTAGACCACCACCGTGCCGATGACGAGCATGGCCAGGGCGAAGGTGACGATGACGTGGCTGGTGACCGTGAAGAAGCCCGGGATCATGCCGAGCAGGTTGGCGGTCAGCACGAACATGAAGAGGGAGAAGACGAGGGGGAAGAACTTCATCCCCTCCTTGCCTGTCGCATCGACCAGCGTGTTCGCGACGAAATCGTGCAGGACCTCGGCCACAGACTGGGCGCGGCCCGGAATGACGGCGCGCTTGCGGGTCGCCAGCATCAGGCCACCCACGATCACGGCGGCTGCGCCGATCATGAACAGGGACGAATTGGTGAAGTTGATGACCGGAATGATGGGCTTGATCTGGAATTGTTCGATCGGGCTCGCCATGATCCGCTCTCAAAGTTCGATGTTATCAAATGCCGTTCGGCGTTCGAAGGTCGGGTTCGTTACCGCTTGTCGTCATACCGGGCCGATTTGACCATCCCGGCTGCTCGCATCAGGTTGAGCATCCCGGCGCAGAAGCCGAGTATCAGACAAACGATCAGACCCCAAGGGGACGTCCCGAACAGGCGGTCGACAATCCAACCCAGAATTCCGCCGGCGGCGACCCCTGCAACGAATTCTGCCGAGAGCCTGAAGGCTTGGCCGAGAGCGCTGGAATCTGACGTCGGACGGGCACGAGGTTCCGACTCGGCTCGATGCGCGGAAGCTTGGGAGATCCGTGCATCGAGAGACTTCAGTCTCGCTGACAGGTCGGCATCGTCGGCGCTGCCCGGTTTCCGCTCATTTTCACCGTTCCGCTCGTGAGGGTCCGCCATTGCGATCTCCTTTGAAGCGTTGCGGGAAAATGCTTGGAAGCCCAGCCCCGAAAGCCGGGCGCACCATATGAGCGGGGGTCCCCCCTGTCAAGAACCGTCTGAAAAGATCTAAGCCTTTGAAAAGGCTTCGGTATCAGTGTTTTCAGGCAAGCTGCAGCTCAAAGCGCACATGTTTTTGAGGCTGGAGCAAGGCAGGGCTGAAAGCCTTAGGCTACCTCAAGAATGCGCTCCGCGCTCTGCAGGTCGACGGAGACGAGCTGCGAGACGCCCCGTTCGGCCATGGTGACGCCGAAGAGGCGATCCATCCTGGCCATGGTGATCGGGTTGTGGGTGATGACCACGAACCGGGTTTCGGTCTGGCGGGCCATGTCCTCCAGGAGAGCGCAGTAGCGCTCCACGTTGGCGTCGTCGAGCGGCGCGTCGACCTCGTCGAGCACGCAGATCGGAGAGGGATTCGTGAGGAACACGGCGAAGATCAGCGCAGTGGCCGTCAGGGCCTGCTCGCCGCCCGACAGCAGGGTCATGCTCTGAGGCTTCTTGCCCGGCGGCCGAGCCAGGATTTCGAGGCCCGCTTCCAGCGGATCGTCCGAATCGACCAGGGTGAGCTCCGCCGTACCGCCGCCGAAGAGAGTCGTGAAAAGACGCTGGAAATGGTTGTTCACCACGTCGAAGGCAGCCAGCAGGCGCTCGCGGCCCTCGCGGTTGAGGCTGCCGATGGCCTGGCGCAGGCGCTTGATGGCCTCGACGAGGTCGTCGCGCTCGCCCGCGATGCTGTTGTACTTGGTCTCGAGCTCGGTCAGTTCCTCGTCGGCCCGCAGATTGACGGCGCCGAGGCGCTCCCGGTCGGATTTCAACGAGTGAAGCTTGGATTCGATCTCCCCGTGGGAGGGCAGCTCGACGCCTTCCTTCAGGCCCGCAAGCTCGATGAGCCCCGCCGGGGTCGTCTCCAGGTTTTCTGCAATGTTGCGGGTGATCTCGGCGAGACGCGCAACGGCGGCCTCGTGGCGTGCCTGCGAGCCCGCCCGGGCCTCGCGGGCGGCGGACAAGGCTTCCAGAGCCGCGCGGGCGGCGCGGTCCGTCTCGGCAAGGCCGGTTTCGGCATCGGCGAGATGGTCGGCGGCTTCCTTGCGCTTCGCCTCGGCCTCTTCGACTTCGGCCATGAGGGCGCGACGGCGCATGAGATAGGTGTCGGGCGCTTCCAGCAGCCGCTGGTGCTCGTCCAGGGCCCGCTCCAGGCGCTCGCCCAGATCCTCGAACGCCTTGGCGGCGCGGGCGGCGCGCTCGGTCCAGAGGCGGGTATCGGCAGCAATCGCATCCTGCCGACGGCGGCGCAGCTCGGCTTCGTGCATGAGGGATTGCAGGGCTGCGCGCGCCTCGGAGGCCGCAGCACGGCGCTCGGCCACGCGGGTGCGCTCCTCGAGCAGGCGGCTTTCGAGATCGGGCGCCGGCGCGAGGTCCTGCAGGGCGCCCTCGGCATCCTGCACGCGCTCCAGGGCTTCCGCCTCGCTCTCGGAGAGGCGGGTCAGGCCTTCCTGCAGGGCCGAGCGGCGCTGGCCGAGCTCGGCCTCCTTGCGCTCCGCGGCGGCGAGCCGCGTCCGGGCGGCATCGAGTGCCTGACGGGTCCGGCGCGCGGCCTCGATGGTCTGCGTTTCATGGGAGGCCGCCTTGCGGACCGCCTCACCCGCCGCTTCCGCCTCGTGGCGCAGGTGCTCGGCCTGCTCACGCGCTTCCGCGGCATCGCGCTCCAGATCGCCGAGGCGATTCTTTTCCGCCAGGCGACGGGCAGCCGGGGAGGGTGCTTCGGCGGCAGCGGTAAAACCGTCCCAGCGCCACAGGTCGCCTTCCTGGGTGACCAGGCGCTGGCCCGGCTTCAGAAGGTCGCGCAGGCGCAGGCCGTCGGCCTTGCTCACCACGCCGATCTGGCGCAGGCGGCGCTGCAGGGCAGCCGGAGCCTGGGCGAGATCCGCCAGGGAGCGGACGCCCTCCGGCAGCGCTGGATCGCTGTCGCCCGCATGGGTCTCGGCCCAATGGTGCGGCGCCGAAGGATGGGTCGAGGCTTCGAGATCGTCGCCGAGGGCTGCGCCCAGCGCCGTCTCGTAGCCTTTTTGAACCGTGATCTGGTCGACGGCCGGGGGCCAGAGATCGCCGGTCGCGGATGTCACCAGCTTCGCGAGCGTCCGGGCTTCGGTCTCGAGCCGCTGCGCCTTGCGCTCGGCCTCGTTGAGGGGCTGGCGCAGGCGGTTTTCGGCCTCGCGGGCGACCGAGAGGGTCTCACGCGCCTCGATCACCGCCTCTTCGGCGCCTTGCGCCGTTTCCTCGGCAATGGCCGCTTCCTCGCGCAGGTCGTCGAGAGAGGGGCCATCTTCGGGGGAAGCGGAGAGCGCCGCGATCTCGCGCTCGAGCCGCTCCTTCTCGGATCGGAAACGGGAGGCGCGCTCCATCTCCTCGCGTACGGCGCGCTCCAAGGCGGCGCGGCGGGCATTGAGGTCGGAGGTCTGGGCCTGAAGGGCGCTTAAGGCGCCCTCGGCTTCCGCCAGCTCGGCCTCGGCGGATTGAAGGCGCTCCTCAGCATCGGCGCGAACATCGTCCGCCCCGTCGGTGGTGAGCGATATCTCGGCGGCTTCCGATTGGAGGCGCTCGATGGTGGCTTCGGCGTCCGTACGCTGCGCCGCCTCGCGGGCGATGTCGCGGTTCAGATCGCCGATATGGCGCTCCAGTTCGACCACGCGCTCCTTGGAGCGGCGCTCTTCCGATTCGAGCTCGTTGCGGGCATGGGTCAGGCGCTGCAGGGCGGCCGCGGCGGCGGCTTCGGCCTGCCTCAGGGCCGGAATGCCATGGGCGGAGACGGCCTGGGCCGTGGCGGCCCGGGTCTGCTCCTCGGTGGCGTCGGCGACCGCCTTGAGATCCTCGGCGACCTGGCGTTCGGCGGTGGCCGCCTGCTCGCGGGCCTCGGAGAAGCTGATGGCATACATCAGGGCTTCGAGACGGCGGATCTCGGCCGAGAGGTTCTTATAGCGGGATGCCTGGCGGCCCTGGCGCTTCAGGCTCTCGATCTGGCTTTCCAGCTCGCGGGTCACGTCCTCGACGCGAACCAGGTTGTCCTCGGCCGCCTTGAGGCGCAGCTCGGCCTCGTGCCGGCGGGCATGGAGGCCGGCGATGCCGGCGGCATCCTCCAGGATGCGGCGGCGGGCCTGGGGCTTGGCCGAGATGATCTCGCTGATCTGGCCCTGGCGGACGAGCGCCGGCGAGCGGGACCCGGTGGCGGCATCCGCGAACAGGATCTGCACGTCGCGGGCCCGCACTTCCTTGCCGTTGACCCGGTAGGTCGAGCCTTCCTCGCGCTCGATCTTACGCGAGATTTCCAGGAGATCCGTGTCGTTGAAGGCGGCTGGGGCCGTGCGCTCGGCATTATCGATGGTGAGCATCACCTCGGCCCAGTTGCGGGCCGGACGGCCCCCCGAGCCGGAGGAGCCTGAGAAGATGACGTCGTCCATCCCCGTGGCGCGCATGTTCTTGAAGGAGTTCTCCCCCATGACCCAGCGCAGGGCCTCGACGAGGTTGGACTTGCCGCAGCCGTTCGGCCCGACCACGCCGGTCAGGCCCGGCTCGATCAGGAAATCGGTGGGCTCGACGAAGGTCTTGAAGCCTGCGATGCGAAGGCGCGTCAGCTTCATGGACGCGCCTTCCCGCCCCGCCCCTCGGGGGCGGGTTGAGGGAGCTTATTCTCCCAGGAGAGGCTTGATGACCTTTTCAATCTCATCGATCGACAGGCTTCCAGGATGACGCTGACCATTGATGAAGAAAGTCGGCGTGGAGTCCACACGGAACTGCTCCATACCCCGGTTCTTCACCGCATTCACCGCGTCATATAGTTTCTGGTCCTTGAGGCAAGCGTCAAATTTTTCCTGTGAAAAACCTGCCTGGCGCATGAGCCCGCGCAGGGCGTCGAGCGGCTTGTCCACAAAGGCCCAGTTCCGCTGCTGCTCGAAGAGGAGGTCCGTGATCGGGTAATACTTGTCGTTGCCGTCGCAGCGGGCGAGCATGAAGCCGGCCGTAGCGAGCGGATCGAGCGGGAATTCGCGTAAGGTGAAGCGGATCTTGCCCGTGTCGATGTAGCGCTTCTTCAGCTCCGGCCAGGTGGTCTTGTGGAAATTGGCGCAGTGCGAGCAGGTCATCGAGGCGTACTCGATGATCGTCACCTTGGCGTTTTCCGGACCCAAGGCCACGTCGCCGAGGGGGCCGGGGACCGCAAGGTCCTGAACGGCCACGTTCTGGGCCAAGGCCGGCAGGCTCGTGGCGAGATAGGCGGTCGCGGCTGCGGTTCCGAGAAGCTGAAGCGTCTGACGCCGGGTGATCATCGTGGGGAGGCTCCTGAAGAGATTTCGTCCTGCGGTAGAATGACTTGGGTTTTCTGGCAAGCGTCGGCCATCTCACGCTTTCGTGCGTGAACCGGAGCCGACGATGGCTTGGCCCAGCCTGTCGAGCGCGGCCTTCAGGGCTTCCTCCTCGATGGGCTGGACGGCCTTGCCGACCTTCTCCCGATCCGCAGGAGTGAGAACGGGCGCGGTCGGGCGCTTCTTCTCAACCCGCCGCACGGGCCCTTGTTTCAGCACCAGCTTTCCGATGCAGCGCCAGCCGTAATAGGTGTTCACCCGGTCGATGACGGTCGGCGCGAGGTGCTGGAGTTCGAGGGCGAAGGCGCTCTCGACCCGGATCACGAGGGTGGCCGGGTCGGGCCGCGCCTCCGGATCTGCATGGGGGCCTTTTCGCTTCCATTCGATCTTGAGGGGCTGGGTGAAGGCGGCCAGCCGCTCGCCGACGATATCGGGCCAGGCCATGATGATGTCGGAGGTGGCAAAGCCTTGCGCCGCCAGGCTGGGGGACAGGCAGACGTCGAGAAACTCGGCAAGCGGGCGGGCGAGAGGTCTCGGTCGTCTCATGTTGAATGTCCAAAAGCCGCGTTGGAATCTGCGATGAGGATCGTTATTCCACATCACATGTTAACGCCCGCTTCGAGCGCGACCAAGCCCGACCCGCAGGATCTCCTCGCCTGGTACGATCATCACCGGCGGGACCTGCCGTGGCGTGCCAGGCCCGGCGTGACCGCAGACCCTTACCGCGTCTGGCTTTCCGAGATCATGCTGCAGCAGACGACGGTGGCGGCGGTCAAACCTTATTACCTGAAGTTCCTCGAGCGTTTCCCGACTGTCGAGGCCTTGGCCGAGGCGCCCTCCGAGGCGGTCATGCAGGCTTGGGCGGGGCTCGGCTATTATTCCCGCGCCCGCAATCTTCATGCCTGCGCCAAGGCGGTTGTGGATAAGCATGGTGGACGCATTCCGGGGACGGAAGCGGAGCTCCTGAAGCTTCCCGGCATCGGCGCCTATACGGCAGCAGCGGTCGCGGCCATCGCCTTCAACGAGAAGGCGGCGGCGGTGGACGGCAATGTAGAGCGGGTCATGTCCCGCATCTTCATGGTCGAGGAGCCGCTGCCGAAGGCCAAGCCTCTGATCCGCGCCCTGACCGAGGCCCTGGTGCCGGCGGACCGGCCGGGCGACTTCGCGCAGGCCGTGATGGATCTCGGCGCTACCATCTGCACGCCCAAGCGCCCCGCCTGTGCGCTTTGCCCCTGGATGGTGCCCTGCCGCGCCCGCGCCGAGGGCCTGCAGGAGACGTTTCCGAGAAAGCAGAAGAAGGAGAGCGGGCAGCTGCGCAAGGGCGCGGCGTTCGTGGTGCTGCGCGCCGACGACACGATCCTGCTCCGCACCCGCCCGCCGCAAGGGCTTCTCGGCGGCATGGCCGAGCCGCCGACGAGTGCCTGGGAGCCCGATTACGAGCCCTCCCGCGCCGTGCTCGACGCACCCATGGAGGCGCGCTGGCAGCGTCTGCCGGGCACGGTGAAACACGTGTTCACCCATTTTCCACTCGAACTCACGGTGCTCTTCGCCAAGGTCGCGAAGGGCACGCCCGCGCCCGAAGACATGCGCTGGACGCCGCGCATGACCCTGCACGAGGAGGCGCTGCCCGGCGCCATGAAGAAGGTGCTGGTGCATGCGCTGGGAGAGTTGCCGGGAGCGAAGGCAAAGACCTCAGGTCAAAAGCAGGCGAAGAGCGTGTGAAGCCCTTTCAACACAGGGCGCTGTTTCCCTCACCCTTGTGGGGGGCAGGGGAGGTTCGACCGGGCGACACCTTTCCCGTCATGGCCGGGCTTGTCCCGGTCATCCCGATACGGTGAGGCTCGGCATTCCACATGATCGAGATCACCGGCACAAGGCCGGTGATGACGGGGCGGTGTGGGCTGTAGCGCGACGCGCGAATGTGTGAGTAAGGCGACGGCCAGATTTACGAGATGTCGCCTCCGGTTGAAGTCGACCTACCGTGTCACGGGACGACACGGAGGAGCGCATGAGCCGGCTCGATCAGGA
>NZ_VOSK01000359.1 GCF_009296175.1 Microvirga tunisiensis | reverse complement strand
GCTCGACATGTTGTAGATGGTGGTGCGCTCGGGTCTGGCCTTGAAGAAGTTGTAGAGCTCCATTCCAGAACCCGGATTTCCGCCACCCGTCACGAGGTAGACCACGAATTCGTCGATGCCACCTTTGACGGCACTGATCGATAAGACATAGCTCGTCAAGGCATCACACATCTTCTTGCTGATGATGGCGCTACAATAGACATGCTGGACGATGGGCATTGCGGTCTCCTGATCAGATCTCACACCAAGGACCACGCTCCCGACCGAGATGCCTGCCCTTTGACATAGACGCGAAGTAGCGGACTGTAAATCAGCATCGAACACGGACCCTTGCGCCGACTACGGTTACGCACATGACGTTGTTAGCGAATTCGTCGTATCAGTGGGGTCATCATCGGCGCCGATGATGACCCCGCCAGATTCTCATTCTGTGGCGCTAAATTCCGGCTTTGCGCTTCCCTTGGGAAGGGTCAAAGCTTCGGTGTCGATTCACAATCCGGCTGCGTCAACAGGCCGGGCAGAAGACTGAACCCGACCAACACGTCAGAACATCAAATCAGCTCTTGCAATGTGGGAGCCATCCACAGAGGCCTTCAGATGGAGTGAGGAGCTTCAGAGCCTACCCCGGCGCGAACCTTCCACTGCCGGCCACAGACTTGCTCCAACGCTTTTACGGCAAGGATCTCGGTCTTTGCTTCCAGGTGCATGTGAACCGAACGGCCACGCTGTCATTGTCATGGTTGAGGACCACTGTTCCTCGGCACGGCCGGCTTACGGCCCCAGCAGACGAAGGAATGACTATGGCGAAGAAACAGAAGGATGGGACCTCACAACCCAGCAGGAGCCGGAAGGCGCCGGAGAAGACAGCGTCGAAATCTGCCTCCCGCTCGGCTACCAAGAAGGAAGTTGGCGCTTCCAAGCGCACACAGCCCAAAGCAATGGCCGGCTCCCGGTCTGCGAGGAAGTCCCAGGCTGTCCCTACGAAGGCACGCTCCTCCGCAGGATCGCGCACGGCGGCACGCTCGACCTCCGGTGCATCAAAGTCCCGTTCCACGACATCAGCCCGCTCCGCATCCCGCTCGCAGGGCAGCGTGCTGAACCCGATGGTGTGGCTCTCGAGTCTTGAGACAACGCTCACCTCCCCGCAGGCCCGCACGGTGATGGCGGAGGCCCTCAGGGCGGTCGCGAACGTGCTTGAAAAGCCGCAGGGCGATGAGCAGAGACAGGGCAGCGAGACGCAGCAGGGTAGGGAGGCCGTATCGGCTGCGGGAAGCCTTGGCGCTGAGATCGTCGCCGCTCCGCTGGAGGTTGCAGCGGCTGCGATCGGAGCTGCCGGCGAAGTCGTGACGAGCGCATTCGGCGGCCCGTCGGGCGAGGAGCGCGGCAATAGTGAGAGCAGCAAGGACCGCAGACGGTCCTCGGCACAGAAGAAATCATCGAAGGCTGGCGACTAGCCGACCCGATGATCGGCCGGACGGAAAGCAAATTCTCCAGGACGAGCCCGTCCGGCCGGTGTCAACGTCCGCAGACTTTCGTCAAGGGCAGAGATCAATTGGGTCTGATCGATGCAACTGAGCCTCTTGCTGTCACTCACTCCCGTTTCGTACCAGTCATCTGGGACATAAAGATCTCCTGCATCTGCTCGAATCCTTTGAGGGTCGCCGGAAGCCAGGTTCTCAGCATGGCTTCCGGCTCCATCGCCCGGATGTTCGCGGTCATGCGGTCCTGCACCTCTCGCATGAGTTGCTCCTGCATCGGCTTCACATCCGGTAGTCCTAGAAAGGCCCGTGCCTCCTCAGGCGTGCACTCAACATCCATGGTGATCTTCATCTGACATCCTGCTCCAGCATCAACAGATGGACTGCCGAACGGCGGTCTCTTATATCGCTACTGAGGTCAACCAAACCGGGCTACGCGGTACGATTGGTACTCGGATTCACCTCGGCCATCCTATCTTTCCATCACATAGGTTCCGGGCGCATCCAGCAGGGGTGGGTACTTCGCGCTGCCCATCGGTGGTGGTGCGCTCTTCCGACCAGAGCGGGCGGAAAGCCACAGCGTCCAGTCCGGCCACCAGCTCCCTTCATGGCGGCTGGCGCTTTGCAACCACTGCTCGGGGCTGCTCGCTGCTGCGTCGCTACTCTCCCGGGTCCAGTAGGCGCCTTTGCCACCGGGAGGGTTGATGATCCCTGCGATATGACCGCTGGAGGCCCGCACAAACCGCACGTCACCGCCAAACAGCTGTGTAACCCGCCAAGCGGCATCCCAGGGCACGATGTGATCTTTCTCCGCCCCCACGGCATAGGTGTCCTGACGAATACGGCCCAGATCAATCGCCTCGTCCTTGAGCGTGATCTTGCCCGGCTCGATCAGATTGTTCTCGACATAGGTGTTGCGCAGGTACCAGCTGTGGGCCGCCCGGGTCATACGGGTACCGTCGCTGTTCCAGTACAGGAGATCAAAGGCCGGCGGCTTGTTGCCCAAGAGGTAGTTGTTGACCACGTTGGCCCAGATCAGGTCGTTCGAGCGCAGCAGGTTGAACATGTTCGACATCTCACGGCTGTCGAGATAGCCCCGCTCCATCATCTGCCGCTCAATCAGGTCGATCGCCGGCTCATCCATGAACACCGCCGTGTCGCCCACGCGCGAGAAATCCTGCAGCGAGACCATGAAGCTGGCGGCATTGAACCGCTTGTCGCCCTTGGCCGCGAGGGCGGCCAATGTCATGGTCAGCAGCGTCCCGCCGATGCAATACCCCATCACGTTGACAGTGGGGCTTCCGGTGATCTCGCGAATGACATCGCTGGCCGCGAGGGGACCGAGGTCCATGTAATCCTCAATACCAATGTCATCCATCGACGCATCCGGGTTCTTCCAGGACACCACGAACACGGTGAATCCTTGCTCGACCAGGTACCGCATCATGCTGTTTTTGGGTTGCATGTCGAGAATGTAGTACTTGTTGATCCAGGGCCCCAGGATCAGCAGCGGGGTCTTGTGAACCTCCTCCGTTGTGGGCGCGTACTGAATCAGCTCGATCAGGCGATTGCGGTAGACCACCTTCCCGGGCGTGAGGGCAAGGTTGCGCCCGGGAGCGAAAGCCTCCGCGTCCACCATGCTGAGGCGCCCGGCCTTGATATCGGTCATCAGGTTGCGGGCGCCGGCGACCACGCTGGCCCCGCCCGTTTCAATCGCCTTATGAAGGGCAGTGGGGTTCGACATCAGCATCAGGGTTGGGCTCATGGCGTCCACGAACTGGCGCAGATGGAAGTTGATGCGCTGCCGCTCGGCCTCGTCCAGGTCGTTGTCCGCGTCGGACTGCTTCAGCAACCAGTCCGATGCGAGAAGGTAGACCTCCTTGAGGGTGCGATAAGCGGGGTTCGTGTGCCACTCGGGTGCGGCGAATCGCTTGTCCGGCGAGCGAGCCGACTGCCCATCGTCCGACGAAAGGCCTGCCAGGCCCAGCCAGCGTTGTCCGGCCTCCTGCCAGATCTGCAGCCCCGAGCGCCACAGATCCTGATTGAAGTCCACCACGGCCTGGGCCGCCCTGGGTTTCCCGAGAGAGCGGAGCCAGACAATGCGCAAGGCCCGGGTGATTTCGGCCCAATCCACAGGGACGACCTCTCGCAATGGATTGGCGTTCCACATTTGGTCGATGGAGCGAAGCGTCGGGTCCTTCGACAGACCCTCCTCGAGCTGCCTTGTCCCACCGCTAAGCACGTCAGGTAAGGGGGCGTCGGCGGTCATCTGCCACCACGGCTTGCTCTGGCCGGCCGAGGCTTGAGCGGCGTCAGAAATCCGATCCATCCACGAGGCCCAAAGACCTAGCATCACGTCCGGCCCGGGCGCGTTTTCCGCCAACAGCCTGTGAGCTTTGCCTGTGTCATCACCAGCCATGATCGTCCTCCTAAGTACCCCAGCGCTACTCCCAAGCAGGTCTTCGTATTGGGGTGGTCGTGTGTCACCTCCTGCGGCCGCGATATAGGCGAGGCAACGGGAGAGGGCTCTCTAGCGGTGTTACCCCTTGCGTCAACTTTGCGAGTGTGCAGCCACGAAACAACGCACCAGGGCCCTGCACAGGTTCATGTGGGATAACAGAAGAACCTGCTGAGTTCGAGATGACCACGAACAAGATGATTGTGTGCGTCAAGTTCTGCAAAGCGGGGCGGCCATACAGGCTGGCTAAGCGGCTTCGCGAAGAGTGGTTTTCTTGTGCTCCTGCTGGTCCTCCATGTTGAGGTGGCGGTGGGCTTCGAGCCAGTTCTCGTGTGTCTCCACCGCCAGGGCCCGCACGAGCCGGCAGCATGAGGCGGCATTAGGGAAGATCCGCACCACGTAAGTGCGCCGGCGGATCTCCTCGTTGAGGCGCTCGAGCATGTTGGTGCTCTTGAGATGCTTGTGGTGCTGACGTGGCAAGCGGTAGAAGGTCAGCGTCTCCTCGGTCGTCTCCTCGGCCCAGGCCACCAGGCGCGGATAGCGGGCTTCCCATTTGGCAATCCAGGCGGTCAGATCCCGCCGGGCTTCCTCGACCGAGCGGCGGTCGTAGAGCCAGCGCAGCTCCTGCAGGCAGTCATCATCGGCCTTGCGCGGCAGGTGATCGAGGGCATTGCGGAGGAAGTGCTGGGGAGCCAGAGAGCATGCTCCTGGAGAGTAGCAGAGCTTCATCGAAGATCCTCTATGTCGGGCACCAAGAGCCCGATAAATGTAGGGCAAACCTTCTGTCACGCTCAACGCCCCGTGAGCCAATCTGCGTAATTCGCGGAAGCGCGTTTATGTCATCGAGTTGGGCCAAGCCTTGAGGTACTAGCCCAAGCACAGCGGGGGGCGCTAATCCTGGCCTCCCTCGGCCGAGATCTGCTCTATCTTGACTTCGACAAGGTCAGCGAGGGCGCTGTCGGGTGCCAGAGCGCGCAGGTCTTGCGCCAGTTCTCGCAGTTCGTCCAACGTCGCCTCTGACATCAGGATGTTCGCGGCTTTCGTCGTCTCTTCCGTGAAGTCCATGGTCTCTCCTTCGATCCAATCTGACTGGACGGATAAGGCGTCTGAAGTTCGGCAAGGATGAGTTCATTCTGTATCGTGCTCCTGACAAACCCCCGCTCGATGCTCAGCCGGGTAGGGGTTTGTTAGGTATGCATTAACCATACCGCGGCGACCATGCCCTTGCTGATCTGATGCAGGGTCAGAGATCAGCACTCTCCTCCAAAGCCGACGGCGGATGCAAAGCTCCGTTTTGCTTTGAGGATGCCCGTGCCTGAGCGCGTTAACCGTCGCGTAACCATATCCTCAAGTGAACCTGATCCAATCCAGGCATAGCACGTTCCTCCTTTGCCAGAACGGGAGAGGACTGCCCATGACCATTCTCGATCCGATCACCGGAAACCTTGTCATCATCGATACGTCCAGCAGACCGCGCCGCTGAAGCCCTGAGCACGCGGGGGTGGTGATGAAACGATCCTCAGCACGCCGCGCTAGACGCTGGGTCCTTCAAGAGCTGACACGACAACTGGATCAGCGCAGCGAACCTCTTCTCGATCGGGCTCGATTAGTTGGAGGCAAACCAGATCCCTCGTGATGATGAGGCAGGCTAGGTGCTCGAGGCACCGGCCCAGTTCCGTGCCGACGCAGATGTTGGGGTCGTGAGCTTGGATAGGCATTGCAAGCATGAAACGCCCCGGTTGTAAGCC
>NZ_VOSK01000358.1 GCF_009296175.1 Microvirga tunisiensis | reverse complement strand
ACTTGCTCCGGCGCGACCTCGTCCCCGCGGAAGGGCTGGCCGGCGAACTGATCGCGATTGCACGGGAGCAGGGTGCGCTCTTCTGGGCCACGAGGGGGCGCGCCATACTGAGCTGCGCCCGCGCCGGACGGACCGCATCGACGGACAACCTCGCTCAGTTGCGCCAGAACCTTGAGGCGATGCATGCGGAAACGTCGTGGCGCGTCTTCACGCCCTGTATCGCCGTCGTAGCGGCGGAGATCCTCTGCACCTCGGGGGACATACAAAGTGGGCTCCGGCTTCTCGAGGAGATGCAGCCGTGGGTCGAGCAAGGGGAGCAGCGTCTTGCCGAGGCGGAAGGCTATCGTGTCCGCGCCGACCTGCTACTCGCGGCCGCGGCTGCTGAAGCCGAAGCCGACCTGTTCCGGGCCATCGACGTCGCCCGAGGTCAGAGCGCAAAGACGTTTGAGCTGCGTGCTGCGACCAGCCTCGCCCGGCTCTGGCAGCACGACAAGCGCCAGGAAGTCCACGATCTCCTCGCCCCTGTATACGATTGGTTTACCGAGGGCTTCGACACCCCCGATTTGAGATCGGCTAAGGCGCTGCTCGACGAGCTGGGTGAGTAGAAGGCGCTACCATTCGCGCGACATTGTTCGAAGTGCTTTATATGCGACCGTCGAGGGCGCGTTTGTACCAGGGCTTGTCGAGTTGAGGACGACCAAGAGAACATGAGGAAATGTGGGGCAAAGATGGTGCCCTCGCACTGGCGCTCCTTGATGCTGCCGGTGAATGGGTTTGATCGCATCCGTCCGGATGGTCCCGTCACTGGCCCCAACAGATCCTCATGCTCCCGGGACGGCACCGTCAGGTTAACGCGACAGTGACTGGACTTGAGCATAAGCGGAGGTATGAAACCGACCCGCCATTCTCGCTATGCCCGCCACCGCTTCCCGGCCAAAGTCATCAGCCATGCTGTCTGGTTGTATTTCCGATTTCCACTCAGCCTTCGGATGGTCGAGGAGATGCGGCCGCGAGAGCAAGGTGACGGGCCTCGTTGCTGGCTTCTGACCGGCGGATCCCGTGGGGCTCTATCTGGCTTGCCTCACAGACGAGGGCGGTTCCTGATGGGCAAGACGCCTCAGAGGGAGTCGGTGTTTCCTAACTCGTCGGTTGCGCATGCAGGTGCAGGGCGCGGTAGACGGCCGTATGAGCCGGCGTCGGCACACCGAGCTGCAAGCCCAGCGCATGCATGCGCCCGGACAGCCATTCGAGCTCGAGCGGCCTGCCGCGGGAAAGATCGGTCGCCATCGAGGACCTTGCTTCCGGCGGCAGGCTCCGCCACAGCGCCATGAACCGCCGATGGTGCTCCTCTGGGATCGGCTCGCCGGAGGCTGCCGCCACTGCCAAACCTTCATCACGAAGTTGCCCGATGAAGAGGCGGGCCTCCGGGTCGGCCAGGATCGCGCCGATGCCGGCCCGCATGAGGGCGGTCGCTCCGGCGAAGGCGCACAGGATGACGAATTTCTCCCACAGCACAGGGGCGACGTTGGCTACCGTCTCCATCTCGATGCCGGTGCCGCGCCCACAGGCGTCCCGCAGCGCCTGCACGACCGGATTGCTGGCCTGTCCCACCACCACACGCCTGGAGCCACCGGGAACGCTGATCACCCCTGGCCGTGCGATGGAGGCCGTGACGTAGATTGCGCCTCCGACGAGCTGTTCCGCCGGAACGAAGCGCGCGAGGATGTCGAGACTGTCGATGCCATTCTGCAGCGTCAGCACGCGGGTGTGCGGACCGATCAGGGGCGCAAGGGACGCCGCGGCCGTCTCGCTGTCGTACAGTTTGACCGTGAACAGCACGAGGTCCACCGGGCCGATCTCCGCCGGATTGTCCGCCGCTGGTACGCGCGGCAGGTGCAGGTCACCGAACGGGCTCTCCAGGCGCAGACCATCGCGACGCAGGGCCTCGAGGTGAGCACCGCGGGCCAGGAAGGCCACGTCCTCGCCAGCAGCGGCAAGCCGCCCGCCCAGGTACCCGCCGATCCCGCCGGTCCCCATCACTGCAATCCGCATGGCCGGTCTCCGCTTCTCCTGGAGGATACCAGATCGAGACCTGGTCGCGAACCGTCTCGTGCGGCGGTGGAAGCCGAGATCTTGACGGCAAAGGAGCCGCTCGCTCAACCAATGTGTGATACTCTTGGCTCCTGTCGTACCTGAACCCGGACCTTGCCCATGAGGCCGGGGTCCGCAGGAGGGCATGTTGATGGCCTCCGACACCGATTGTTTCGACGTGATCGTCGTCGGCGCCGGATGGGCCGGGCTGGGCGCAAGCCACTACCTGACCCGGGCTGGGCTGCGGCACCGCGTCCTGGAGCGGTGCCGGATCGGAGAGACCTGGCGCACCCAGCGGTGGGACGCCTTCCGCCTGAACACCCCCAACTGGGGATCCGTCATGCCGGGGGACGAATACGATGGCCCCGATCCGGACGGCTTCATGACCCGTGATGAGTTCGTTGCGCTCCTTGAGGGCTTCGCCGCGCGCAACTGCCTGCCAGTCGAAACGAATACTCCAGTGTCCGAGCTTTCGCTTGATGAGGCACGCGGCGCCTACCGACTGGAGACGCCACAGGGCGCGCTGTGGGCGCGCAACGTGGTGATCGCCAGCGGCAGCCTGAACCGCCCACGGCGTCCCGCGGTGACTCGCGCGTTACCGCTCGATCTGTTGCAGTTGGACGCGTCCGACTACCGCAATCCGGCAGTGCTCCCGGCGGGAGCGGTGCTGGTCATCGGCAGCGCCCAGTGCGGCGGCCAGATCGCCGAGGATCTGGCGCAGGCGGGTCGCAGGGTCTTTCTCGCCACCGGCCGGGTCGGACGGATGCCCCGCCGCTACCGCGGTCGCGACATGGTCTTCTGGCTTCGCCGGAGCGGGCTGTTCGACGTCCCGCGCAAAGACTTTGTCGACCCTTCAGGCCGCATCATGGGGCGACCGCTGCTCGGGGTCGGGCATACGGTCAGCCTGCAATCACTCAGCGCGCAAGGGGTTGTTCTTCTCGGCCGCTTTACCGGCGTCAAGGATGGACAATGCCTGATCTTTGCCGCGGACCTGGAGGAGAATCTCCGCTTCGGCGACGAAGCTTCAGGGCAGTTCAAACGCCACATCGATGCCTACATTGCACGAGAGGGCATCAATGCTCCGGCGGCAGAAGACAACCCTGATGAGACTGTTGCACCGCGCCTGCCAGACCCGCCGATCCTTTCTCTTGACGCGTCGGAGTGTGGCCTTGCGTCAGTTATCTGGTGCACCGGCTTCGAGGGTGACTTTGGTTGGGTGAAGGTGCCGGGAGCGCTCGATGCGCGAGGCCAGCCAGTACATCAGGAAGGTGTCGCTGAGCGATCCGGCCTCTACTTCGCGGGCCTGGACTTCGCATCCACGCGCAAGTCCGGCACCCTGCTCTCACTCACTGAGGAAGCTCCCCGCCTGATCAGTCATATCTTGGCATGACATTGATTCGCTGCCGACCCGCACGACGGCGAGCAACTCTCACGCGCCCAGTGACGGATCCGACGGATCAGGCAGGCTTTCTGCCGCGGAGCCGGCCTGCCGCGCGACAATCCCAGTGACAGTTGCGAGAATGCGCCCGGCCACCAAGGCTCCCGTGCCATCGAGATCACGGGCCGGCATGAACTCCACCAGGTCAAAACTGGCGACCCGCGCCCAGTCGGCGGCGCCGTGCAACAGGTCCACGGCCTGCCAGTAGCTGAGTCCACCGGGAACACGGCCGATTACCGCCGGCATGATGGCGGGATCGAGAGCATCGCAGTCGAAGGTGATCAGAAGCTCGGATCCCGGTTCGATCAGGCGTAGCACCGGCTCGAGCCCCTCCCGATGCAGCTGATGGGCGCTGATAAAGTGGACACCTGCCGCCTTGGCGTCCGCCAGGTCCGCCGGACGGGCTGAGCCGACACCGCGCTGGCCGACCTGGATGATGCGGCCAATGTGCCCCATTTCGCTGGCCCGGCGCATCGTACTCGATAGGCCCAGCCGCTCCCCATCGACGTCATCCCGCCAGTCAATGTGAGCATCGATTTGCAGCACCGTGTAACTCCCCCGCCCGGCAAAGGCTTCGAACAGCGGGATCGGCACCGAGTCGTCACCGCCAAGCACCAAGGGGACTGCCCCGGCATTGAGAATGGCGCCGACAGCCTCTCTGATCTGGGCCCGGTTCTCGGAGGCGTCCTCCGCGAGGGGGCATGTTTCCAGCGTCCACGACACGCACCCGTGGTGGAAGCAGCGGGCCATCAAAATCGAAGTCATGGTGATGAAGGGCGGCCGCATACTGGGCATCACTGCACGGATTGCATCAGGCGCATCAGCACAGTATGAACCAACCGACGCGTAGGGTGTCGCCGCCGGAACACCGACAAGGACCGCATCAGCCTCCGGTCTGGAGAGGTTGGAGCAAGCCGGAAGCCCCATGAATGTCGTGGCTGGTGCGCTGCCATACATTCTGCCGATCGTCTGCTGCCCTGTCATGGCCTCCCCCTGTTGGTTGAAGATCGGTACCCGCAGCCCGGCGTCACGGCGGCGTGATCGAACGCGGAAGCCAGCGCCGTCCTGTTTCGCGCAAGTCATCGAAGGCAGCCTCAAACATCGGCGCGGCGAGCGTTGCTTCCACGTGGAGTGTCGTCTCGCCAGTATTGCGGAACCCATGGCGATAACCCGCCGGCACGATCACGGACTGCCCGGCTGTGAGAGTGGCGCATTCTTCGCCAACCCAGACCTCAGCCTGACCAGCCAGCACGGTGAGCACCTCCTCCACCGCATGCAGGTGGATGGGTGCGCCGCAATCAGGGTCACACCATTGCTCGAAGATGCACAACTGCGCCGCGCCGGTCAGAGCCGAGACGCGCATGCGGGTGAGCACGCCAAGCCGCCATTGCTCCTGCTCATGTTCTACAGGATCAATGATGCGCATCAGGTCCTCGCTCAATCAGCATTTGTCGGAGGTCCAGAACTGGGGTGAAGATCGTGTACGGCAATCGATGCACGGGCAAGACCCTGAGAAGATCTGCTTTCCACTCCTGACCTGCTCTTCCCCTCTCCGGCTGTCGTGAATGCCCAGCGAGCCGTTGACTGCCCCCAGCCCTACCCTCATCAGCAGAGCAGAAGCGGCATCGATCTCAGCTTGGCCTCTCTCATTCAAGTTCTGCGAGGCTCGTGCATTCCGAAAGCCACGCTTGCACCCCCAAGCTGGGGTTAGCGCAAGAGGAGTTCCCAATGACAAGATAAGATAGAACGGATTGGCAACCTTACCGTCCAGGCTTGAGGGCAGCTCCATCAATAGGAGACAAAGCGATACTCGCGCCGGTCTGCTACCTATTTGATTACTTGAGCCCTATTTTGCTGAAGCGCCAAATAATTTTGCTCAATTCTACCCCTGAGCAAGGCAGCCAAGCAAAAATCTCTCCCCTACGTGTGGTGGCGCACATCGGACCCGGCACAATGAGTGTAAACAAATAAACTTGACCATTGTCCGATGTGGGCAATGCCCCAGTGGCCCCCAGGCTGGGCGCGGTATCCGCTGTATCTCCTGCGAGGCGGTCACCGCAATGCATCCGCACAGGAGGAGGAGGATGATCATGCGTATCTCCGCTATGCTCCTTTCCGCTCTGGCCATGGGGGGGTGCATCACAGGCTCTGCACACGCGTC
>NZ_VOSK01000357.1 GCF_009296175.1 Microvirga tunisiensis | reverse complement strand
GTGTTGGTTGCGGGGACAGGATTTGAACCTGTGACCTTCAGGTTATGAGCCTGACGAGCTACCGGGCTGCTCCACCCCGCGTCAACGCGTGCGAGTTTGGCACCGCCAAACCCCAAACTGGTGTGCCCTTGAAGCAGGCTTCAAAGGCGAAGAGGGCCGACAAACACAAACCGCGGTGCTCTTGTGCAGAGACACCGCGGTGTGATTGTCGAAGAGATGTAAAGAGGCGGTTGTCCTTGGCAGGCCCGGCAATGACCTACTCTCCCGGGTCTTGAGACACAGTACCATCGGCGCTGAGGAGTTTAACGGCCGAGTTCGAGATGGGATCGGGTTCTTGGCTCCTCGCTCAAATCACCGGACCGGCGAAGGATAACGGCAAGGGCGCCTCAGGCGCCACCCGGAACTTGTTCAAAGCTCCAAGTCAAACAGTCTTTCTCGTCCAACCCGCCCACCTGCCGGGATCGCAAGATCCCGCAAGGCCGACCGGCCGCCGGCGACAGGTCGCCGGATCAGTCCGCGCAGCGGACACAAATCATGAGAGCAATCAAGCCAATCGAGCGATTAGTACCAGTCAGCTCAACGCGTCACCGCGCTTACACATCTGGCCTATCAACGTGGTCGTCTTCCACGGCTCTGATAGGGAGCACTCGTTTCGAGGTGGGTTTCCCGCTTAGATGCCTTCAGCGGTTATCCCGTCCGTACATAGCTACGCTGCACTGCGGCTGGCGCCACAACAGCTCCACCAGAGGTACGTCCATCCCGGTCCTCTCGTACTAGGGACAGATCCTCTCAATACTCCTACACCCACGGCAGATAGGGACCGAACTGTCTCACGACGTTCTGAACCCAGCTCACGTACCACTTTAATCGGCGAACAGCCGAACCCTTGGGACCTTCTCCAGCCCCAGGATGTGATGAGCCGACATCGAGGTGCCAAACCTCCCCGTCGATATGGACTCTTGGGGGAGATCAGCCTGTTATCCCCGGCGTACCTTTTATCCGTTGAGCGATGGCCCACCCACGCGGGACCACCGGATCACTATAGCCGACTTTCGTCTCTGCTCGACGTGTCAGTCTCGCAGTCAAGCGGGCTTATGCTATTGCACTCGTCGAACGATTTCCGACCGTTCTGAGCCCACCTTCGCGCGCCTCCGTTACTCTTTGGGAGGCGACCGCCCCAGTCAAACTGCCTACCATGCGCTGTCCCGGACCCTGATCAAGGATCGCGGTTAGACATCCATGTCTACAAGGGTGGTATTTCAAGGATGGCTCCACGAGAGCTGGCGCTCCCGCTTCAGTGCCTACCACCTATCCTACACATGCCGACACGAATGCCAGCGCAAAGCTACAGTAAAGGTGCACGGGGTCTTTCCGTCTGACCGCAGGAACCCCGCATCTTCACGGGGAATTCAATTTCACTGAGTCTATGTTGGAGACAGCGGGGAAGTCGTTACGCCATTCGTGCAGGTCGGAACTTACCCGACAAGGAATTTCGCTACCTTAGGACCGTTATAGTTACGGCCGCCGTTTACCGGGGCTTCGATTCAAAGCGTGAACCTCTCCTCTTAACCTTCCGGCACCGGGCAGGCGTCAGACCCTATACGTCGTCTTGCGACTTCGCAGAGTCCTGTGTTTTAGGTAAACAGTCGCCACCCCCTAGTCTGTGCCCCTCCCGCCTGGTTGCCCAAACGGAAGGCCTCCTTATCCCGAAGTTACGGAGGTAAATTGCCGAGTTCCTTCAACATAGTTCTCTCAAGCGCCTTGGTATACTCTACCAGTCCACCTGTGTCGGTTTCGGGTACGGTCCGATGTGAGGGCTATTTCCTGGGACCCGGAAGCCGCCCGAGCAATCCGATAAGCTCGAACGACGATAAGGATCCGTCACCTCTCACTGGCGCACGAATATTATGCGTGCTTCCCATCGACTACGCCTTTCGGCCTCGCCTTAGGGGCCGGCTAACCCTGCGAAGATTAACTTTACGCAGGAACCCTTGGACTTTCGGCGACAGTGTCTTTCACACTGTTTGTCGTTACTCATGTCAGCATTCGCACTTCCGATATCTCCAGAGGCCCTCACGGGTCCTCCTTCGCAGACTTACGGAACGCTCCGCTACCGCATGCACTCATCGTGCACACCCTAAGCTTCGGCTCGTGGCTTGAGCCCCGTTACATTTTCGGCGCAGGAACCCTTGTTTAGACCAGTGAGCTGTTACGCTTTCTTTAAAGGATGGCTGCTTCTAAGCCAACCTCCTGGTTGTTTTGGGATTCCCACATCCTTTCCCACTTAGCCACGAATTGGGGGCCTTAGCTGTAGGTCAGGGTTGTTTCCCTCTCCACGACGGACGTTAGCACCCGCCGTGTGTCTCCCGCGCACTCCTTCCAGGTATTCGGAGTTTGGTTAGGTTTGGTACCGCTGTGGGCGGCCCTAGCCCATCCAGTGCTCTACCCCCTGGAGGATTCACGCGAGGCGCTACCTAAATAGCTTTCGCGGAGAACCAGCTATTTCCGAGTTTGATTGGCCTTTCACCCCTAGCCACAAGTCATCCGAGACTTTTTCAACAGGCACCGGTTCGGTCCTCCAGTGCGTGTTACCGCACCTTCAACCTGCTCATGGCTAGATCACCCGGTTTCGGGTCTAAAGCAACGAACTCAAAACGCCCTGTTCAGACTCGCTTTCGCTGCGCCTCCACCTATCGGCTTAAGCTTGCTCGTTACTTTAAGTCGCTGACCCATTATACAAAAGGTACGCAGTCACCCAGGACGAACCTTGGGCTCCTACTGTTTGTAAGCATCCGGTTTCAGGAACTGTTTCACTCCCCTCGTCGGGGTGCTTTTCACCTTTCCCTCACGGTACTAGTACACTATCGGTCGCTGAGGAGTACTTAGGCTTGGAGGGTGGTCCCCCCATGTTCAGACAGGATTTCACGTGTCCCGCCCTACTCAAGTCCTGCAATCACGTTGATCCGTACGGGGCTATCACCCGTTCTGCCCGCCTTTCCAGACGGTTCCGATGACGTGTCATGCAGGCACTGGCCTGGTCCGCGTTCGCTCGCCACTACTAACGGAGTCTCAATTGATGTCCTTTCCTCCGGGTACTTAGATGTTTCAGTTCCCCGGGTTCGCCTTAAACCCCTATGTATTCAGGGCCTAATCCCTTCATCTGACCCTCCGTAGTGCCAAAACAGGATCGCTCCTGCCCTGACAATACAAAGGATCGAAGGGGGGTTTCCCCATTCGGAGATCCTTGGATCAAAGCTCGTTCGCAGCTCCCCAAGGCTTATCGCAGCGTACCACGTCCTTCATCGCCTCTCAGCGCCAAGGCATCCACCAGATGCTCTTACGACACTTGATTACTCTCATGATCAATGTCCGCTCGGCTACAAGCCGGACATGACCAAAAAAGAAAGACCTGTCTTTGGATTTCTCCAAAGACATGTTTTGCTTGCCAAGCATATCCGACGCACACGGCTGCGGGCCGTGGCTGGTTCGCGGGACTAGGTTGCCCGCTGGTCGAATATGCTGCCTCTTTACGATTTCAAACATCCGCGCTCACCCTCACGAGAGGGGAGGCGAATTCCTTTGACCTTCCGGATCCCTAAAAAATGGTGGAGCCTGTCGGGATCGAACCGACGACCTGAAGCTTGCAAAGCTACCGCTCTCCCAGCTGAGCTAAGGCCCCGTTTTGGTTTGGCCTCAAGCGCCGGCGAAAGCGTCCGCTTTCTTGGCTGTCCGCGCCACGGGGCGCGGCGGCCGGTCGGCCTTCGCAAGAAGGCAGGACGGCGTCTGAGGCTAACCAAGAGAATGGTGGGCCTGGGACGACTCGAACGTCCGACCTCACCCTTATCAGGGGTGCGCTCTAACCACCTGAGCTACAGGCCCAATCGGAGCACAAACCCCGACCGATGTATCCGGAATGAGAAGAGAAACGAAGACGGCAGCGTCCCGCATACCGAGACCTGACTGGTCTCTTGTGTTCCAAGCGATCCGATAAAACCAACAGATGTCGGTCTTGAGGGATCGTCCTTAGAAAGGAGGTGATCCAGCCGCAGGTTCCCCTACGGCTACCTTGTTACGACTTCACCCCAGTCGCTGACCCTACCGTGGTCGCCTGCCTCCTTGCGGTTGGCGCAGCGCCGTCGGGTAAGACCAACTCCCATGGTGTGACGGGCGGTGTGTACAAGGCCCGGGAACGTATTCACCGTGGCGTTCTGATCCACGATTACTAGCGATTCCGCCTTCATGCACTCGAGTTGCAGAGTGCAATCTGAACTGAGACGGCTTTTAAGGATTAGCTCCCCCTCGCGGGTTCGCTGCCCTTTGTCACCGCCATTGTAGCACGTGTGTAGCCCAGCCCGTAAGGGCCATGAGGACTTGACGTCATCCCCACCTTCCTCTCGGCTTATCACCGGCAGTCCCCTTAGAGTGCCCAACCCAATGATGGCAACTAAGGGCGAGGGTTGCGCTCGTTGCGGGACTTAACCCAACATCTCACGACACGAGCTGACGACAGCCATGCAGCACCTGTGTTCCCGCCAGCCGAACTGAAGGATCCTGTCTCCAGGATCCACACGGGACATGTCAAAGGCTGGTAAGGTTCTGCGCGTTGCTTCGAATTAAACCACATGCTCCACCGCTTGTGCGGGCCCCCGTCAATTCCTTTGAGTTTTAATCTTGCGACCGTACTCCCCAGGCGGAATGCTTAAAGCGTTAGCTGCGCCACTGACGAGCAAGCTCGCCAACGGCTGGCATTCATCGTTTACGGCGTGGACTACCAGGGTATCTAATCCTGTTTGCTCCCCACGCTTTCGCGCCTCAGCGTCAGAACCGGACCAGTTAGCCGCCTTCGCCACTGGTGTTCTTGCGAATATCTACGAATTTCACCTCTACACTCGCAGTTCCACTAACCTCTTCCGGTCTCAAGCCATGCAGTATCGAAGGCAATTCTGTGGTTGAGCCACAGGCTTTCACCCCCGACTTACAAAGCCGCCTACGCGCCCTTTACGCCCAGTGATTCCGAACAACGCTAGCCCCCTTCGTATTACCGCGGCTGCTGGCACGAAGTTAGCCGGGGCTTCTTCTGCGGGTACCGTCATTATCGTCCCCACTGAAAGAGCTTTACAACCCTAAGGCCTTCATCACTCACGCGGCATGGCTGGATCAGGCTTGCGCCCATTGTCCAATATTCCCCACTGCTGCCTCCCGTAGGAGTTTGGGCCGTGTCTCAGTCCCAATGTGGCTGATCATCCTCTCAGACCAGCTACTGATCGTCGCCTTGGTGGGCCATTACCCCACCAACTAGCTAATCAGACGCGGGCCGATCCTTCAGCGATAAATCTTTCTGCTCTCGCACGTATCCGGTATTAGCCCAAGTTTCCCTGGGTTATTCCGAACTGAAGGGCACGTTCCCACGCGTTACTCACCCGTCTGCCACTCATCCCGAAGGATGCGTTCGACTTGCATGTGTTAAGCCTGCCGCCAGCGTTCGTTCTGAGCCAGGATCAAACTCTCAAGTTGAAAGAATTTGATCTCGACTAAATCTCTACGCAAATTGACAGAGTACCTCCATCTCCAGGTTTCCCTGAAGCGGTGTACTCACCAAAGCATAGACATGGTCGATGTTCTCATTCGATCGCCCCGAAGGACGATCCGCAAGGACACCGCCGCCTACGCTTCTCTTCTCTCTTCACTTGTCAAAGAACAGG
>NZ_VOSK01000356.1 GCF_009296175.1 Microvirga tunisiensis | reverse complement strand
GTTGTGCGAAGCCGCCTGGCTGCCGAGCCGAAGCTCGCCAACCGCCGCTACAAGCCACCCGATGCAGACGCGTTGCCGCCCGCCCTCCAGGTCATCGCTCATGCCAAGGAGGTCTCGCATCCAGACAACTATCCTACTCTTCGTCAGCATGGACGTCGCCTGCCTCTTCGCCTGGGGCGCGGCCTCGATGATGCTGTTCCGCTTCGTGCAGGGGATCGGCACCGGCGGCGAGGTGCCCGTCGCGAGCGCCTACATCAACGAGTACATCGGCTCGAAGGGCCGCGGCCGCTTCTTCCTCCTCTACGAGGTCATGTTCCTGTTCGGCCTCGTCGGCGCCGGCCTCATCGCCCGGGCGCTCATCCCCGTGTATGGCTGGCAGGCCATGTTCCTCGTCGGCCTCGTGCCGGCGCTCGTCCTCATTCCCCTGCGGTTCTTCATGAAGGAGTCGCCGCGCTGGCTTGCCGCGAAGGGCCGCTACGAGGAGGCCGATCGCATCGTCTCCGCCCTGGAGCGCAGCGCGACCGACAGCGGGCACAATCTTGCGGCTCCCCAGCCCATCGTGACGGCAACGCAGCCATCGAGGTCGGATTGGCGCGAGCTCTTCCGGGGCATCTACCGCCGCCGCACGTTGATGATCTGGGCGATGTGGTTCTGCTCCTATGTGGTTGCCAACGGCATGATCACCTGGCTGCCGACGATCTACCGCCAGACATTCAAGCTGCCCCTTGAGACGAGCATCCTCTACGGGCTGCTTACGTCGGTCGCCGGCGTGATCGCCTCCGTCGCCTGTGCGCTCCTGATTGACAAGGTCGGCCGCAAGCGCTGGTACGTCGCCGCCTTCCTGCTGGCGCCCGTGCCGCTTGCGGCGCTCGCCCTGCTGGGCGCTGAGACGCCGACCCAGGTGCTGATTCTCACGGCCCTCGCCTACGCCATCGTGCAGACGATCACCTTCTCGCTCTACCTGTATTCGGCCGAGCTTTATCCGACGCGCCTGCGCGCGCTCGGCACCGGTCTTGGCAGTGCATGGCTGCGGCTCGGGTCCTCCGCCGGTCCGATCATCGTCGGCTGGCTCATGGCCTCCGCCGGAATCCAGTACGTGTTCGCGGCCTTCGCGGCGATCCTCGTCGTCGGAGCCGTGGTGACGGCGGTCTTTGGAATCGAGACGAAGGGGCGGATTCTCGAGGAACTGTCCCCGTGACCCGGAGCGGGATGGCCGCGTCGACGGATCCACGTCTCACCACCAATTAGGAGGAAACGCTTATGAAGGACCGAGTTGCCGAAAGTGCCGTCCCGGGCACCGCCACCGCCTTGCCGATCGCCCGGATGGTGTCGATCAAGGGGAGACGCCCATTCCTGAAGGCCCTCGTGACGGGTCTGGTTTCGATCGCCTGGGTGCATGGTGTGTCCGCCCAGCCGGCCAAGTACCCGACTCACCCGATCAAGATCATCGTGCCGTTCGCGGCCGGCGGGGGTGTCGACGCCTTCGCCCGTCTGCTCGGCAAGCAGATCGAGGAGAAGCGCGGCGTCGCCGTTGTGATCGAGAACCGAGCCGGGGCCAATGGGACCGTTGGAGCCAATGGTGTCCTCCAATCCCAGCCAGATGGCTACACGCTGCTGTTCTCGGCAGCAACCCACGTCATGGCACGCCAGGTCATGAGCAAGGTCTCGTTCGATCTGGTCACCGACTTCACGCCGATCGCGCGGGTCGGCGAGGCGCCCATGATGGTGGTCTTGTCCCCGAAGATGCCCCAGAAGACGATCGCCGAGGTGGTCGAGGACGCCAAGAAGAACCCCACCCAGTGGCAATTCGGGGTCTCGGCCGTCGGCTCCCCCGGTCACATCGCGACGATCGCCTTCAATCACCTATCCGGGGCGAAGGTCACCATCGTGCCGTATAGGGGAACGGCTCCCGCCCTGACGGACGTCATGGGCGGCCACATCCAGCTCATGATCGATCCGGTCATCGCGCTGCTGCCGATGGCCCGCGATGGACAGGTCAAGGCGCTCGCGACGACGACCGCCAAGCGCAGCCAGCTCACGCCGGAGATCCCGACGGCGGCCGAAAGCGGTCTGCCCGGACTTGAGTTCAGCTCGTGGTACGGGCTCTGGGGCCCGAAGAACATGCCGGCCGAGACGGTGGCGTGGCTCAACACCGCGATGGCGGACGCCACCCGCGACTTGGCCGCCTCCGGTCGGTTGGCGGCGCTTGGCATCGAGCCGACCTACGAGAGCCCCGAAGAGTTCGGCAAGTTCATCGAGCGGGAGGTCGCCCGTAATGCCGGGCTGCTGAAGGCCGCCGACTTCAAGCCGATGTAACGTGGATTACGGCATGATCCGGGACGGCGAACCCGCCTGCCGGATCAAGCCGGATGTCGTGATCAGGTGGGTTCGAAACCTGCCGCTTTCAGCAGCTCGGCGCTGCGTTCGACGTAGCGTTTCGAGAACTGCTCGAGCTGGGCTGGGTTTTCGGAAACCCGCTCGATGCCGAGCGTTGCAAGCCGCCCCTCCTTGTCCAGTTCTTCGACTGCGGCATTGATGGTTGCACTCAGTTCGGCAACCAAGTCGGCGGGAAGCTTGCGCGGTCCCCAGACCCCATACCACGTCGACTGCTCCAGCCCCGGCAGCCCACTCTCCGCCGCGGTCGGATATTCCGGTGCGAGCGCCGTCCGCTTGGCCGATGTCACGGCTAGACCCTTGACCTGATTGCCGTTCGCCATCGGCAGCAGGGCCAAAACAGGATCGATCAACAACTGGACGTGACCACCGGCGACGTCGTTCAGGGCAGGCGCTGTGCCCCTGTAGGTCACGATCTTCAGGTTCAGGCCGGACAGGTGGTTGAATGCTATGGTCGCGAGATGTCCGGGCGATCCCAACGCTGCGGTTGCAAACGTCCATTGGTCCGGTTGCTTCCTGGCTTCTGCGACTAGCTCCGTGATGTTGCGCGGCGCCATCTTCGGCGACATCACCAGCATCATAGGTGCCTCTCCGACCCGGGCGATCGCGCTGAAATCCGCAATCGGATCGTAGGGCGCATGCTTCATCACCTGCTGCGCCATAACGTGCGTGCTGGCCGAGAAGAGGATCGTGTATCCGTCCGGCTCGGCGTCCCTGACGGCGACACCGCCGATGGTCCCGTTCGCGCCAGGCCGGTTCTCGATGACGGTCGCGAAGCCGCGTGTCTGTCTCAGTTTCTCGCCAACCAAGCGGGCAAAGGCATCGATGCCGCCGCCGGCCGGGAACGGCACGATGATTTTGATCGGACGGTCGGGAAACTTGCGGGCTTGCGCAACGGCCCGTCCGACAACCAGCGATGCGCCGAGTCCGGCGAGCGAGGTGGCGAGGAGCTGACGGCGCAGGATGCCTGTTCCTGCGGATGGTCGCGATGACGTTACCGGCTGATCTTCTGACACCTCTTCCTCCCTTGTTTTCAAGTTGTCCATGACTTCATTGCGCAGCACCACGACCGATGATGGTCGATATGTTCCCCGCATCAATTTGACGACGGACCGAGGCAGATAGCTCGAGCGCATCCAGCGCCTTGATGGTTTCGCGAACCAAATAGCTTCCTCCTTCAGCATCGAACGGGAAGTCGCTCGCGAAGAGCACCTTGTCCGCGCCGAAATAGTCGAGGCCGCAGCGCGTCGCCCCGACCGCTCCGGAGAGTGCGGTATCGGCGAAGAACATCCTGAAGTAGTCCTCTGCCGGTCGCTGCAACAGCCCGGGGAGCAGATCGGAATCGGCCGGAGGGGTCCGCGCCCCATCTCCAGTCCCCAGCCTTGTGCGATCCGGCCCGCGAAATAGGGAATCATCGCACCCATGTGATGGGTGATGATCCGCAACTGCGGGTGCCGGTCGAACAGACCAGAGAAGACGAGCCGGGCCATCGCTACGCTGCTGTCGTAGGGCCATCCGAAGCACCACCAGATCTCGAAACGGGACTTCGCCTCGGTGGGGTAGTCGGGGACCGGTCCCCGCACCGGGTGCAGCCAGATGGCCATGCCACGGCTCGCGATCTCGTCGAAGACAGGAAGGAACCGCGGGTGATCGAGCGGTGTGCCGCGCACGTGAGTGCAGAGCTGGAAGCCCACTGCCCCAATCGCATCGGCGCGTGCGATCTCGACGAGTGCTTCATCGATGTCGTGCAGCGACAGGGCTGCCGCAAACGCCGGAAAACGGTCGGGATGGCGCTGCACGAGATCCGCCAGGCCATCGTTCATCAAGCGCATCAGATCAACTGCCGTTTGTCCCTCGGCTAGGTCCTCAATGGGTGGCATCGATGGTGTCAGCACCTGCCTGTAGCCGTCGAAGGCATCCATCAGGCGGAAGCGGTGATCGAGATCGTAGAGGGATTTTAGCTCGAGCCACCGCCGCAGCGGCCCCGCCGCGGACGCCATGGTTTGCAGGCGGGCGAAGTAGGCGGCCGGGAAGATATGGGTCCACGCATCGATGCGATCAGCCAATGTTCCCTCCATGGGGTGCTTTGTGGGTCAGGGTGGCGCTCCGGTGATTGGCGTGCGGAGGGTGGTTGAATCGTTCGATGCGGGCTAGATGCTTGTGCCGATGCTGCCCGACGCCTCCAAGGCGCGGGCGATGTTGCGGGCGGCTGTTTGTGCCGGTGCCAGTGCAAGCGTCAGGAACTCGTCTTCCGTGCTGCGCCCGACAGGTGCCGCGACGCTGATCGCGCCGATCGCGAGCCCGTCAGCATCGCGCACGGGCACGGCGAGGATCCGCAATCCTTCGCTGAGGGTCGAGTCACGGAGCGCGTGGCCGCTCATCCGGATCTCGGCAAGCGCGGGACCGAGATCGTTCCACTCAATGGGATTCCTGGTCACGAACGTCTGGCGTCGGGGTAGTGTCGCGAGCCTCGCCAGCTCGGTTTCGGGGAGGAAGGCGAGGATGCAGTGCCCGATGATGCTCTGATGAGCCGGCACCGTGGTGCCGATCCGGATATCGACACCGAGGCGCGTAACGCCGGCCCGCACGCGCTCGATGTAGAGCACCTCTGCCCCGCTGAGCACTCCCAGGCTGGCGGCCTCGCTGGTGTCGTTGACGAGTGTCCGCAGTGCCGGCCGGGCAAGCGAGCGGAGTTCTCGGTGCGCGATGGCGTGGAAGCCGAGATCGAGCACCTTCAGGCTCAAGCGGAAGCGGCGGCTGTCGGGAACCCGGTCGATGTAACCAAGATCGACCATCGTGTTCAGCATCCGGTGGGTGGTGCCCGGATCCAGCTCCGCGATGGCTGCGATCTCGCTCAACGTCATCTCGTCGTGGTCAGGACCGAACGCTTCGAGGATGCGAAATCCCTTGGCGAGGGATTGGACGGTACTGCGCGAATGGGCGCGTTCCTGCGCTTGTTGGGGATCGGAGCCCGATCGCATGGCGTGAACTTCCTGGCCTGATGCGGGCAACGCAAATGCCCACTTTTCGGAATACGAAACTTTTTTCGTTATGCAAACAACCTAAGCTTGCTGCTGAACTTGTGTCAATTGCTCAGAAGCTGTCCGTCAGATAGGCAAGAGCATCGTTCGCGACGCTGGGTCGAAGGATCGAGCCGTCCTCCGGGACCGATGCTGCGCAAGTTTCACGATCACGGAGCCTGGAAAAGGGCTGGCACTGCTCACCCCGCAACACTATGGTGAAGTAGTTTGGACTTAATCTGACAGACGGTGTCGTTAGGCTGAGGCATGAGCCGAGGCCGGGCGCGGAGTGGTCGGGGTGCGCAGCGCCCGGCCTCGGGGTTCACAAGGAACATCGTCATGACCA
>NZ_VOSK01000355.1 GCF_009296175.1 Microvirga tunisiensis | reverse complement strand
CCCATCGAGGCTCGCGGCGAAGACGTTGTCCAGCCGCATCACGAAGCCGGATATACGTCAGCAGTTGTGACCATCGATCCTGATCCAGCCGGCTGTTGCAATCGGGCGGGGTCCATATACGTCCACACATGTTGCACGGAATACGTCCACACATGTTGCTCGGACCGGATGAGCGATTTGGCGACCGAAGCCGGATGGCAACGAAGCGGCATGGCATGGGGACCTGCGTCCTCCTGATCTCGGATCTCCACCATGAGCTTCAAGTCCAGTGCCGCTCGCCGTCATCGCATTCGAAGCACCGGCACCAGGTGGCGAGCTGGGTCGAGTATGACGCCAGCCAGCGTCGGCGGGGAAGCCTCCCGGTCTGGTTCTCTGACGAGGCGATGACCCCCTGGCAGGCCGATCAGCCGTGCCGAACTCTGTCATCGGGCCAAGGTTGAGCGATCTCGGGTTCTGGAGGCATCCCTTAGTTCGCGTCGCGCGTGATCGTAGGCACTGTTGATAGACACCGAGACCGCGTAAATCACATCTATGGTCTCATCCGGGACGATTGTATTGTCTCTTATCAACTCATCGACTGAAGCCTCAATCGCAGTGATGCTGTTGTCCAAATGTGAACTTTGCGTCACTGCCGCAGGTTCGGATGGAGGAAGAGAGTTAGAGTGATCGGTAGAGTGAGACGCCACCGCATTGGCAAAGTATTGAGCCCGCGCTGGATGATTTGCCATTGCATTGAGAAATCGGACTTTTTGATCTCTATCCAGGTAGCCATATGCGCGTACAAGGGTAGACCCTACTGATGGCAGGTCGGGGTCATATACTGGATTATGTTGTTCAAATAGTTCGAACGCTCGCTCAATCAGGCGTGTTCTGTTTCCGCCACCAAGATCACCGATGTGGTCCGCCATGAGGTTGATCGCCAAAGCTTGCCTCTCCACGTCAGAGCCGCTGAGAATGCGATCGACCACGGCAGATTGCTCCGCGCCGGATAGAAATTTCAGTGTTGGCCCGGCAGCCCAAGTTATGTCGTCTAGGTCTGCGTCGGGAAGATCCAGGCTGTGCAAACCCTTGGCTGCAGTCCTGAGCCGGTCGAGCTGCCTCCAAAATGTGGTAAAAGCGGGGTCATCATAAACCACCTCTCGTGCTGATTTGCTCACGGCTGCAAATTTCACGAGGTTCTTGACCGTTTCAGCCGGGTTGGCGGTGGCCAGATGCTTCGCCACTTCGGCCAGCATCTCCGTTGGCAGGTGCGGTTGTCCTTCGGCACCGCCATCGCTCACAGAAGTTTCAGCGTCAGGGGCTTGCTCTCTATCGTGATCCATTGATCAGACTCCCACGGCGGTTCTACGGCTTTATGGATACCATATAGGCGTGATCAGCTGAACCCATATCGCGTTACATCTGAAACTCGCCAGAGGCTTCAACTCCAATGCACATTGTTGCACGGATCGGATGATGCACGTGTTGAAGGCCCACGAGCCCACATTCAGGCGATACGAACGGACCTCGGGCGTCCAGGCTCAAGCATGCGGTTCAAAGCCTGACCGGCGATGGCGGCTTCGGTCCTGCCGCCGTGATCTGTCCGCGAGCGTACGCCGTTCCCCATCACTCGTTTGAAGCGACTTACTGCGGTTTCCACTAAAGCACGGCGGGTGGATCCAACCCGCTTCTGTCAGTCCCTGCGTCCATGTGTGGCGCGACGCGCAAATCTACGAGTACCTGTTGCCTCACCGGAGAATGTTACCAGGCGTTGTGATGGAGCGGACGATCTCTCCTTCCGCGGCTGAAGGGTAGGCGTGCGCCCGCTTGATCCAGTCCCCGTCGAGGATGATCCGCCCCATCACGTCAGCCCGCCAAGCCTTTACGACCCTTTGCACCATCCGCAGGCTCCTCGTCCGGAAGCGCGACGGATCGGCACCCATGAGACGCTGGAGCACCGTTGCCGCCGGGATCGCGGGCTCGGCCTCAAGCCATGCCTTGATCTGGGCCTCATACGGCTCAAACATGCTCGGCCGCTTCGGATACGGCTTAGTACGCCGATAAGGCCGTCGATGCGTCGGTCGTGTCTCGCCGGCCTGCCAAGCCGTCTTCAAGCTCGCCGCGAAGCGCTGAAGATCAATGGCGACTGGTTCCTCAGGCTTGCTGTTCAGGCCACGACGATCAACCCGTTTTCCAAGCTCTTCCTGGGCCACGCGGATACCAGTAAACAGCGTGACAGGATCCGATGCGTCTATCAGGACCCGTAACCGCTCTTTGTCTGCCTCGCTCACGCCGGGATGAGCCAACACGCGGGCGGCAGGCGGAACTGGCGCATGATAGCGCTTGATCACACGAGCTCCGATCCGAGTCTTCTCCTGCAGCTTGAACGACGGCTGGTACAGATTGCCGTGCAGACGCACCACAGCATAGAGGCGAGCCAGTGATGCCGTCGCTTCTGACCCGACAAACCTGCCATAGCCCACCAGCCTGCGCACGATGGCGCCGTTCTTCTGCTCCACCCAGGCCTGGTCGTTCTTGCGGTAGGCACGCGACCGCGTCACCTCCAGCCCCTGACTTCGGCACCAGCAAACCACCAATTCGTTCATGAAGGCGCTGTCATTGTCGAAGTCCACGCCCAGCAGCGGGAAGGGAAACAGCAATCGGGCCTGCTGGATCGCCGCAATCACCAGACCGCCATCGCGCGTGCGCACCGGCACGCACTCGGTCCAGCCCGTAGCGATATCGGTTAGAACCATCGTCTGCACGAAGCTGCCGGAGGACGATGTGCCGGAATGGGCCACGAAGTCGACCTCGATGTAACCGGGCACAGGATCGTCCCAGTCGCCGAAGGTGCGCACCGGCACCGAGCGGCGCACCGCCGAACTCATGCCAGCGCGACGGCGCTGACCGCCACGGGCGACAACGCGCACTTGCGACAGCAGCCGGTCCATCGTGGCCGCGCTGATCGTCAGCGACTTGCCCTGCAACTCGTCATCCACATCGAGCCGGCCATGCCGCGCAAGGGCCGGCAACAAGATGGGGATCATCGGCTTCAGGCGCTTTGAGCAGAGGCGGTCGGACGCCTCCCACAACACAACCAAGGCCTCGCGAACCCTGGCATCATACCGGGTGGCGTGTTGCCTGGCAGCGGACGGCTTGCTCTCAGGTCGACAGAGGACCCGGATGGCATGCTTGCGGTGATAGCCGGTGACCGCAACGAACTCATCCAGGATGCGCTGCTTGTCCGCCCGGCGGCTTGATCGGTAGCGCTCGATGATTGCTTCAATCAGTTCCGAGCGTGTTGCCATGCTGAGATGCCTTGCCATCCACCATCCCCGCAACAGGATGACAAAAGATGACGCATCCCGTCCGGGACAGTGAGCCTACCGGTAACATTCAACGTGAGGCAATGCGGGGTCAATTCCTGGATTCGCTTGACATATGCCAGCATACCATCACTCGGAAGTTAACCTGACGGTGCCGCGTGGTCTCCCACGGGACCGGAGCGCTCCAACGCCCGAATCCCGCTGTGTGGGTTGCAGCACCCGGAGACTACGCCACCCTCTCAAAAGCCCACCACCTGTCGGACGGCACCCCCTGGTGGACTTTTCCGAGACTCGTCAGCTTGTCGAAAGAGAACCGTCCTGACGTGAGAATGTTGAGCTTCGCGCGTCGCTGCTCAGATCTGCGAAGACTTACCTCACCACGGGGACGTAAGATGGATCCATTGAACAACATCAACCGCAGACCGAATTTCACAAGGCCCTCCGCCATGCTGCAACAGCAGCAAGGGGAGCAAGCGGGCTTTGAGCAGCACCTGAACGAGTTGCCGCAACCCGGTGCCGCAAATCCCAGCGACGCCGCCTACGATCGCCGCTTCGCCTACTATCACTGCTTCCCCCAGTATAAGCCCTCTGCCGCGGACGCTCGCCTCATCGAAGCGATGGGCCATTCAGCTTCTCGCGAGCTCCGCCCGAAAACCGTCAGCACCCGTTCTTCCGAGCTTCGCAAGTTAGCTCATAAACTCAAGGAGACCGGCGAAGGACTTGCTATGCTCGATCACAATACGCTGCTCACCCGTGCTAGGGAGTTGTTTCCGGCTGACAGGTCCCTCATCACCGCGTTGAACATGCTGCGTCAGTACCGCGAGCGCCCCGGGGAGGGCACTTCGCGCGCGGGGGAAGGCAGTGCGCGCGTGCCATCAGAGCCGGCCGCCCACTCGCCCGTGCAAAGTTTCGATCAGGAGGAGCTTTGGGATGCCGCGGATCGGGGCGGCCCGGTGCCAACATCGCCAATGTCGCCAACTGTGCCGTGGGGGCAAAACCTCGCAGCCGCGATCTTCGGTCCGACGTATCACCAGCTCCCCAGTCACCAGCCGGTAATGAATGAAGCCGGGCCACCGTTGTCTGCCATGGCTGGGGAGACGTCAGAGCCGATTGATGTCTCAGACTTCGTTCCCAAGGGCTTTAGCCACGGTACCCAAGTCGCATCGGCCGACATGCGCGATCAACTGTGGCACTTGGGTCTCGCGCCGGACTTGGACCAGCCGAAGATGAGCTACATCATCCGGGGTGAGCGCTACACGGCCGAGTTGGGGCTGTCCAATGACGTTCATCTCATCCATCGCCCTCGAGGTGTGCAGATGAATGAAGCCGCGTCATCATCGGTCGAGCCATGGGCGGAGGCACCAGAGTTCGGACAATTCTTCATCGCGAACCCAGCGACCAGCGAGCAGTGGGCCCCGATGGCTCTAATGGAGAGGCTGCGCGAAACAGGTTTCATGCCGGCCCCAGACCGCCCAACAACAATCCGCCTCGCCAACCAGCCCTACCAAGCCGAGTTAGGAGACGGAGGGTTCGTTAGGCTCACCCCGCTCCGGCGAGACACCGGGGGTGAGTGAACCAACGGGTGGTGCCGCGCGGCAATCGGGACGGCGAGGCATCAATTTTCCACGCCGCCCCACATGCGTGGGCCGCGGCCCGGGTACAGCCGTGTTGCGCGGATCGGATTGTGCACGCATTGAATGCACCCGTAGCCGAGTTCAAGCTATGCGGATAGACTTCGGGCGTCCAAGCTCAAGCATGCGGTTGAGCGCACGAACTACGATGGCGACCTCCGTTTCACGTCGCTGGTCCTTCCGCGAGTGCAGCGCATTTCCAATCACTCGTATGAAGCGGCTTACTGCGGTCTCCACCAGAGCTCGCCGATTATACCCGGACCGCTTCTGCCAGCCGATGCGTCCATGCTCGGCGATGCTTTGAAGATGTCTATCACGCTGCGTGGGAGCGCTCTCCACCATCTCACTCAGTACTGCAGTTGAGCGTGGCGGGACGATCACGTCAGCCTCAGGATGGCGCATAGCGACAGTGTCGTAGATGCCGACCTGATCGTACGCTCCATCACCGATGACGGATGCGAGTGGACCTGGGAGGCACCGTCAGGTTAACCTGTGGGTGACCGGATCGAGGCATATGTGAGGGATGAAACATGCTCGTCATCCTCACTACGCCCGCCACCGCTTCCCGGCTGAAGTGATCAGCTACGCGATCTGGCTCTATTGCCGGTTTCTCCTGAGCCTGCGCATGGTCGAGGAGATGCTCGCGGCCCGCGGCATCGAGGTCAGCCACGAGACCGTGCGGCAGTGGGCGCTGAAATTCGGCCAGGGTTATGCCAACCAGATCCGCCGGCGTCTGCCCGCGCCTGGGGACAAGTGGCACCTCGACGGTGTGTCACGAACACATTTCTGAAGGAGGAGATGTGGAGCTGTACAAGAGATGAGGGTCGGCCCCTCGAGGTCCGCAGTCAGGTGCCGACCTCAAACCCCTGCAAGCTGCGGCCGTCAAGAGC
>NZ_VOSK01000354.1 GCF_009296175.1 Microvirga tunisiensis | reverse complement strand
ACTTCGGCGCCTGGCTCGGGCTGGTGCCGAAGCAGGAATCGACCGGCGACCGCACCATCCTGGGCAAGATCTCGAAGCACGGCAACAAGTACCTGCGGACGCTCTTCGTGCAGGCGGCGCACATTGTCCTGGTACGTCGGCCGCATGGGGCCAGGCTCTCCCTGTGGCCGTGGATCGAGGCGGCGGGACGACGGCTGCATCGCAACATGCTGGTGATCGCGCTGGCCAACAAGCTCGCCCGCATTGCTTGGGCGGTGCTGGCGCGTGGACATGGCTATCAGCCCAGGAGTGCCTCTCATGCAGCCTGATACGAACTTACCTCTGAGACGCTACGGAGGCGGTTCAGATGAACAATCAACGCTGAGGGTCGAATGATGACATCCGTTAGCTAATCAGCAGTTTCCCGCCGAGGTCTGCGAGATGAAGAAGGAGATGGACGAACGGTCTGCCCGGCGCAACCACAAGACTGGGTGCCATGATGGCCTACAAAGGTCTTTCTCCTAGCGAGTCCTGGATGCGCGCGGATACCCATGCTGGCCCGGAGCTGACGCTCCACACAGAGGCCGAATACATTGATGCAGCTCTCACGTTCGTCAGTCCGCCAACATCATCTTGCGACGCACGGCCGGACCATACATCCTGGCACGAGGCTGAAATAGACCTGACTTCAGCAATGAGGCGGTAAACCGACGTTCAAAGGGCTGCCCTTAAGGATCAGCTTTGACCGAGGCCGTGTCAAAACGCGAACTGACCGCTCCCTGGAGCAATTAAATTTCCTGCAAGTCTTCGTAGACCGGGAAATCCTCGGTACGGAAGGGTGAACTTGTACAAATCGTTCGGCACGGCCGAGCCTGTTCGAGTTTTGACACAGGCTCGACCCGAACCAGACCTTCCAACGAATGGCCAAACATCCGGCGATCCCCCGAGAGACAGGATTGTGAACCCTGCGGTATTCTGGCGCTTGGGGAGGCAGTAGAACTGGCGGCGGTGCGCCTTCGCCCAGTGACCGACGGTGTTTCATGAAGTGAAGAGTCGGGAGTTGCGTTGGTCGCGCTTGGCCTTGGCCTCGGCGCCGCGGGATCGGCGGACGGACAACCGCAAGACTGCTGGCGTTGTGTACACGAACGACCGCAGTGCGGCCTTCCTAGACCTTTCCTAAATGTCGATGGAGGCTGCGGCTCTTGCGATCGGGTCCTCCTCCTGCGAGTAACATAACTACTCGGTTCAGGAGCGACGTCGGCAAAGCTGTCGATGAAAAGTGGCTCGCCGGGGAGCCCAAGTCCAACGCAGGGACATTGATTAAGTTAGTAGCGTATTCCTCGGGGGCTTGGCGAGCAAGCGGCGCCTCTGGGGTGTGCCCGATGTTTGTCGATCCCGACGCCGCGAATGGCCGTGATAAGTCATGGGCCGGCTGTAAGGCGAGGGACGCTCTTACCGAGGTTGCTCCACCCTCATCCCGAACGGCCCTGAGGTTCTCCGAGTGGAGCTAGAGGGATCGCAGAGGCTCCGTGCCTTCTACCTCCCGCAGGCCTTACCCTGCGAGGCTCCGGCTTCGCGTCCCCTGAGTGAGGCCCGCTGATGATGCGCCGGCTAAGCTGGCACCTGCGGGCGGCTTATTTCTCTGCACCCAGCTCAGCGCGCGTGGCACGCAGGAGGTTGTCGCGTATCCTCGTCACGGTCTTCTGCGCTGCGGGAAAGTCCTCTCCAAGCCCGGTCGCCTCAGTCAACGACGCGCCGGGATCCGTTTCAAGCAGTCGGCGACCGGCGGGCGTCAGGCTCACCCGCACCTGCCGTTCGTCGGCGGGGTCACGTTGACGTCGGATGTAGCCAATCGACTCAAGTTTCTTGAGGATGGGCGTCAGCGTGTTGGATTCCAGGAACATCTTCTCGCCCAGTGCCCCGACGGTCTGGTTGTCCTCCTCGGAGAGCGCCACCAGGGCGATGTACTGGGTGTACGTCAGGCCAAGCTTATCCAGGACCGGCTTGTACGCACGGCCAAAGGCCAGATTCGCGGAGTAGATCGCGAAGCACAGATAATTCGCAAGCTTCTGGCCTTCGCCATTGGCCTTCGGGGAACGGGATCCAGGCTGGTCTGGGGTCTTCGCTGTTCGTGTCTTGGACATGGGTATTTCTAGGCCTTTGCTGTTCGGCTTCTATATAAATCGTATCCGATTAAATCGGAAGTGCTTGACATAGGATTTTCCAGGGAGTATTTCAATCGCCTTCGAATTAAGCGGATACGATATAATTCACTCACAAAGGATTTTGCTATGACTGCCAAGGTTCGTGACATGACCCTACTCATCAAGACGCTTACCGCTGTGGCCGCTGGAACTATGCTCGCTACGAGCGCCTTCGCTCAGAGCGCAAGGGAGTTCCGCGGCCCTTCACCGTTCGAGACCTCCTTTGGTGTCCCCATCCAGAACGAGCCCCCTGCCAAATTGATTATGGACCCACCGCTTCCCCAGGCGGTGGCCCAGGGCCTATTCCTGTCCCAGTACCGGGTGGAGAACGTGCGTATTGTACAGGCGTTCGGCCCGGGCGCCCTCACCGTATCCCCACGCATCGGGCATCTGCACGTCACCGTCGACGACCTGCCCTGGACGTGGGCGGATGCGAGTGACAACGGTACAATCGACGTAGGCGGGTTTCCGCCCGGCGAGCACAAGGTGAAGATCGACTTGGTCGACGCTAACCACGAGATCTTAAATGGACAATCGGTGACGCATACGTTCACCGTGCCTGCCATGACTGGCGAACCAGGGATGACGCAAGTGCACATGCACAAATAGCCCAGCATCGCTCGCGACAATCAGAGATGCAGCTTCCTTGCCTGTGCCGACTAAAACGCAGAAACCCGCCCCACTTGGGCGGGTTTCTGTTCTTTCATAACTAACGTACAGACGTTTTGATTAGGCGCAGAGGATACTTCTCAGTGGTTCGGCGAGCAACCGGCCATGCTGAGGTGTGCTCGATGGTGGTCGGTCACAAGACCGCGAACGGCCGCTGCCCGTTATGAGCCGACAGTAAGGCGAGAGATATTTTTACCGAGGTTGTCGTCTTTGCCTGCGCTACACAGAGGATGACCCGCTGGTTGCAGGTTGCTCACTCGCTTGCACCCAGCTCAGCGCGCGTGGCACGCAGGAGGTTGTCACGAATGCTTGCCACAGTTTTCTGCGCTGCGGGAAAGTCCTCGCCAAGCCCGGTGGCTTCAACCAGCGATGCGCCCGGATCCGTTTCAAGCAGTCGGCGACCGGCGGGCGTCAGGCTCACGCGAACCTGCCGTTCATCGGTGGGATCGCGGTGACGCCGGATATAGCCTGTCGCTTCGAGCTTCTTGAGCATGGGCGTCAGCGTGTTGGACTCGAGGAAGAGCTTCTCCCCGAGTGCCCCGACAGTCTGGTTATCCTCCTCGGACAACGCCACCATGGCGATGTATTGGGTGTACGTCAGGCCAAGCTTGTCCAGGATTGGCTTGTACGCGCGATTAAAGGCCAAGTTCGCCGAGTAGATCGCGAAGCATAGGAAATTCGAAAGCTTCTTGCGTTCCCTCGTGCTCTGCGGGGACTGGGAGGGCATGTCGTTGGTCTTCGGTCTTGGCGGGCGGGGCATGGGCTTCTCCGAGGGTTTCATTGCTTGGCCCAATATAAATCGTATCCGATTAAATCGAAAGTGCTTGACATAGCTCTTTCTGAGGCGTACTTGCATCGCATCCGATTTGATCGGATGCGATCTACCTTGTTCAGAAAGGATAATGCCATGACTGCCAAGGTTCTGTTCACCGGAAAGACCCACAACACGAGCGGCCGCGACGGCGGGACGCGCAGCAGCGACGGCCTCCTCGACCTCAAGCTGTCACAGCCGCACCCAGCCGCCGAAAACCTCTTCGGTGCCGCCTGGGCGGCCTGCTACATGGGCGCGCTCGAGCATGCCGCCGCTCAAAGGAAGATCACCCTCCCGACCGCGCCGGCGGTTGACGCCGAGATCGACCTGGTCCTCGACAGCGGCTCCTACTTCCTGCGTGCACGCCTCAACGTCAGCCTGCCGGGTGTCGACCACGAGGTTGCGCAGACGCTGGTCGATGCAGCGCACGAGATCTGCCCGTACTCGAAGGCCACGCACGGCAACATCAATGTCGAGACCAACCTGCTCTGAACCGGATCGGCCGGGCCTGCCTTATCGGCTGGCCCGGCTCCCTCGGACGAGACGCATTGGAGACCTGCACCCCATCGGCAAGGCGTGACGCCACGTTTGCTGTTGCACGCTGATCTGGAGAACCCTCAATGGTCAACAGCCCTGCACACCCACCCCAAGCATATAGTAAGTTCTCGTCGGTGCTCGACCCTTCCATCTATGAGCCCTTGCCCGATGATTGGCTCATCGGGATCACGGACGTCATTGACTCGACCCTAGCCATCGGAGCGGGGCGCTATAGAGACGTCAACTACGCAGGTGCCTCTGTAATTGCCGCTCTTGGCAATGCGTGGGGTACGTTCGATTTCCCGTTCGTGTTTCGTGGCGATGGGGCTGCATTTGCGTTGCCGCCACAGAGCATCATGGTCGCGACCTCAGTGCTCCGACAGGTTGCGAGCTTTGCAAGAACCAACCTTGATCTCGCTCTTCGAGTTGGGCTGCTGCCTGTGAGTGAGATACGTGCCCGGGGACGTGACGTGAGAATTGCCCGATACGCAGCCTCGGAAAAAGCAACCTATGCGATGTTCGCCGGGGGAGGGCTGAAATGGGCGGAGCAGCAAATGAAGAGTGGGCGGTATCTGGTAGAGCCGGATCAGCACACGACCACGCCGGACCTGACTGGGCTTACGTGTGACTGGACCCCCATTCCGAGCCAGCAGGGCGAGATTTTATCGCTGCTGGTCGAGCCTCATGATCATACCAGCCCAGAAGTCTTTGCTGCGCTTGGCAAGCGTGTGCTTGCCATTTTCGACGCTGGGCCGCGCCAATCTCATCCTGTTCCAGTGGACATGGCCATTCCTGAGAACGACGAGACGTATCTTGATCCGAAAAGTTGGTCAGGGGTCGCCGCGAACTCGGACTTTCGCAAATACGATGATGCCTTGCGTCTGACGCTCGACTGCACCTCCGAACAAATCGACACCGCTGAAGCCATACTTGTTGCGGCAAAGGCGCGTGGCGAGATCAACTTCGGACTGCACCGCCAGTCTCATGCACTCATGACCTGTCTTGTGCCGTCCGGCAGGCCGGATTTGCATCTGCATTTCCTCGACGGAATGGGTGGAGGATATGCTAAGGCCGCAGAGATGATGGAAGCAGGTGAGCTTCCTGTGGTCGCGGGTATCGGTAGGGAGCCTGCGATATTCTTCGCCTGACGTGGTATAAACTGGGGCAGATGAACCTGGACCAAAGTCACCGGTCCCCGCCTGAGAAGGTCCGAAACTGGGCAAAGCGCGAATGTCAGCAACTGACCGAGGCCGTGTCAAAACTCGAACAGGCTCGGCCTTGCCGAACGATTTGTACAAGTTCACGCTCCTGTACCGGGGATTTCCCGGTCTATCGAGGCTTACAGGAAATTAAATTGCTTCACGGAGCGGCCCGATCGCGTTTTGACACAGGCTCGACCCAGAGCCGACTCTAGCTGATCCGAAATCATATGCTTTGTACGTAACACGGTCTCCGCGACGGTTCTGGGGTCAGCGCTCCTCCAGTGCAATTCAGTATTCTTACCCCTACTAGGCTGGGCAAAATGCCAGCCTAGTTGTTTGGTAGCGGAACGTTGTTGGGATCGGGTGCGTTACGCCATTGAGGAGTACACTTGGCGCTTTGACGGCCTGCGACGCCGAGCTTCTCACCGCAGGAGGACGTGATGCACTCCCTTCATCCGCA
>NZ_VOSK01000353.1 GCF_009296175.1 Microvirga tunisiensis | reverse complement strand
CCCAACAGCTCCAGCACCAACCGCTTCAGATCGGCGTTCGACAGGCCATCAAGATCCGGGGCCGGTGACATGCAGGGGATTGAATCAGAATTGTCGCTGCGCCGGAACCCCGACCCGCCAGCTCAGCCCGGACTTTTGCCAATGTTACCGAAACCGTTCCTGCGGGCGCGCAGGGGAACACTTCGAGGGAATGCTGTGGAGAGGCACGGTAGTGCCCTCCCCCAAGATCAGTGAATGGGCAGCCCGCTGAAGCAAACTCCTGGCAGACCGTTTCAGGCCTTAGGCAGCGGGTGATCGCGCTCACCACCGAGACGGCAGTCATCAACGTCGAAGAACCGGAGCGAGCCGGGAAGCGGCTCGAAGGGCATCACCCGTGCATTGCGTAACACAAATCCGTATAGGCCGGTGAACCAAGGGGAAGGATGCTCGGTGACGCAGTCGGCGATCTCGACCTCGCCGACAATTCCCCCTCGGAGAAGATCCTCTTTCCGCGGCAAGCCTCCACCTTGCATGATCGCTTGGTGCAGCCAGTACTCGGGTGTCCGGCACGCCTGTTGAAACGCGATGTAGTCCTCCTGTCGGACCGTGGCTGTGGCGTGGATCAAGACGCGCCCGCGGAAGCGGGTCGGCCAGTCCCTGTTTTCGACATCCATCCCAGCATGGAAGATCGCCCACGCAAAAGGCTGTCGGACAGAAAGAGCAACTGTCATGCAAATGACGATCTCATCAGGGCGGACACGCTGCTTCGAGTTGAGCAACGAGCGCTTTGAGATGCTCCGGGAAAGGTGAATCCAAGATATCCCGATAGTGGCTCCTCAGGGAATGGCCGAGAATAAAGTTCACTTGCTACTGGGAGAAAGTCAGACTGTTTGGGATGTTGGTCATGATCTCACGATTGTCGCTCCGTTGCATGGGATTGTTCTCAACGTCCGCTCAGCGCCACGTCAGTTAACACATGTTAAATGTAACTCGTGCGCTCGTGATCTGGTTGCAGCAGGGCTGTGAAATGAACTATGGCCCTGATTGCTTTTTCGTGGGGCTCGAGCAGCGGCCACCCGCGCTGGGACCACAGACCGTCTCAAGGGATAGGCAGGAAGAACGACGGCCCGCAGAGGACGTCTCATACTTGCGAAAGCTTTCCCCATCATAGCCCCTTTCATCATTGCTGCTGGTCCTGATCAGCGCCCTCCGATTGTTCGTCTGGTCGACCCCACATAGAAACTGCGCAATCCGGATCACGACGGCAGATCCGACCTGCGGAATCGGACCCATAACGAAAACAATCCGTCTCCAAGGAAAACCAGAGGTTTCAAGATTCTACTCCTTCGGGCGAGCAGCGATTGGCCGGGCGAACAGCGATTGGCGGCCGTGGTCGACCCGCTACAGATTTCAGCCTGCCGTTCGACTGCCCCAACACAAACCCATGCTCCTGAAAGCCAAGCGCACGACCGCAATTAAATCCTCACAATGGATGACATGATCGGACGCGACCCTGCCAAAAGAGCGGAGGGAATGATGTGAGCTCTAGGTGGCCTGGAAGGCTCGGCGGGCTCGTTCCCGGATCTCGTCCAACTCGCCCTGGAGGGAATTGATCTACCCTTCCAACTCCTCGAGGGAGGCACATTTCGGAGTGATGAAGAGCCGGCCATCCTCGCCCCTGGTATAACGCAGGAGGACTAACCTGACGGAGGCCAGGCTATCAGGAGCTCCAGGTATGATGTCCAACTCAAAGGCTCCGAAGACATGCATGGGCCTGCCTCCTTCCGAGACTGAGACTGCCCGGATTGAGAAGGGTTGTGGAGGACTGCCGCGTCACTGCCTGTGACTAGCCTCGCGGTTTATGAACAAGACCCGATCCGCCAGCCCGGAAGAGGAGGATCGCTGAACGTCAACCCTGCCGGAATGCATTCGGGGCGGCTCGTATCCATGCCTGAGATCGGTTGGGAACTGATGGACCCGGTTGTTTCCGGATCGGAGATCGGGTCGAACTTCTGGGACCAGAGATGATGCTGCCAGAGATGATGCTGCCAGGATGTATCTGACGTCGTGCCCTCGGTTATTGTGCTCTCGGCTGCCGCAACGGAGAGGGTAAGGCTCACCAGTAACATCGCTGCTGCGGGAATTCTGACGCTGATCATCGTAGCCTCCACAGTTGGACGTGAGAACAATCCTTCTCCGCTCAACAGCGTTCCCATCGGGAGGAGACGTTTTACCAGTCATGTGCGTTGTTCATGTGGGGCGGGAGTGTTGCGTACGCCCTACCCTAGGAAGAGAGGCCCCGTTCAGTCTCTATGGCTGGACGGGGTTTCTGTTCTGGTGCACTCGCAGAGCAATGCCTCAGTGCCGAAGGCCGGGCAGCCCAATGGTACAAGAACGATGAAATCGATTCCTCGAGGAACATAGGCGCGGCTGCTGGACTGCCAGTCTATTCGTGCGGGAAGCGATTTCCTCCGGTAGCTCATCGTCGAGACCAAGGAATTCGGCCAAGCGATCCCGGGCACGATCAGCCTCAAAGATTGCCGAGACGAGACTACGGGTTCCTTCGGTGCCCTCTGGTTACTGTGAGCGTGTAGCCCGCCTGACGACGAATGCTCGCTGACAAACGAGAGCTGGGAGCACGGTCCCCACCCAAGGGCTCTGCTCAATGCAGAGCCGGTTCAAGCTCCAGGACGTAAAGCAGGCTGCCTTCTGCGCAGACGATCTCAAGGCGCCATCCGCTCCAGTCCTCACCGCTCCCGCCATTGGCGTGCCGCAGTTCGCCAATGGCGTTTCGCGCTTGGGCCGCCGCCATCTCAAGATCAATCACGTCAAGACCCGTGTCGTCCAGGATCGTTCCCCGCCCGTTGACGAGGTGAAAAAAGCAGCGCATCGGCAGTCCCTCCGCATCCGAGGCACGGACCTAGATTGGTAACACGTCTCCTCGCGTGGCAAAGCGACCACTGGGCGTAGTGAGCTGCTCCCTGGTGGCCAATCCCAGCGTCTAAACGGGAAGGCTTGCTGACGAGGTACCCATCCGATGCCAGCAAGCCGGCAACGGCGATGCCTCCGGTGTGTTAGGTCGTACGCAGGCGGGCGCCCGATCTGCTCATGGGGGCTCCCGCTGGCTCTCCGGCAAAGGCGTGCGATCGTGACTGATCTGCATGGAAGCCGGCAGGCGGATCAGGTGTCGGGGCTTTCACCAGATAGTTGTGCCTCGGCCCTGTCGATCATCCGTTCAATCTGCTCGACGAGCGCGGCCGGCGGCACTGGCTTGGGTGCGAAGACTGTTTGGGGTGGGAGATCTCCCGGGCCCGGCGCCGTCTTGCCTGAGATCACCAGCACCCCGACTTCCGGCCATCCCTGCCGGACCAGCCGCGCGAATTCGAACCCGTCGAGGGAGCCCGGCATGTCGACATCGGTCAATACCACCTTGACGTCAGGCCGCTGCTTCAGGATCTCGAACGCCTCATCGGCGTTCTCCGCTTCCAGGACCCAGTAGTCCGACTCCCGCAGGATGTCGACATGTGTCAGGCGGACCAGCGGTTCGTCCTCCACGAGGAGGATCACCGGCCTGTTCCGGATTTCGCCACGAGGTTTCATGCGTGCAGCAACGGGCGCTTGCGAATTTGGTTCCGCACTGGCAGGGATTTGGGAACTTCAGGGCTCGTTCGTGCCGAGCTAAGGCTTTGCCGGGGTTGGAGGCTGCTCGATCTCGGCCTGCGCGAATGCCGTCAGCGGCTTCGCCTGCGGGCTGAAAAGTGCGACCAGCCAGCCATCCGGGAACCGGTGCAGTTCTTCATTGTGAGCGCGGACCGCGCTGATGAGATCGCTGCGGGCTACCACCAGCTGGTCTTCCTGATGTTGGAACCCCCGCAGCTGGTTCTGCAAGGCCGTGTCGCCCGTGAGCTCGGGGTAGCGCTTGATGGTTGCATACAGCGTCTCCAAGGCATTCGAGAGGCGCTGCTGGGCCTGCTCGTAGTGGCGGAAGCGCTCCGGCTCGGCCAGGAACCCGTCGGCGTTGCGAATGGCGACCACCTCGTCGTGGGCCGCCATGACCTCGCCGAGCACCTCGCGTTCGCCCGGTGCCTTCTTCCGCACCACCTCGACCAGGGGCGGCACCTGGTCGGCCCGTTGGTGGTATTCACTGAGCACTTCGCTCCAAGCCTGCTGAGCCCGCTCCCGCAAGCCGGACACATCCCCGGGGGCACAGGCGATCACGCCAAGGGTGAGGCCGAGGGCAAGACTCCATGCTCCCAGACGAGCGCGCACTTGTTCCTCCTGCTCTGGAGGGGGCGGATGACCAGACCAACCGCCAACGGTTGGGCTATCGCTCCCGTAACCCGAGCTGGCGGCCCTGGTTCCCGCTCTGAGCTCGGGGCATCCCCGCGGACTACCCCAGTTGAACCTGATGGCAGTAGGCGCTCCCGACAGCTCGTCAGAGCTTCTTGGCCTGGGTCGCCGTTGGACGCCGGGACCGGTGCTCAACCAATACAGTGGTTTTCGGCGTATTCTCAGCCGAGTGGCCCTGGAACGGCATGGCAGCCCACACTCTTGCAGCCCTCAGCTGAAAGAGCTCGGCGGCCTGCTGCACGTCGGGATCGGGCGAGAAAGCTTGCAGGCTCTGGAGGGTGAGCACCAAGCGGCGACGGTAGGGCCACGGCAGGGCTGCCAGTGTGTCGTCCACATTCAGGCGCGCGGCCCCTTCCACTCCGGCCTGATCGGCAATGTCATCGATCCGGCTCTGGACTGCACTCAGGCTCGCCGGGGTGGGAATATCACTCATTGAGTCAATACACGGGTACGCTGCAAACCACCTGGGCAACGGCCACAGCACGCTGTTCGTTCCTCGGGCTCGGCCTTTTGCGCCAATGGCACCCTCGAAGTGAAACCTCAGCAGTGGCTGAGCGCCAAAAGCAAGAACCGGCTGATCCAACCGGAAAAGCCAAGCTAAACCTCAAAGAAGGCTGGCTAATCTTCTCCTCCAAGCCGGGCTTTAACCAGCTGTTAACCATGCCTTTACATCCTCAGGCGCAGTGAAGCCCGGAGATACCATGGCTGGTGACAGACAGAATTTTGGAACAGGCCAACTCGGCAAGGCCGCTCAGATCCGGATTGGTCGGAGATTGCGACAGATCTACCGCCCCCTCGTGGGTGAGCCGATCCCCGACGACTGCACCGACCTGATCCTTGCCCTGCGGCGGAAGGAACGGGAGCAAGGTCGGCTGGCATAGAGAGCCTTGTCGAGGGAATGGGCTCCTCACGTCCTTGCCACTCCCCCGGCATGCGGAGCCGCTTTGCCGCGAATAGCCCCGCTGAAACCGGGACCGCCAAGCACCGTTAGCTCCGCTGAGTCTTGTCCCACTCTGTAGGAGCAAGATCATGCGTAAACTGGCAGACCGTATGTTCGTTGCCGGCGGAGGTGGCTCGTCCACACTATGCGATGAGCGAGGGTTGCGCTGGATGGGCCGGCGCCGAGCCTCCCGCACAGGGGACGAGCCATGCAGCAGAAGAGCAAAGTGTTTGTCGGTCTGGATACCTCCAAACTGAAGATCTCCGTCGCCGTGGCCGAGGACGGCCGCCAGGGAGAGATCCGCTTTCTCGGCGAGATCGACAATACCCCCGAGGCGATGCGGCGCTTGGTCCACAAGCTGGCGAGCCGGCACAGCGAATTGTTGTTCTGCTACGAGGCTGGCCCCACCGGCTATGGCCTGCAGCGCCAGATCGCGGCTCTGGGACATGAGTGTGCCGTCATCGCGCCGTCGCTCATCCCCAAGCGTCCGGGCGAGCGCGTCAAGACCAACCGGCGCGATGCCCTCACCCTGGCCCGGCTGCACCGGGCCGGCGAGCTGACTGCCATCTGGGTGCCGGATCCGGGCCATGAGGCGGTGCGCGAGCTGGTGCGGGCGCGGGAGGCCGCCATGGCAGATCTGC
>NZ_VOSK01000352.1 GCF_009296175.1 Microvirga tunisiensis | reverse complement strand
GAACAAGAGCATCCGGGAGTGGACCGAGCTGCTGGCCGGCGACGAGGTGCTGGCCACGGCCATCCTCGACCGCCTGCTGCACCGAGCGCATGTTCTCAACATCAAGGGGCGCAGCTATCGCCTGCGGGATCTGGAGGAGGCTCTCCAGCGGGCTCACGCTTGAGCCGTCGTAAAACTGGATGTCGCCTTATCTCGTAAATCTCGGTGTCGCTTGACAGCATCTTCTGGGCAATTTCTCCGGCGAGGTGCACAGCATGGCCTTTGGCACTCACTAAGTCCTCGAACGCCTCACCGGTAAGATCAGGCCGAAATCGCAATCCCTCGCGAATGTCGAAGTAGTAAAGAGGCATGGCTGTGTCCCCACTGCGGATGGCGGATGGAAGCCATAACACTCAAATGTGCGCGGTGTTCGCCATTCCATTGAGCGTGCTATGGGAGATATGCAACGCACCCGGTGCATGCATCCTGCTCTGGGATGAGTAAACGTTCTGTTTCGCCTGTCAGACACGTACTTCAGGGGGGGCACAAAGCAGCGGCTGAGGTTGTCTGCACCAAAAGACTACCCGCGCCACAGTTTGTCCCATGTGCACGGTCCGGCCATCAGAGTACCTGCTCTCTTGCTCTACATCATCACTCGCCCGGAGAGGCATTCAGAGGAGTTGACTCGATCTGGGCGAGTTTCTGTCTGTTCGTTTGGGTTGTCTTAGGTCCGATCCCCTCGATACACTCAACCTGGTCCGCTCATGCCTTGGGCTACCCGAGGGCAGTGACACCCGCCCAATTTAGTGCAATACGAGCGTTGAAAGGCGGGCAGACTTTTGATCGATCCCGCGCAAGGCTTGTGAAAGCCCAACGGCATCCGTCGCACCTCATTTGAGGTGTCGGGCTCAGGCTTAGCCGTAAAGTCGGACCAGAACGGTCTTACGGCGTATCACCGTGTTGTTACTGAATGTCGTCAAGTCGACAATTATAGGCACAGTTTCGCATTGCCTCACCTTAAGTAGTAGGTGTCTCACGCAGGCGGCGATAGATCTGCTGACTTACAGGCGGCCCATCACGGCGTTTTCTTTCGGTTCATGACAATGCAAGTCACCGATGTGATTGCTCGGATGGGGAGCGGTCCGTCCGGAAAGTCACCCGTTCAAGGAGCCGATTGTGTGCTTACCGATAACGTGCCTCCTTTGGGTGCCGCGTAATGGCTGATCTGAAGACGAATCTTTCCGTCCACACGGCTCACCTGCTTCCACCCGAGAGCTGGGTCAATTGTATACTTGTCGAGTGCTCTATCTGTAAGAGTACGGGCGTCATCCTGTGACCAGAAATCTTCACACCGTCCGTCGAAGCGCCATACTGAAGCGCCTGGAGCAATTCTGAGCAAGGCTGAGGTCGAGCGCTCCGGGTAGGCTGCTGCCTCTTGGTACAATTGCTCCCCTAACCGGCTCTCCAATTCCGGAATTTGAACCAGGCGTCGGAAGCTCTCCGCCCATTGCGGATTCGACCCGAGTGCGGGTTCAAGCTCTAGGAAATGCTGGTTGGTCCTTACCGTGAGTACGGGAGCAGGGATGATTGTCCTAGAAGCATGACGCAGCCCCGGGTAGTCATAAGCCGGACAGACGAGAATAACATCGCCCGAGCGCACATGAGCAGCAAGGAATGCGGCTGCTCCTCGATAATCGTCCTTTTCACGCCCAGCAATTTCCAGGATTGTTGAGATAAGGAAGGCGAAAAGGATGCTGCCGGATACCCAGACGGCCCATCTGCCGTTAAACGAGACCAGAAGACCAACGAGAAGAATAAAGCCCGGCAAGCTGTAGAGGACGGTTCGTGCGAGAAGGACTGGGAGCGTGACGAGTCCTATTGCCCAGAGGAGAATTGGAACCGCGAGATATGAGAAGATCAGGAGATAGGCAAGTCGATGCTCTGGGGGCTTGGCCATCAATGAGGGGAGTGCCTTCACCCCTCCCACAATCAGGCATATGCTGCACGCGACTAAGACAATCGATTTGATCTCCAAGCGCTTTGCCGGGTCGGAAGTCCACGGAAAATTCCAGAAGCCGTTGGGGAAGTAGATCTCGCCAACTCGGCTGATAACTTGGACAGGTCCAGGCTGTTGCAGCCATTCAACATGCTCATGTCCGTACCGGTGCCCCGCGTATATCCAGACGAGGCCAGGAATCGAGCAAACCGCCATCGCAACGTATGTAACGGTGACTTCCTTGAGGTGAGTTTCTTTTGTTAGATTGCTACGGGCGGTCACAAGGAGGAGGATGCTCGTTGAAGCGATCCAGATTGCCGCGGTCGCATGTGAGTACCAGCTGAACACATTGCCTATGCAGAACAGAAGAAGCCCAAGCCGCCTGCGACCAGTCTTGGCTACGTCCGTTCTCGTAGGATCAGCGAGTGCATTGCCATACGTGACCAAGCCGACGCTGGTTAGGAGGGTGAGGGCGAACAGCAAACTGTACTGGCGAGCTTCCTGGCTGAATCCGACATGCGAAGTCCAGACTGCCAGAAGGGCAGCTGCGAAAAGGGCAAACTTCGCGTCGAAGCAGAGCCGGGCGAGGACGTACATGAGCGCGACGGAAACAACACCAGCGGCAACGGAGAGGCTGCGCATCACCGCTGCGGAGTCGTCCGGGTTGAACAGCAGGCTGTGCAGCCAGTAATACAGGAAAGGGGTCGGATCAGTGGGATAGCGAACCATCTCGGACACCGACCACTGCGATTGCACGATTGTGAGTGCTTCGTCAGACCACAGAGGAAGGTCATCGAGACCAATCAAGCGCAGGAGTGTTGCTCCTGCGAGAATGCCGAAAAGCGCTGATAACTCTCCTATGGATGGCCCAAGCACGCGTTTTGCGTTGAGCCGAGCGAAGGTGCTGGAGGGAACCATAGGTGGGCAGCCTAGCTCTTAAGTCGTCGCCTGTAGGCAGCTTGGAGCCTGATAGGATTTCCCGCTGCTCGTGAATGGTTTTGGCACCAGTTTGCGGTTTCTTGCCATTGCTCAAAAGGAGTACTGCCACAGTTCCATGGCTCGCCGCCATTGGATCTAGCAACGACCTCTAACGCCAGGCTAGCTGTCGGCTCGTCTGGGTGTCCCTCCGCCTTCTCTTGGCCTTCGATCCCAGTTCAATACCACGAACGCACCGAGTGGACGGTCCCGAACAAATCCGCTCATTGGTTAGACCAAATATAACAGCGCGCTGCCAACAGGCGATGATGGTCCCGGGCCAGTTCCTGGAAGGCGGATGTTCGCGCCACAGCAGGATCGCCAACCAGGGCAAACAGCTTCATTGGCTTTGACTTGCCCTTCAACGGCACCAGACCTGCCTCTAGAACCGCAAATCCTTCAACTTCTCTTGCGGCTTCTTCCGATATCAGGATCGGCGCGCCTGCGCCCTTGCAGCTCGACTCGATCCGCGCCGCCACGTTTACAGCATCGCCGACCACGGAATAGTTAAAGCGATTCTCCGAGCCCATATTGCCGACACAGGCCTCTCCTGTGTTGAGACCGATCCCAATGTGAACGATCAACTCGGGGGCCTCTCCTGACCTGAGTCCGAAGGCATCGGTCGCATTGAGATGATCAACGATCGCTTGCATTTTGAGAGCGGCTGAGCAAGCGAGTGCGGCGTGGTTGGGCACCTCAACGGGGGCGTTCCAGAACGCCATGATCGAGTCGCCGATGTATTTATCCACCACGCCGTGGCATTCCTGAATCGCCTCGGTCAGCGGCGAAAACAGCGTATTCAGGAACCGGATCAGGGCCTCAGGGGAGAGGCGTTCGGAGATCGGCGTGAAGTCCCGGACATCCATAAAGAGAATGGTCATCGGCCGGATTTCGCCGCCCAAGCGCAACTGATCTGGTGCGGCCTCCAGCTTCTGGAGGAGTTCGGGCGCCAGATAGCGACTGAAGGCCTGTCTCACGAACCGCTTCTCGCGATCGGTGGTCAGATACAGAAGGGATGTGACCGCGAGATAAACTGCCACTGCGCCGAGGGAGGGGTAGAGTGGATCAACCAGCAAGCTCAATCGGGAAAACGTAAGCCACGCGCCACCGAACAGCGCCGCAATGGCTCCAATCATCACCACGGCCGCATAACGGGCACTGAGCCGTCCGAGCAAAAGCGCCACGAACCCTCCCGCGCCGATCGTCAGGAGGATCTCAAGACCCTTGGCCCAGTCAGGCCGGCGGAGGAAGTCCTGCGCAATAATCTGCTCCACCGCCTGGGCATGGATGGTGACACCAGCGACAGACTCCGCCAGAGGCGTCACCCGGCGGTCATGCAGGCCGGCCGCGGAGGTGCCGATGAATACGATATGGCCTTCAATCCGTGACCGGATCGATTGGTGTCGGTCTGGGTCGAGCACATCGCGTGCCGAGACCAGCCGCTCGGGGCGGTTTCGGCCAAACCGCAGGAAGAGCTCCCCCTCGGCGGTCATCGGCACCGTGAACTGGCCAACCCGCAGCTCGACCAGGGCGGGTGGCCGGGAGGTCTGCTCCCCGCTGGCGCCGGTGCTGCGCACTGTGATCGAGGTTGCCCCTTGCGCCACGCGGAGAGCCTCGAGGGCCAATCCCGGATAGATCTGCCGGCCATCGGAGAGGAGCAGCGGGATCTGTCTCACGATGCCGGACGCACTGTCCTGTCCCAAACTCAGGCTAGCAGCCCCTCGCGCCGCCTCATCAAACAGGGGGAGGCTGGTGACACTGCCCTGGAAGGGCGGCAGAATGGCAGTGGGGACCGTACCGGCAAAGGCGAAACCAGCCTTGCGCATGGGGCGACGGTCGTTCGGCCTCTCGGTGGTAGCAAAGCCCACAACGACCGGGACCGTAGCCATGGCCTCCGCTAGAACCTGATCGTGATCAGGAAGCCGCCGCAACTGCGTGTAGGCTTGCTGCCCCATCCCAGCATCGTCGAGATCCAGTTGGTCGATGTAGCGGGAAGGCGATGTTCGGTCGGGCTCAGCAAAGATGATGTCAAAGGCCACACCTCCGGCCCACCGCGTTCCCTCCCACGTTGGCTGACAGCCGGCCGATCCGGTGGCACTCGCTGTGCCACCCTTGGGCAGCAGCGTTCCACCATGGCCGATAGCCTCGACACCACACCTAACCAATGGCTCGATCCCCGCAGAGAGATCGCCCGCTCACATCAATGCAACCCTGCTACATGGTGCCGAAGCTGGCTTGCTCCGAACCTCTGCAGGCGTTCCAGGGGGGCCTTGATCGTCTCGACAAGCCTGGAGGCCGTGTGCGGACGGTGCCGGCGTTTATGAAACCACCATCTCCTGTGGTGCAATCTCGCGCCAGCGATGGAGCACTCGGCGGGTCGCAACATCGAAGGCCCAGAAGTGTCCCTGGAACGGTTGGTCAGCAGTACGGGAGATCGGGATCCCAAGGTACTTGCACAGCAGCAACGTGCCGACGCCACCATGGGAGATAAACGCGATGTTCTCACCCGAAAACCTCTGAAGGATGTCATCCACGGCCGTAGCGACCCTGGCCTGTGCATCCACAGCGCGCTCCCATCCCCGCACGCTCTCGTCCGGCCTGGCGAAGAAGGCATCCGCCATCCGGTCAAATTCGGGTGGTGGAAGAAACCCGGTTGCACTGCGGTCATTCTCATGTAGCCCATGATGAACGAGGACAGGAAGGCTGAACTGGGCCGCCAGGATGCCGGCTGCTTCGATCGCTTTGGTTTCCGTGCTCGCCCAAACGGCCGAGAGCTTGCCCGGATTGTATCCATCCGAGCGGGGCCGCGGGATTTTGGGTGCCGCGCGTGGTAACGTCGGTTCATGGAGATCGATGAGGACAAGATCGACGATGCCGTTTTGGCGCTGTTATGGCTGACGCTGCATAACGAGCGTTGTGCCTGGAAGGGCTTCGACTGGGCAACGACGGATCGGCTTCACAAGAAGGGCTTGATCGGCGACCCAGTC
>NZ_VOSK01000351.1 GCF_009296175.1 Microvirga tunisiensis | reverse complement strand
GCTCCTGAAGACCGGCCTCCAGGAGGTGTGTTCGGCGGCTGCGATGAACGTCTTGCGGGTCGTACACTGGTTGGACGGATGGCCGCGCACCAAGACGCGCGTGACCCGCTTTGCTGCGTTGGCGCCAGCCCTCTGAATTCGCCGACAGTATCTTCAGGATGTGTGGTTGCCGCGCGATAAGCTCGATGCCCGGTTGGCGCAGGCGAAGGCCGACGGCATTCACACGGTGCGGCTGGTGCTGGGCGATGGGATCGTCACCGTCGTCTCGGTTGGCAAACCATCGGTGCAGAGAGCAACAGACGCATCAGCCTATGCTTCGCCGGCTGCCTCTCCTGATGAGGAGGCGAATGGTGAGTAAGGGTGCTCAAGACCTTCCAATAGAGGCCCGGCTCGAGGCGCATGCGATCCTCGATCGCCTGACGATGGATGGGCAGACCTTTTCCCGTGAGGATGCAAAACGCCTGATCGCCCTGATCCCGGTCACACCCCGGCGGCGCTTCTCGTTCACCGGGCTGTTCCAGGGTCGCGGGCCTGACTTTCGCGGGCGGGCTGCCGGGGTCGGCGATGTCGAACTGCGCGAAGAGGGCAAAGAAAGGCGGGTGTCTTGGAACACCCCAGAGTCTCACCGGATTGGCGGTTACACGGTGTCACACACGCCTGGGCAGATCCTCATCGATCTGATGTGGATTGCGACGCGGGAAGACTTATCCGGGCAGAGCTGTCAGCTCGTCTACAATACTGAGACTGGCGAGCCACGAGCCATGGAGATCTCGGTTCAGCGCGCGCTGACGGTATTCGTTATCCGCCTGGCCTACATTTCCTACGTGCCCTGGAAGACGCCGGAGGTCGGACGCACAGGGGACGGCTGACCTATGATCGGTTGCAGTCTTGCGGATGGTTCAAGTGGGGCGTGATCTGGCATTCAGCAGAACGACGACTGGTACTCCCCGAACCCGGAGCGCGATGCCGCCTATACCGGCCTCGTCTTCGCCTCTACCTATAAGGGCGAGTCCCTGACCCGGTACTCCTGGGCCCTGCCCATGTCCGGGCCGGCCCTGCAGCACCCGGCGTTCAAGCGCCTGGCCCACCTGGCCGAGGTGATCCGTAATGGCGGCATCAACGAAATCAACAAGCTCCGCTTCGTTGATGACGCCGACCAGAAGCTCGTGGACGACATCGCCCGTGAGCAGGCCATCATCGACGGCGTCATCGAGGAGGCCGTCTCCCAGTACCAGCCCCGCGAGTGGGATCCGGAGCTGGTCCGCCTCATGGAGACCATGGATTGGACCTTCGACTACGCCGATCGTCCGAACAACGCCTTCTACGAGCAGCGCCGGGAAATCACCCGTCGCCTCCATGCGCTGCCGCTGGAAGTCGCGATCGCGTTCCTCCATGTGGCCGGCCACAGCTGGAGCTACGCCTATCACCTGCTCCGGAACCATCCGGATTCGGTAAAGGCCGCAGCCTAATTCCCAAACCCGCCCTCCGGGGGGTTTTCATGGTCGCTCACCTAAACCCGAAAAGAGATCTCCTCAAAAATTAGGATTGACCCCTGGCGGGTTCAAAATCCCAAGAAGGAGACCCGACATGATCGACGCTCGCATCGACACCGCTATCGCGATCCTCCGCTCCCTCGAGTCCCGCCAGTACACGATTGGCCGGGCTCGCTGGCAGGCCGTCCGCGATGCCAACGAGGTACTCGCCGCCCAGTACAAGAACACCCCCTGGGGCGTCATGGGCCTGACCACGAAATTCCTGGTCCACCCCGAGGCCACCTATCTGGTGATCAACCTGTGCGAGGGCCATTACGGCTCGTCCCAGCGTGGCCGGGTTTCGCTGACCCGTGTCGGCTTCACCTCTATCGACGATGAGCCCTACGCCATCGACATCGATACGGCCGAAGTCCTGGGCGAGATGAACGAGATCGCCACCACGGCCTACGACCGCTGGAAGCCGGAGTACTCGTACACCTCGCCCATGAAGGAGGCGGCCTACCACGGCTTCGTGTTCGGCTCTCCGTCCCCGCGCAGCAGCCGGACCTTCGACAAGTGGGTTCTCCCGCTGACCGGCCCGGCCCTGCAGCACGCCGCCTTCCGGCGCCAGGCCGAATTCGCCACCGATATCCTGCTCGGCAAAGTGCCGGCCATCGAGACCCTGCTGGCTCTCGATACCGTCAATGCCGAAATCGAGCAGGAGGACGATCGCCAGGAGGCTCTTGTCCGTGCCGTCATCGATGAGGCAGTTGCTCAGTACGTCCCGGCTGAATGGGACGCCGAGCTCGTCCGGCTCATGGAGAGCATGGACTGGACGTTCGATTACGCTGATCGGCCGAACAGCGCTTTCTACGCTCATCGCGATCAAATCGAGCGTCGCCTCAAGGCCCTGCCGCTCGAGGTCGCCATCGCGTTCCTCCACATCCCCGCGCACATGTGGAAGTACGCCTACCGGCTCCTCCGGAATCACCCGGAGGCGGGGAAGGCCGCGGCGTAATCGGCCCCAAATCTTACAGGTCCGAAAAACAGAAAAAGGCGGCACGTCTCGCGACGGCCGCCTTTCTTTGTGAGCATTCCCTCAAATCCTATGGAGGGAAGGGAACGTACCGAAGACGCTCAGGGAAATTCTTCGGTTCACCAGCCCAGGATCGCACGTCCGGAACGACGTTCGGATCCTGCTCCGCCCAAATGGCCAGATCGATCCGCGAGAAGCCCTTTGGCCATTCCATAGCATCGACGATCTCACGCCAGACGAGATGCTCGCTGTCTTCCAGATTGCCTAGGGCAAGATAATCGAGATGGGCAACCCACATCCGAGCGAGATCGTCGCTCATCTCACCCTTAGCGGCGCGATCGCTGAACTGCTCGGCGTCGGTAACGCGGGCATCGATTACATGCCAAACCGCCACACGATCACGCTCGCGCTGGATCTCTCTCTCGAGGCGGAACTTTTTCGCCTTAAAGACACCTCCAACGGAACGATAAATCCGAAGATCATTCTTGAACCGATCCTGCCGATATTCCTCATCTGGTTCATCCGTGTACGAGGTTGCGAAGATCCACTTCGTCATATCCTCGTCACTCATTTCCTCGCTCGGACTAGTCGTCGAAAGCCCAAAGTGCGGGAAAAGAGCCAGGACTGCAGGATCGACCTTCGACGCGTCCTTGGCATCGGAGAAGTCATACCGACGGGTGAACTTCGTCCGACGAACGCTCGGAAGCGGCAATTCCTCGCCCGGCTCGTTCTCGGCATCGAGACGCGCCTTCACCAGAGCCGCCTGCTCGGCCAGCTCCGCCTCATACTCAGGATCGTTCTCGACCACGGTGATCTGCACCGTCCGGGTCTCGACCGGCTTGATCTCGAACGCCGTCTCCGGCGTCTCGATCTGAATGGTGTCCTGACCAAGTCCACCTGCAAGGGTAGACTCCAGCAGAGCGGCCGCAACCTTCGGCGCTGCCTTAGGGGCCGGAGTCGGAATACGCGCTGGCGCTGCCGTGACGGGAGAAACCGTGCCGGACGTCGTACGCGAAGAGGCGCGACGGGGTTTACGCTCCGCCGGAGCCCGCAAGGACGGGCTGACGCCGCGGACAACGTCGCTGACCAGGGACGCCGTCACCCGCACCTTGGCGCGGGACTTCCTAGGCGGACGCGGATCGTTGGGTCCGTACTTACGCGGACGACCCCGACCCCGCTTCACGGGTTCGGAAACAACAATCCCCATCTGCGCGGCGAGAGAATTTGCAATCTCGCTGTTGTAGCGGCCGCCAGGAGTGACCTGCTCAAGAAAGTTCTCTTGCTTCTCGTACTCGGCAAGCTCACGGCGCACAATCTCGCGGGCCTCCTCAGCCGCACGGTCGATATCCGACAACCTTTCATAAAGCGACTTCTTACCGCGCTGAAGCTGAGACCGACGAGTGGTCGGACGCATGGTGCCCCGACCAACGTATTGAAAGACGGCCATGAACGGACTTCCCTGAACAGACGGGGCAGCGAAAAACCGAAAATCGATCTTTTAGTGCCAAGAAACTTGCAAAACGAATTGTACCGGAAGCCAAAGGAGCTCGACAATATAAATCGCGCTCCTTGCGGCACAAAAAATTACGATTTTTTGGCCCGGCTTGGCCTACGGCGCTTCCGCTCTGGAGGCTTCGGTGGTCGCCCGCGCTCGCGGACCTCCGGTTCAGGCAGATCCCCGTTAGGCGTTAAATGCCTCACAAGGGTCCGTAATTTGTGCTCCTGATTGCGATCATACCTGCCGCCAGGCGCCAGGATCTCCACTTCCATCAACTGAGCGTCGATGATCTCAATCTCACGATCAATCCGCGCCAGATCCCTCAGATGATCAGCGATCAGGCGCTGCCGATCACTCAAAACCGTGTCCCGGGCTTTATGGAGGCGCCGGCTCCGATCGCGAGGCCTCTCCTTGCCCCAGCGATATTCTTGGGTCCGCTCGCCTGGAGCCTTGGGGTCGTTCTCGTCTGTCCTCACGTGCCTTAACTGCTACTCGGCTCCGACCCAAGCCTGATGCCCTGGAAAGATGAATCGGGCGCCCCGGAAAGGGTATCTCGCAAGCCAAGGTACAATAATTCGCCGCGTTGAGGCACAAAAATAACACTCAATTTTCGGGGCCGCCGAACCCCAGAACGGCGCTCAGGAGCGGCCCAAAGGCTTTTCCCCGGAAAACGAGTTTTGAAATTCCTGTGCCAAAAGTGTTGCACAGGCTTTTTGGCCCCACAGGCTGGGGGTCACTCACTTCAGCTGGGCAACCCCATAATCAAGATTGAAAATACCTTTGACAGGGCTGTTGCACTTCAGGGCCGTCGGCCAGCGTTGGCCCAGCCACCCCACCAGGACGGCCGGGGGCGGCCGCGGCAGACCTAATGAAATTTGGTCAGCCAAAAGTGTTGCACGAATTTTTCTGCCCCACAGGGCCGAGGCGAAGCGGGTAGGGGAGGGATCCCCCAAAAACCCACTCGAATTTCCTCTGACACATTTATTGCAGTCGCTCTTGGTCGGTCGCCGCCTGTGGCCACCCTGCCCGATCGGTCATCGCAATTTGGATTGACGGCGTTGTTGCAAATCGATCTCAGACCCGACGGTCCTGCCCGCAAGGGAATTGCAATTAGTTCGGCCCACGTTGCTGCTGAATTTCCGAGCCAGCCCAGATGCCGGTCAAATGCCGCCTCTAACGAAATCGAAATTGCATTGACAGAAGTCTTGCAATCACTTTCGGCCAGGATTCGAGGGCACTGGCAACCTATGCCCGGCACTCTGAGATATGTCCTGCCGCGGATCTTGCAATTTGTTCTCTTGGCCTACGACCGTCTGAAATCCTTGCTTTTTAAGGCTTTCTGGCACGAAGCCTCTCTTGTTAGAGGCAGAGAAAATCCGGCGGTTCAAGGCAGGATAATTACACGAAGCCTCTGGCGGCCGCCGAGCCGCCGTTGCTGCGGGGATCGAATATTCATGCCCCAAGGATAAAATAATTTCAGGCCAGACCAAACCATGGCGGCTAGATCACGAGGCAAAGAAATTCTGCAAGAGAGCGCCAGATTGATCCCGGACAGATCCTGCGGCGGGGTCAAGAAATTCAGCGCAGCTGAGGCAGGATAATTCCAGTCTGAGTCTGGAAGCCCGGCCAGTCCGGATCGTCGGCCAGGCAGAATAAATACGAGACCCAGCAGCTCGATACCGGCCAAGACGCGGATCGAGCCAGACCGGGTAACCGCGCATTTGTGTTAGCACGCGCAAACCCGTACAATGCTGAAAGCCTTGATTTCCCAATGATTTCAAATATTTAGGTTCCATAATGGTAACATTGGCAAAAGTCCGGGCTGAGCTGGCGGGTCGGGGTTCCGGCGCAGCGACAATTCTGATTCAATCCCCTGCATGTCACCGGCCCCGGATCTTGATGGCCTGTCGAACGCCGATCTGAAGCGGTTGGTGCTGGAGCTGTTGGG
>NZ_VOSK01000350.1 GCF_009296175.1 Microvirga tunisiensis | reverse complement strand
TGGAAAGCGCGTTGCCCGGATCAGTCGCCGACTTGCACCGCCTGGCCCGCCGCGAGTTCGGCCGCCTGCAGCAACGGCCTGAGCTCATCACCAGCTTCTTCCGGCACGCAGGTCTCTCCGTTGCAGGTCTTTAGTGAAGATCATTAGAAGCAACTTTGATGACGATCCTCCGTCACTTAACGATCATTCCGTCACTTTATTGCCACGGTTCCCTTGCTCAACTACCCTCCTTCCCGTGACGGACTTGTCACCGGAGGGGCGGAGCGTGACGTTCCGCCGGAGGGGAACTACTAGGGACTAGAGACGAAAATGGCGACAGGCACAGTCAAGTGGTTTAACGAAACCAAAGGATACGGCTTCATCCAGCCGGACAATGGCGGCAAGGACGTGTTCGTTCATATTTCAGCCGTGGAGCGCGCAGGTCTCCGCGGTTTGACGGACGGTCAGAAGATCTCCTACGAGGTCGAACAGGACCGTCGCTCGGGAAAAGAATCCGCGACCAACCTGCAGCAGGTCTAAGATCTCTCACATTCGCGGATTGAACCGCCTCAACAATGAACCGCCCCACGTCGGGGCGGCTTTTTATTTTGCCTGCCATTATGGAGATCCCCATGGCCGAGACATCATCTCCCGATTTTCTCAGCGACGAACGTTTCATCAAAGAGCATCGCAGAGTATTTGTGATGTTTATGGGTCGCGACGGCTACTCCGAGCAAATGTCGACTGAGGAATTCCCTCGCTTAAGTGAGACCGTCAAACTGGATGCCTGCTCGAAGGCGTATGTGCGCCTGCAGCGGACTGGATCCCGCTTCGCTCTCGACTGGCGCAAGAAAATGGAGATCGCGGAGATTTACCATAAGGCAGGGGAACATGCTTAGTACGGCTATTGCGCTGCCCTCGGTATCAACCTCGAGTGATCGTGCGTTCCTGCATCTCCCAATGATCTCCCCTATTACCAATCGGCATAGGTCAACTATCTAAGGTGAAAAGTCCCTCTGGACTTGCCTAGAAGAGGAGATGCAGTGACCACTCGCCTTATGGAGATCCTGGATCGCGATGCTGCCATCGTGAGAACCAAGATGGCTAAAGTCATGCCGGCCGCCGATGACGAAGCGCAACAAGCTCGGGAGTTGATGATCCTGCTTCATGCCGCGCTCTTTGTCATCCCGCGATATGACGGCAGCACGGCCGAAGAGCTGCGGGAGTTCGCCGGTCAAATCCTCGACCGGACCCGTTTCACCAGACAGTAGCAACCGAAATAATCTTGTGAGTTTCAGTGAGCCTAACTCTTTGCGAAGCTGCTGGTAACCCCGGTCAGCTATCCAAACTCTCGCAGTCACACTGGAAATCGCCGCCGACTGCTGGATAAGGCAATGTTTCGGTACCTCTGGAGACACAAGGCGTTCAGCGTCGTACTGCTCGTCTTCTTCGGCATTGGCTTATATCTCCAGCCAATCGCCGCCTGGATCGGGCTCGCGCTGCTGCTGTTCCTGCGCCTGACTAAGGTCCATTCGTTTCTGCTCATCTATGACCTAACAGACCGGGCAGCCCTGACACATGTCAGGACGTTAGCGACAAAACGCACCCATATGCTCTCACCTGACGAATATGGGAATGTCTCTGAGGAGGGCTGGGACAAACACCTCGCGACCTTCATCAAGAAGACCCTCCTGCCGGAGTTCCAGCGCAAGAAGGTCGAGCATCTCCTCGCCAAAGATCCGAAGCGGTACGTTGCCCGCCTGAGGACACGAATTGACCGGATCATCGACCGGCACCAGCCCGCCGAGCCGACGGTTGAATTGGACGACGCGATGACTGGCAGGGAGTTTGAGCTCTACTGCCGCGAGGTCCTGCAGGAGGCAGGATGGCGTGCAGCACTTACTCCCGGATCAGGCGACCAGGGCGCCGACATCATTGCCGAAAAGGATGACTGTCGGGTTGTCATTCAGTGCAAGTTCTACAACGGCACTGTCGGCAACAAGGCGGTTCAGGAAGCCTATGCTGCCGCAGCGTTTCAGGATGCCCATTATGCTGTGGTGGTCACCAATTCGGTCTTCACCAAGTCCGCCCACCAGCTCGCACATAAAAATGGCGTGCTGCTGATGCACCATACCGATCTGCCCAGGCTCGAACTGATCGTCACCAGCGGGGAAAGCTCCCGCTGATACAAGATTCCATTCAGTCGCTCGAAATCTTGAGGAAATCGTCAATCGACAGTTGCGCCGAACTGGCCGGCTTCGCCTTTGGCATCTTGGCGCTTCCTCGACACCTACCGCCACCGGCTGCTTTCGCGAAATGGGCGTATCCTCGGATTGCATTCGCTTCATTCGAGCCTTCGCCTTATCCCGCGCTTGTGCTTCCTCAGACTGCAGGTCTTCGGTCAGCCACTTCCCACGCTTGATCACCTCATTCACACGACCCTGGTTGATCCCAAGCTGGAAGGCGATCTCCTGCTGGGTCATGTCAGTGGTGCTATGAAGCTCGAGGATCTTGCGGGCGAGCTCCGGCGTCATCGTGCGTCCGGATACTCTCCGGGCCGGAGCGATCGACCGGGTCTTCTTCTCCTCCTTGCGCATCTTCTCCAAGATGGCCAAGGCCATGTTCATGCCTTGGGCGCACAGGGCTTCTTCGAATTGCTTCAGCGTAGCCGAGAGAGAGGCTCCTGAACTCCTGCCCCGATGCACTCACACCGGTTCAGACTGACTTTTGAACGACGAAGACGTGATGAGACGTCCCGCCAGCCCCGCACGGCTATTTGGACAGGTCAGCCGAATTAAGCTGACCTGAAATAGAATGAGTCCATGATTCGAGTTTTTCAGGATCCGTCGCAAACTCTTTGCTTCAGAGTTTCAGCTACTGAGACCTTGGTCACAATAGTGGGGACGTGGTGTTCAAGGGCAGGCATTTTGATCAATCCGAGATCCTGCTCTGCATTCGCTGGTATCTGGCTTACAATCTCGGCCTGAGAAACCTAGAGGAGATGATGGCTGAGCGCGGCATCCCGGTCGATCACGTGACCATTCACAGATGGGTTGTCCGGTACTCGACCGAACTTCTGAAGCGCTTCAATGCCCACAAGAGGGTCGTCACCGGCAGGTGGCACGTCGACGAGACATACATCAAGGTCCGAGGTCGTTGGATGTATCTCTACCGCGCCATCGACAGCAACGGCGCCACAGTGGAGTTCTGGTTCAGCGAGCGGCGCAACCTCACCGCTGCCAAACGCTTTCTGGCCCGAGCACTGAAGCGGCATGGCCGTCCGGAGCAGATCGTCATCGACGGCAACCAGACCAATCGCAAGGCGATCCTGTCCTGTGACGCGACAGACCGGCTACGGAATACGTCTCGGCGAAAGCTGAAGCCAATCAGGATCCGGCAGAGCCAATATTTGAATAACCGTATCGAGCAGGATCACCGTGCCATTAAGCGGCGGGTGTGGCCGATGCTTGGGTTCAAGTCCATAGACAGTGCCCCTGCGATTCTGAGCGGCATCGAGATGGTGCACATGATGCGCAAACAGCAGGCGAAGTATGCCTGCAATCCGCAGCCTTCACTTGCCGAGCAGTTCGATATGCTTGCTGCCTGAGCGCTCGATCGAGTGTCTGTCATTTCCTTGTCTCTTCTCCAAGTTTGCGACGCACCCTTTGAAGGAACGGCTACTTGAGGCAAGCTGCCAGCCAAAACCTGAGAGGTGATATCAACCGGCAGACCACTGGTGAATGACAGAAACAGCAGAGTGCCAGATTGAGTACCATCATAGACTCGCGGATGGGCGCCAGCCGGATGTGCCTGTGAGATAACCAACTCCTGTACGCCGTCACTGTTGAAGTCGCCGACCGCAGAGAAGGACAGGCCAGTTCGTATTGTGGGCGCGAGTGTGACTGTTGCGCCCTTGGTAAAAGTTAGCACTATTCGGATTGCCCCGTGGGTCGAACATCTTCGAGGCTGTGTAGCCTTATGTTCCCATCGGGAGCAATGGCCCTTAATTCTTAGAGCGATCTTGGAGGACAACGGAAACATCGACCAAGCCAACATCCCCGCACCATAGTCTCGCGAGGGTTCGTTGACAGCCTGAAGGGAGATGGAAGAGCAATCACCACTCTCCATTCTTATTTTGTAGCGGACCCCCGGCTTGCGGCAAGTCCCCGGTCATGGCCCATAAACGCTGCCCTCGAACAAACTTGAGGGAGCCATGAAGATGCGTGTGCTGTTGTCGACCTATGGGTCGCGTGGAGACGTCCAGCCGCTGGTGGCGCTGGGTCTGGCCTTGCAGTCGATCGACGTGGAGGCGCTGGTCTCCGCTCCGGTCGATGCGGAGTTCGTGGAGTTGCTGGACCGAGTGGGCCTGCCGCTGGCGCCAGCCTTCATGCCAGTGCGCCAATGGATCGAGCAGGCGAAGCAGTCAGGCCTGCGCCTGACCCAACTCGCAGCGAGGATGGTCCCGACCCAGTTCGATGCGATCGCTGCGGCGGCCGAGGGCTGCGATGCAATTGTTGCAACCGGCCTGTTCCCGTCCGCGGCGGCTGCTCAGTCGGTGGCCGAAAAGCTGCGCATTCCTTTTATCTGGGCGGCCTTTTGCCCGCTCATGGTGCCATCACCGCACCACCCGCCCATGCAATACCCAGGCTGGCCGCACCCGCCGGAGCTGACCGACAACCTGGCCCTGTGGGAGTTCATCGCCCAGGCGAAGAACGCGCTCTTCGGCGTGGCGGTCAACACCCACCGCGCTTCAATCGGCCTATCAGGGGTGGGCAATGTGCGGGATCATGTCTTCACGCATCATACGTTGTTGGCATCGGACCCGGTCCTCAGCCCGTGGCAGCCAACCCACCTTACCGACGCCGTACAGACCGGGGCATGGATCGTGCCGGACACGCGCCCGCTCCCGGCCGAGCTGGAAGCCTTCCTCGACGCAGGCGACCCCCCGGTTTATGTTGGCTTCGGCAGCATGGCCATGCACGCCGCGGAAGACCCTGCCCGCGTCGCCATTGAGGCAGTCCGCGCGCACGGCCGGCGCCTGATTCTCGCCCAGGGCTGGGCGAATCCGGCGCGGGTCGACGATCGGGAAGATTGCTTCGCTGTCGGCGAGGTCAATCAGCAGGCGCTCTTCGCCCGGGTCGCCGCCGTTGTGCATCATGGCGGTGCCGGAACGACTACGGCAGCGGCACGCGCCGGCACGCGCCGGCACGCCTCAGGTGGTGGTGCCCCAGGTTGCCGACCAGCCCTATTGGGCCGGTCGTGTCAGCGAACTCGGCATCGGTGCGGCGCACGATGGCCCGATCCCCAGAACCGGGTCTCTCTTGGCCCCTCTCAGGACGGCGCTGGCTCCGGAAACCCGCAAGCGAGCGGCCGCTTTCGCCAAGACGGTCCGCAGTGACGGAACGGTGATAGCTGCCAGATTGCTCGTTGCTGCGGTCCAAGGGGGAAGCCAATAGGGCTCAGGCCACCCTCCTCATCAGGGCCTGAACACGGCGTCTGACAAAATGGAAAAGCCCAGGCTCCGGGGTCAACGGGCGGAATGCCTTCGCATCTCCTGCCGCGCCAGCTACGGGCCTGGGCTGATAGGGTACCAGACGGGCGCTCGCGTCGTCAGGCAAGCGCAGGAACGAACCGTGCCGGAGTACATCCGTCCTGGCACGGCTTCATCGATGCTGGCGGTGACGCCCGCCGCTGTCGAAGTCCACAACAATGTCCGCTGGGGTAAGCTTGATATAAGGATTGATATACAATTCGCAAGCAGGACTGGGTGGCCATTTGGCCGCAGCCTCGCCCGCCTTGAGGGGCCGGAACACGTCACGTCAAATTGTCGGAGCCTCTCGGCCTAGAGCGCGTTGACATTCAGGCTTTCGACGGACTCGCAAATCTGATTCAAGCTCCTTTTGGGCGCGGAGGCTTGGGTGAGCGGAGTTCGTCTGATGTTGAAAGATCACCAGTGGGATCGGATGGAGCCGCATTTGCCGGGCAAACGCAT
>NZ_VOSK01000034.1 GCF_009296175.1 Microvirga tunisiensis | reverse complement strand
CCTGCGAATAGGCCGTCACGACGCGCTCCGAGCGACTCCACAGCGTGTAGAACTCGCGCAGCTGCTCGGCCGGAAGGCGGGTGGCGCTGAGCGCACCCGGAAAACCGCATTCCCGTGCTGCCCCTAGCGCCTCGGCGAGGCCCGAGGTGTGACCGTCGACATAGGCGCTGTCGCCCAAGCCCATTCGGTCGAGATGATCAAACAGGCCCAAAAAGAGCGCGACGTCGGAATTGGGAGCGACCGCCAGATGCAGATCGGCAGCTTCCGCCGTCACGGTACGGCGCGGATCGACGACCACGATCTTGGTGCCGCGCCGCTCGCGCGAGGCAAGAAGGCGCTGGAACAGGACAGGGTGGCACCACGTCATGTTGGAGCCGACGAGAACGACGAGATCGGCTTGCTCCAGATCCTCATAGGTGCCAGGCACGGTATCGGACCCGAAGGCGCGGATGTGGCCTGCCACTGACGAAGCCATGCAGAGACGGGAATTCGTGTCGATGTTCGCGGCGCCGATGAAGCCCTTCATCAGCTTGTTGGCGACGTAGTAGTCCTCGGTGAGCAGCTGGCCCGAGCCGTAGATGGCCACCGATTCAGGGCCATGCTCGACAATCGTCTCGGAGAAGCGCCGCGCCACCTGATCGAGCGCTTCATCCCATGCCGCACGGCGGCCGTCGACTTCAGGATAGAGCAGCCTGTCGTCGAGACCCAGCGTCTCGCCCAGAGCCGAGCCCTTCGAGCAGAGGCGGCCATAATTGGCCGGGTGCTGCTCATCCCCCTTGATCGAGACAGAGCCATCCTCCTGCGGTGTCGCCAGGACACCGCAGCCGACGCCGCAATAGGGACACGTGGTTCGGGTCGGGGTGCCGCTCGCCATTCTTCCTCCTCAGGCAGCGCGGGCCATGAGAGCCGAGGCTGCGAGCAGGATGCGTGAGCCCTCGATCCGCAGCGGGATTTTATGGGTGCAGCCATGGTCGGCCCCCTGCGCCTCGCCGGTCTTCAGGCTGATCACCCAATTGTGCAGCGGACAGGTCACGGAATGGCCGTGCACGATGCCCTGCGACAGCGGCCCGCCCTTGTGCGGGCAGCGATCACGGAGCGCGAAGAGCGTTCCGTCCGCCGCCTTGAACACGGCGATGTCGCCGCCCGGCGCCTGAACGACCCGCGATCCGAGAACCGGCACGTCGTCGACCATGCCCACATCGATCCATTCGCTCATTCCGCTGCCTCCGCCAGGGTGAAGTTGGCCATCGGCCTGAATTCATGCGCGTCGCGCCCGGCCACCCGCTCGGCCCAGGGGTCGATCTGCGCCGTGCGCTGGGAGATGACGAAGCGCTCGTAGAGGGCCTGGCGCCTCGTCAGATCGTCGACCACGGTCGCCCGAATGGATTCCGCGCCGACCCGGTCGGCCCATTTGTACATGCGCTCGAGATAGTGCCCCTGCTCACGATAGAGCTGCGTCAGGGCCGCGATGACCTCGATGCATTCATCCTCGTCCGGGACCTTGCAAAGCAGTTGCGTGCCCTTGATGTGAAGGCCTGCCGCCCCGGCGAAGTGGATCTCGTAGCCGGAATCGACGCAGATCACGCCCACATCCTTGCAGGTCGATTCCGCGCAGTTCCGCGGGCAGCCGGAGACACCCATCTTCACCTTCGCCGGCGTCCAGGAGCCCCACATGAACCTCTCGATCTTGACGCCGAGGCCGGTGGAATCCTGCGTGCCGAAACGGCACCACTCCGTGCCGACGCAGGTCTTCACCGTGCGCAGGCCCTTGGCATAGGCGTGGCCCGAGACCATGCCGGCATCGTTGAGCTCGGCCCAGACGGCCGTCAGGTCCTCCTTGCGCACACCGAGAAGATCGATGCGCTGGCCGCCTGTGACCTTCACGGTCGGGATGTTGTATTTCTCGGCCACGTCCGCGATGGCGCGCAGTTCCCGCGGGTTGGTCAATCCGCCCCACATGCGCGGCACCACCGAATAGGTGCCGTCCTTCTGGATATTGGCGTGGACGCGCTCGTTGATGAAGCGGGAGCGGCCATCGTCCTCGTATTCCCCCGGCCAATCGCACAGAAGATAATAGTTCAGGGCCGGGCGGCACTTGGCGCAGCCGCAGGAGGTCTTCCATGCCAGTTCCTGCATCACGGCCGGGATCGACTTCAGCTCGGCCGTCCGGATGAGACGGCGCACGTCGTCGTGGCCGAGATCGGTGCAGCCACACATCGGTTCGACCGTCGCCTTCGCGAACTTGTCGCCGAGCGTCAGGGCCATCACCTGCTCGACCAGTCCGGTGCAGGTGCCGCAGGACGCGGAGGCCTTCGTGTGCGCCCTCACCTCGGCGAGCGTGCTCAACCCCTTGTCGGCAATGGTCTGGACGATCTTGCCCTTGCAGACGCCGTTGCAGCCGCAGATTTCCGCATCATCCGGCAAGGCTGCAACGGCCGCCGTAGGGTCCAGGGGAGCGCCTCCGACGTAGGATTGACCGAAAATCAGGGTGTCGCGCAGTTCCGTGACATCGGTCTCCTTGCGCAGGAGATCGAAGAACCAGGACCCGTCGCCCGTCTCGCCGTAGAGCACCGCGCCGACGATGCGGTTCTCCTTGAGAACGAGCCGCTTGTAGACACCGCGCGCCGCATCGCGCAGGACAATATCCTGCCGATCCTTGGCCTCGCCGAAATCGCCAGCCGAGAACAGATCGATCCCGGTAACCTTCAGCTTGGTGGCCGTGACGGAGCCGGTATAGGCGGCGGCCTCGTCGCCGGCGAGCTGCGCGGCGACGACCTTCGCCATCTCGTACAGCGGCGCCACGAGGCCGTAGCAGAGGCCACGATGCTCGACGCATTCGCCGACCGAGAAGATATCGGGATCGCTCGTGCGCATGTCGTCGCCGACGAGCACGCCCCGGTTGGTCTCGAGCCCCGCCTCTTTCGCCAGCACCGCGTTCGGCCGGATGCCGACGGCCATGACGACGATGTCCGCCGGCAGTTCCGTTCCGTCGTCGAGCCGAACGCCGGTGACATGCGTCTCGCCGAGGATCGCGTGGGTATTGGCTTTGCAGCGCACGGCGATTCCGCGGTCCTCGAAGGCCTTCTGCAGCAGGTAGCCGGACGAGGGATCGAGCTGTCGCTCCATCAGGGTCGGCATGAGGTGGAGAACTGTCACCTCCATGCCCTGCGCCTTCAAGCCGGCTGCCGCTTCGAGCCCGAGCAGGCCACCGCCGATGACGATGGCGTGTCCACCCTTTTGCGCTGCCTCGAGCATCTTGTTGACGTCGTCGAGGTCGCGATAGGTGACCACACCCGGCAGGGTGGCGCCGGGGATCGGAACCACGAATGGCATCGATCCGGTGGCGACGAGGAGCTGGTCGTAAAATGCCGCCGTTCCATCCGCCGCGATCACGCGCCTGGCGGCACGATCGATCTCGACGACCTGCTTGCCGCGATGGAGCGTGATGCCGTGCGTCTCGTACCAGGCATCGTCATGGATCAGGATGTCTTCATAGGCCTTCTCGCCCGAGAGAACGGGTGAGAGCATGATGCGGTTATAGTTCACGCGCGGCTCGGCGCCGAAGATCGTGACCTCGTAGGCGCCGGGCGCCCGCTCGAACAATTCCTCCAGGGCACGGCCGGCGGCCATGCCGTTGCCGATGACGACCAGCTTCTTGGGCATCTCAGTCTCCCTGAGAAAGTCAAAAATCCAAGAGGCCTACTCCTCGGCACTCGACCGCAAGCACAAAAGCGCCGCCTGACGTGGCCACATGCTACTTGCGCAGCATCCCAGCCATTCATGCGACGTCGTTGTCGGAGTAGTGCCAGATGAGAGGCAAACCTATCTGATCGCCCTTGATCAGACGGTTCAGCGAGACCTTGTGACTTCGTTGTCAGGGCCCGCGTTATTTAGAAAGACTATTGGTTGCCTACTTTTTGATCAAGACTATATGTTGTGCAGAATGCATAACTTCTGATCGGCAGAGTGCCCGCAGATTGGTCACCTTGGCGGATAGTCGGCCCCGTTCGCGCTTGCGCCCGACGGAGAGGGAGGACAGGGCCAACAGGGGGATTGGACATGCAGCGCCATCGTGTCAGGACTGTCGACAGGTGCGTCACGCGACATCGGACAATTGGAGTCGGGAAGCTCTCAGGGGGGCGGCATGTCTTTCCACCAGCAAGGGCCAGAGCAGCTCCGTGTCGCTGTGGGCTACTCCTCGGAACGGGGCCCGCGAACCGACAATGAGGACTACTGCGCTTTCGTCGATGGCACTCCCTCGCAACGGACGCGCCATGGTGTGGTGGCGGGGATCGCGGACGGGGTCGGCGGGGCAAAGGGTGGTCGCGTGGCAGCCGAGACCGTGGTGCGGGGCTTCATCGATGGTTACCTCAGCCAGAGTGAGCTTCTCAGCGTGCGGAAGAAAAGCGCGCGTGCCCTCGAGGCGATGAATCGCTGGGTCCACGCCGTAGGCCGCAGCAACGCCGACCTTCAGGGTATGGCCTGCACGCTGACCGCACTCATCCTATGGGGGCGTCAGGCTCACATCGTGCATGTCGGGGACAGCCGGCTCTATCGCCTTCGCCACGACCGCTTGGATCGGCTCACCACCGACCACACGTTCACTGAATGGGGCATGCAGGGCGTCCTCCGACGGGCCGTTGGGGCAAACGACAGCATTCAGATCGATTATCTCGCCGAGCCTGTGCAAGTTCACGATCGCTACCTTCTGTGCACGGACGGAGTCCATGGGTTCTTGCCTGAGCGGGTCCTCCGGAACGCGCTCGCCCTGAGAGCCTCACCGGAGGAGACGGCTCGGAGCCTGACCGCCGCGGCTTTGGCTGCTCGAGGCGGGGACAACGCGACAGCACTCGTTCTCGATGTGCTGAGCCTGCCGCCGGCGAACCAGCCGGATCTCGAGCTTGCCATTGCAGGCCAGCCCATTCTGCCACCGCCCACGATCGGCACCGTCATCGATGGATTCGATCTCAAGGCTCAACTTTCCGATGGCCGCTACAGTCGGGTGTTCCGGGCGCACGACACAGTCGCGAAACGCTCCGTCATCATCAAGTTTCCGAAGCCCATCCAGGACGCCGATGCCGTGCTTCGACAGGCTTTTATCCGGGAGACCTGGATTGCGGCGCGTGTCCGCAGCCCCTGGGTTGGCGAGGTTCTCGATATTCCGCCGGAGCGTCAGACCCGTCTCTACTCGGTGATGCCGTTCTATGACGGAGAAACCCTAGAGGCTCGGCTCCAACGGTCGCCACCGATCTCCCTTTCTGAAGGTTTGACGCTCGCGATCAAGCTGGCAAAGGGTGTTGCCGCGCTGCACCGGGCCGGCATCGTGCATCGAGATATCAAACCGGACAATGTGATCCTCGAACACGTGGCGGAGCAGGCAGAGGCTGGCGTGAAACTGGTCGATCTTGGTGTCGCACGCGTCGCCGGCATGGACGATTTTGCCTTGGAACACGCCCCCGGCACGCCAAGCTATATGGCGCCTGAACTCTTCGCCGGTGCTCATGGCGACGCGCTGTCGGATCAGTTTGCCGTGGCTGTCACGATCTATCGCCTGTTCAGCCGAGTCTATCCTTACGGTGAAATCGAGCCGTTCTCTCGACCGCGGTTCAGCAAACCGACTCCGCTTACGTTCCATCGGCCCGATCTGCCGGCTTGGCTGGATCAGGTCCTTGCCCGGGCCCTTGCGGTGTCGCCGCATGATCGGTTTGGCGACGTGCTCGAGCTGGCCTTCGAGCTGGAGCATGGCTCCGCGCGAGCGCTGCCGACGGTCCTCCACCGCAAGCCGCTTTACGAACGCAACCCGGTGTTCGTCTGGCAAATAATTGCCATCACGCTCGCCGTCCTGCTCTTCGTGAGTTGGGCCTTCAAATAGCGTCTATGGCGCCGCTCTATCCGAGTGGGAGAACGCGTTCAGACATTGGGCCAAGGTACTCGGCTGAGGAAGCAGGTCTGAACACGAGCCTTACTGGGACGTGTCTGTGTCAGACGAAGCCGGATCGGTGATATCCTCAATCCACGTGAGGGCCTTTACGCCTTGTGGGAACCCAAGCGTCGGGATTGCAAGGAGCGCCACCTGCTTGAGCTCCTCCATTGCGAGGCCGTCAGCCAAGGCCCGGCGCGCGTGTGAGTGCACAGCACCCTCAGAGAGCGCTCCAACAGCGAGAGCAAGCTTCACCAACCGCCGCGTCCGTGCGTCGAGGGGACCTGCCTCGGAGCAGGCTTTCCCGAGGGCTGCATAGGCAGCCCAGATCGCCGGATACGCCTCTGCAACCTCGCCTGCGCCGGACGGTAAGTTCTCGGGGGCCTCCGCCATATGCTCCTCCTCAAACGGCACGATGATGATGAGCCTGGGTGATACTCTGCCTTACGGTATCATCATGGGACAATGTCCTCCAGCACCAGCAATGCTATCAATGCACCCAGCCTGGTCAGGAGTCGAAAGGCTCCAAGAGCGTTCTTCGTATTTCAGCTGTGGTCGACTCCCCAGACGAGCGGTTCGCGAGACCCGGGCCATGATCGAGAAGCAAAAGCAAACGCCTGAATTGGATAGGCTTCGGCCCTTACAGGCGACATTTTGATTTTGCGACTACAGGGTTTTGGCGCGAACAAGTCAAAGTACTCCATCTCACTTGGTGGCTGTGACGGTCGGTGTGATCTGCCCTCCGAGCCAAACCCAGGCGCTGCCGTCATCTCCCTCGCGCTTCACATAATGGTAGCCAGTCTCTTGCCATGCCAGGACAGCATCTCTCTTGTTGTCGAGCGCAAAATCGCCATGGCTCGTGCGGACCATCAACACGGCGTGGCCCATGCCGTGCTCATCAAGGACAACCGTCATACGCAGGGCGCGCCGGGGCAAGCCTGCTTCGATCAGAAGCTTGCGCTTGAGCAACTGAATGTCCTCGCAGTCACCAAGCCCATCGTCGGGATAGTCCCAGCGATCCAGCACACCCCAGTGATCCTGATCCGTCACCGCCAGGATCATGCGGTTCACGCGCTCGTTTACCTCCAGGATGGTGAGCCAGACGTCCGGTTCGAGACGGAGGGCCATAGGTTCCGATGCGTTAACGGCGCATTCCTGAGGTTGGCTCTGGCAGAACTCAGCCCATGCGAGTGTGGGACCTGCCGACCCGCCCGATACGATTGCTTCGGTTGGTGCAGGCAGGATTGCGGACGCGGTTGACAGGGACGCCGCCACAGCGGGGCCGAAGAATGCGAGACCTGCCCACGAAGCCATTGCAAGGGCGCCACAGCGCAGCGCATGAAAACGATTGCCAGCCTTTTGTTGGCGAATGCCCGTTTCAATGTCCTGGTACATGTCCTGCTCGCTCGACCTCCTGGCTTTGGCAATGATCCAGTCCAGTAGACATGCAATCAAAATGAGCAGGAATACTCGGCGTGCTGAGCTTTTGCGCTGGCCGTGCACTGTTTCCGTGCTTTTGCTCAAACGTTGGGCATGAAGCCTGCCATATGGGACGTCATTGTCGCGGAAGGAGCGCTCTGCAGGTGTGGGGCGTACGAGAGTTGCTTATGGTGGCAATGAGCGGATGACTCCCGCGCCCGGGGGGTGCCAGGATGAGCGCTGTCACTGGCGCGGAGATGGTTTGATTTCCTGGGCATATCAATCTTCAGCCGCTCTCGCGTGACATGACCAAGCGCCTGACTGAATTGGCGTTCTCAGATCCCGTAGCCTCTGAGCCTTCCTATCAAGCAGGCGCGGAGCTGCTCAGTGACGGTCCTACGGCAGTTGCGCGCATAACGTGATGGCGGCGATCGCCGCCGACGCCGCAGTGGCCGTTAGCCAGAGATCGAGGGCCTGCGGCCGGTGTGGGACAATTCGCTTCAACAAGGCACAGCTCAAAGGACAAGGTGAAGAGGCAATGGACCCCTACTTGGGGCATGCCACCTTGAGGTCAAGCGCTTGTCTGCGTGAGGAATCCCACCATGTACAAGGCGTCTTGGTTCGCCGAAGGACCCGTTCTCACCGTCACGAGCATGGCGCGCTCCGGTCCTGCCAGCGTGTGCGTAAGGTGGCCCCCAAGGGCGGCCGTCCCGCAGGCCCTCCCTTGGTGACGATGACTCCCTCTCAAGGCATGTACAAATCTGGAGAATGACGTCGGTGGCCGCCGCTAATTCGGCTTCGTCGAACTCGAAGCAGCCCCAACGATCGACTGTTGAGCCTGTGTCGTGGGAGTAAATCTCGAGCCAGAAGGGTGGCTCCGCAGGAACAGGTCCCGCCGGCTGGGCACACTCGGTCAACCGCACTTCGAGGGCGCCAGACCGTGCGAGTGTCGCACTGCGCGAGCCATCGGCCCGCTCTGGGGTGACGGCTAATTGCACGTAGGTGCGAAGAATCCGTTGCTCGATCTCATCAACCGCAAGGGGATCGGCCGCACGGCGGTGCAGAGGCTGCAATTGATGCAAAATGGAGCTCTCCCTTAGGTCAGGCCCGGAGACCTGAACCAGGTCAAATTCACGCGACTGCCCCAACGAGATCGAGCCCGATAGGTGCCGCATCCTGTGACGCTGTCTCTCCGCTTGCGCTTTGGCGAGGCCGTCTTCCTAGTTGAACGAGATGGCAAGCCAGAGAACCAGGAACGCGAGCGAACTGGCGATGGCGGTCCACTCTGACACTGTCAGGGCGCCGGGAGCGCGGCTTGAAGACTTGCTCGGGATCATGTCTCTGACAAAGGCCAAACTTCTCGAAAAGGTACGCCTCGGCTGCACCGATGCACCTTCTTGAAGACTATGCTGCATTGCAGCATAGGCAAGTTTGATCTACGGGATGCAGCCATGCGCTGAGTACATGCTCTTGCAAGCCTTTCAGGTCAGGTGATCGGGGCATGGCTTCAATAGCGTCCGGTGATCGCGCCCACCTTGCCGCCTCTGTCACGACCGGTTCAGCCGATGGGTTCTGTCGGCTTCAACAGGCGTGCCCAAGCATCATCATGAAACATTGCAGCCGGTGTGTTATCTAGGCTCTTAGTCCTGCCTTCCTCACAAATCTCTCGACAGAAGGCGCGAAGACTTCCACCATTTTGTCCCAACTCCTGTAGCTTTTGAGTTTTCATGCCCTCTGCCCCAACCTCCCGGCGCCCCAAGACCCTCAAGCAGCCTCATGTTGCCCCGACTGTTGATCTCAGTGCCGTGATCATGGCAGCCACGCCGGACGAGCCGCGGGTCCTCACGGTTCGGGACACGCCGCAGCAGCCTGAGGGACTGCCCTCAGGTCCCCTGCAGTCGCAGCATCGCACCCTCGAGATAGGCTTGCGGACCTGGGTGGCCGAGCAGACCCAGCTGACCTTGGGCTACGTCGAGCAGCTCTACACTTTTGGCGATCGCGACCGCGCCGAAGCCGCTGATCCGGGGGCCGGGCATGCCTTGTCGATCGCCTATCTGGCTCTCGCCCGCGAGGCGCGACCGGCCGGACTGGCCCATGCGGCCTGGCGGAACTGGTACGGCTATCTTCCGTGGGAGGACTGGCGCGAGGGCCGCCCATCGGCGCTCAAGGTCATCGAGCCCGCCCTGAAGGCCTGGGCCCGTTCGGGTGGAAAACCTCTCAGGAGTTTTCGGGAAGAGAGGATCGAGCTCACCTTTGGCTTTGCATCCGGGACTTGGGCGGATGAACGGGTGCTGGAGCGCTACGAACTCCTGTTCGAAGCTGGTCTGGTGCCGGAGACTCTGCGAGACGTACAGCCTCCCGTTGCTCCGAAAGTGCGGCTCGCGCCCGGTCAGCCAATGAGCCTGGATCACCGGCGCATTCTGGCGACGGCCATCGGCCGCCTGAGGGGTAAGATCAAGTACCGGCCGGTGATTTTCGAACTGATGCCGACCTCTTTCACGCTGCTAGACCTGCAGAAGACAGTGGAGGCTCTGTCAGGGGTGCGCCTCCATAAGCAAAACTTTCGCCGATTGGTCGAGATGCAGGGCCTTGTTGAGGAAACCGGGGAAATCACAACTGAGACGGGCGGGCGCCCCGCTCGTCTGGTGCGCTTCCGGCGCGAGGTGCTGATTGAGCGCCCGGCCCCCGGCGTGCGACTGCCGCGCTTGAGGTGAGCCCAATGTTGCAGCAGATTGTGGGTTGACGCGAGCTTATACTCGCGCCTAGCATAAGTCATGTGCCGGCTACGCAGCCGGCTTTCTTGTAAGCCGACAATGCTCAAAGAGAGCATTACTACGATCCGCTAATGCTCTCAGTGAGCATAGGAGGCCGTCATGTCCGCTGCTGCTTCGATGGTGTCTGCGTCCCTGCCCCTGCCCGATCTCTACGCCCGCGTGCGGCACCATGTCCCGGCGATGGAATGGCCTGTGTTCGCCAGCGATATCGAGGCAATCCTGGCGCTCAAACGTGAGCACAATGCCGTCATTTTAGCGCACAACTACCAGACGCCCGAGATCTTCCACACGGTGGCGGATATCGTCGGCGACAGCCTGGCCCTGGCACGTGAGGCGGTGAACACGGATGCCGACGTGATCGTGCTGGCCGGTGTGCATTTCATGGCCGAGACTGCCAAACTCCTCAATCCGAACAAGACGGTGCTCATCCCGGATGCCGAGGCAGGCTGTTCCCTGGCGGAGTCGATCACGGCAGAGGATGTGCGGCAGCTGCGGGCGCGCTACCCGGGCGTGCCGGTGGTCACCTATGTGAACACCTCCGCCGCGGTGAAAGCCGAGTCCGACGTCTGCTGCACCTCGGGCAACGCGAAGAAGGTGATCGAGTCGCTGGGAGTCGACCGGGTGATCATGCTGCCGGACGAGTTCCTGGCCCAGAACACGGCCGCCCAGGTGCCCGGCATTGAGATCATCACCTGGGCTGGTCACTGCGAGGTGCACGAGCGCTTTACTGCCGAGGACATCCGTGAAGTGCGCGAGAGCTATCCCGACGTCGTCGTGCTGGCCCATCCGGAGGCGCCGCCGGAGGTGGTGGCGGCAGCGGACTTCGCCGGGTCGACGGCCGGCATGGCCGACTTTGTCGGCGAGAAACGCCCGGCTCGCGTCGCTCTCGTGACCGAGTGCTCGATGAGCGACAACGTGGCGGCTCTCTACCCAGAGGTCGAGTTCGTGCGGCCCTGCAACCTGTGCCCGCACATGAAGCGCATCACCCTGCCCAAGATCCGCCGAGCCCTTGAGCAGCGCCAGTATGAGGTCACGATTGACCCGGCCGTGGCCGAGCGGGCGCGGCTGGCTGTCGAGCGCATGCTCGCCGTTCGCTGAGGGCTGGCTATGAGAAGAACCAATCCGTTCGACCGGATCATAGTCGTGGGTGGTGGTATCGCGGGACTGGCAACGGCCCTGCACTTGGCGCCGCTTCCGGTGACCCTGCTCGTGGCCTCCCCATTGGGGCAGCACGCCTCCACGCCTCTAGCCCAGGGCGGTATCGCGGCGGCCCTTGGAGCAGACGACGCCCCTGCCCTGCACGCAACTGACACTCTTCAGGCCGGCGCTGGTCTCAGCGATCCTGGTGTCGCGGCTCGTGTCGCAGCCGCCGCGCCTTCCTGCATTGAATGGCTGATTGCTCAAGGCGCCGCTTTTGATCGAACCGTTACAGGTGACGAGTTGATCCTGGGACTGGAGGCTGCTCACTCGCGTCGGCGGATCGTTCATGCCCAGGGTGACCGAACCGGCAAAAGTGTTCTGGACGCCCTCATCCAGGCCGTCAGGAACGCTCCCTCCATCGAGATCCTGGAGGACCACCGCGTCGCGGATCTGGCGCTCGACGCCGATGGCGCGGTGGCCGGTGTGTTCTGCGCCTCTCGGAGATCCGGCGGCAGCGGTGAGCCCGCCCTGATCCCGAGCCGAGCCGTGGTACTGGCGACAGGTGGAATTGGCGGCCTTTATGCACACACCACCAATCCCCTGAGCGCGTTGGGTGGCGGGCTGGCGCTGGCAGCCCATGCGGGGGCTGTCCTGCGCGATCTCGAGTTCGTTCAGTTTCATCCCACGGCCATTGCGGCCTGTCTTGATCCGATGCCGCTGGCAACTGAGGCCCTGCGCGGCGAAGGGGCAAAGCTCGTCAACAGCCGTGGCGAGCGGTTCATGCAAGGCATTTCCGGAGCGGAACTGGCACCTCGTGATGTTGTCGCCCGGGCGATCTTTGCCCAGATCCAAGCAGGGGAGCGCGTGTTCCTCGACACACGGCACGTACTGGGGGAACACATCGCCCAGAAATTCCCGGGCGTGACGGCGCTGTGCCGCGCGGCCGGTCTTGACCCAATTCGTGATCCGATCCCCGTGCGCCCGGCCGCTCATTACCACATGGGCGGAATCAAGGTGGATGATCGGGGCCGCAGTTCTGTCGAAGGGCTCTGGGCTTGCGGTGAAGTATCGTCGACTGGCCTGCATGGGGCGAACCGGTTAGCAAGCAACTCTCTCCTTGAGGCACTGGCCTATGCGGCCTGGATTGCTGACGGCATCAAGGAAATGGAATACCAAACGTCGATGGAACTGCCTCTCTCACCATCTTTTGCTGTGCGACATCGGTCCGTCTCTCATCAGGAGTCTGCGAGTTTGCTGCAGATCCGGTCGGTCATGGATCGACAGGTTGGCGTAATCCGTGAGGAAAGCGGGTTGAAGGACGCGATCTGTGATCTCCGTGCGCGGGTGATTGAAGGGCATTCAGCAGGTGAACGCGACGCTGCCTTGGTGAGCCTGCTGATCGCAATATCAGCATATGCGCGGAGTGAAAGCCGAGGAGCTCATCAGCGGCTGGACCATCCTGATCCTTTGCCAGAGCAGCATACCGAGACGACCCTCGATCAGGCGCTGCACATAGCGGCTGAGATCGACCATGAGACAGCGGCACCTGTCAGGAGAGTGGCATGAAACCGATTGTCACCGCACATGAGATTGTAAGTCCACTCCCGCGCCTGCTGGTGGAGCCCATCGTGCGCGCGGCGTTGCTTGAGGATCTGGGCCGGGCTGGTGACATCACGACGGATGCTGTCATTCCAGCCGAGGCCAGATTGCATGGGGCCATTGTTTCGCGTGAGTCAGGGATTGTCGCCGGCGTGGATGCGGCGGTTCTGGCATTCACCTTGATCGACCCTGCCATCACAGTGGCTGTTGACCGCCCCGACGGCAGCCGGGTGGAACGCGGAGAGGCCGTTCTGCGGGTGGAGGGGCCGGCCCGGAGCATCCTCTCGGCGGAGCGCGTGGCCCTGAACTTGGTCTGCCGGATGTCGGGCATTGCATCGGCGACAGCGGCTCTCGTCGACGCCATTCGGCCTCATGGACATGCCCGGATCGTCTGCACGCGCAAGACCACGCCCGGGTTGCGCTCACTGGAGAAGCATGCCGTCCGGGCGGGCAGAGGAGCCAACCATCGCTTCGGGCTCGATGATGCCGTTCTGATCAAGGACAACCACATCGCCATCGCCGGAGGTGTTCGGCCGGCGCTGGAGCGGGCGCGTGCCACTGTGGGGCATCTCGTCAAAGTCGAGATCGAGGTGGACACCCTCGAGCAGCTGGATGAGGTGCTGGAGGTTGGAACTGACGCCATCCTGCTCGACAACATGAGCCCCGACACCCTCTCGGAGGCGGTGCGGCGGGTGAACCGGCGAGCTATCACGGAAGCCTCTGGCCGAATTACAGTGGCGACAGCACCCGCGATCGCGGCCACCGGCGTGGATTTGATCTCCACCGGTTGGATCACGCACAGCGCACCGATCCTCGACCTTGGTCTGGATGTTGCCTGACGCCGGGCGCTTGGTAGCTCAAAGTGCTCTTCTCACCTTGGATGCGCCGAGCGCCACCGGAACACTCCAGAGGCCGCGGCTCGCTATAGCTCATCCAGGGACAGATGGACGTTAGGCTGGCCTCTGCCCTGATGCTGGAGTGTGGTAGAGTCGGGTTACGGACGTCGATCTGGGAGGCGGGTGATGATCCGAGCCTCGTGCCATACCGCCGATAATGCGCTTGCCCTCGAGTTCGATGCGACGCCTTGGTTTCGCAAGGCCGATCCGCAGAGCATTCAGCACTTGGCTGCACAGGACTGGTCCAGCGTCTGGATTGCCGACGCCCTTGAGACCCAGCCTGGCTACGAGGGGCTGCACAAACTGGTCGAGTATGCGGCCACCCGACTCCGGGAGGAGTCGCTGGAGGACCCTACCTGGGCAGCATTCGACTGCGTCGTCGATCCGTTCGATGCCCAACAATGGCTGGCCGAGAACCGGCCGGAGATCGCAGCCAAGCTCCAGCGCTGACAAACCGTGCCGCGAGGCCCTTGTGCCGAGCGCGGAAAGCCGCCTGTGCAAGTGGCACCAGTGGCAACGAGATCTTTACTGCGCCAATCCTATGGCGGGGGCGATGGTGCACCCGGCATCACACGCGCCATGGCTGAGGATTTGGACGACCTCTCTCAGCTGGGGTGCTTCACTGGCGGGCCCTTCGAGGGGCAGAGCCCGTAGCCGAGTTGTAAACTGCTGCACCGGGATTCGATATGGTTGCTGGTATCCATCCTGTTGGTGCCGCCAGCCAACAGGTCCGGGATCTCTGCCCATGAACGATACGTTGCATTCAGGCCCAACGAAGACGCTTCTGATCGTGTACCATTCGATGACTGGGGGTACCCGTCAGATGGTCGAGGCCAGTGCCCGTGGCGCAGCGTCGGAACCGACCGCGCGCGTCCGCCTGCTTCCGGCGCCGTCTGCTCAGGCGGCCGATCTCCTCGAGGCGGATGGCTGTATCTTCGGCACGCCTGAGAACTTGGCGGCCATGACCGGACTGATGAAGGACTTCTTCGACCGCACCTACTATCCGGCCCTCGATCGCATCAGCGGGCGCCCCTACGCAACGCTGATCTGCGCGGGCAGCGACGGTCACAATGCGGCTCGTCAGGTTGCGCGCATTGCGACGGGATGGCGGCTCAAGGCTATTGCTGATCCGCTGATTGTCTGCACCCACGCGCAGACGCCGGAAGCGATCCTGGCCCCTAAGGTCATCGGTCCAGATGATCTGAAGCGCTGCGAAGAGCTTGGGGCAGCCCTCGCGGCAGGGATGAGTATCGGGGTGTTTTAGAGGCCCCAGGGGAGGACTGTTTCTGCGCCAACCCACGCAGCTACAGATGAGCTTCGCTAAGCCGTGTGAGAGCTGTGGCTGACGCGCAAGGATCTGAACTGCTTGCGCAGTCGTTTGGCCCGAGAGAGCAGGTAACATCGTAATCCAGGCAGTGCGCTGAATGGGCTGCCATCTCAAGAAAAATGTTCTTTCTATAGGACCGGGCTGCAGAGTAAATTATTCTGCAAATGAGCCTGGAAAGAGAAAATTCTGCCTCTCCGCCGAGGAATTCGACACTTCAGGCAGAGTACCCATCACTTCTCTAAGCTACCAGCTCGGCCAACTACTTGACTTTGTTCTTTATAACGAACACTTTCCGCATTGAATTCGACAACTGCCGCCGCCGATGACAATCGGATTACGGGCAACGATATGCATCCCCACATATGGAGACCTATGATGTCCCACTTGGCACAATGGACCGACAGCGAGCTTGCCGATGACACGGTCCGCTCGAGCGGCTCAGCAAGGGGAGCGAACCTCGTGAAGCGGCGCACCTTCCTCGCCTGCGCCGGCATGCTTGCGTCTGCCATGATCGTAGGCCCACAAGCCCTCGCGCAGAAGGCATCGGTCACTGCCCGGGTCGGTGTCATCCCGATCATTGGCACGGCTCCATTGTTCGTGGCGCAGAACGAAGGCTGGCTGAAGCAGGGTGGCCTCGATCTCACCGTCACCACCTTCGAGTCCGGTCCCAACATGATCCAAGCCCTCGCCTCGGGTACGATCGATATTTACGTGGCTGGTGTTGCGCCACTGGCCGTGGCTCGCTCGAAAGGCGTCGACGTGCGCGTCGTTGCGGCAACAGCGACCGCTGAGAACGTATTCGTGGCCTCGCCGAAGCTTGCCAAATATTTCACGCCGGGCACGTCGCATGCTGCTGCGTTCAAGAATTATCGCGCGGCCGAGGGCAAGCCTGCTCGCCTGGCAACTCAGCCGGCAGGCTCAGTGCCGAACACCACCCTGCAATACTGGCTGTGGGAGCAGGCGAAAGCCGACAAGGCGGATGTGGAGATCGTTCCCATGGGGATTGACGCGACCCAGCAAGCCACTCTCGCAGGAGCTGTCGAGGGTGCTACCATTCGCGAGCCGGCCGTTACTATCGTGCAGGGACGTAATCCGGGCATCAAACTGGTGGCTCTGGGCGATGAAATGTTCCCCGGCCAGCCTGGAACAGTGGTCGCTGTGTCAGGAGCATTCCTTGAGAAGAACCCGGAAGCTGTTCAGGCTTTGGTGAGCGGGCTCGTCAAGGCGGCAGAACTCCTCGCCAAAACGCCTGATCGTGCTGTCGCGCCGCTGGAGGCCGCTCTCGGTAAAGGGATCGTGGATAGCGAAACGATCCGCAAGGCCCTCTCTTCACCAGCGACCAAGTTTCAGATCGATCCTCGTTCGATTGTCGAGTCGTCACGCCTCATGCAGGCCTATCAGGTCAAGCTGGGTTCCCTCGACAAGGAACTGCCGTTCGAAGGCTTGTTTGAGCCGCGCTTCTTTGAACGCGCCACCAACAGCAACTAAACCTTTATGCGCCTTCTCCTGCTTTCGTGCGTCGGCCTCCTCGTCTTTCTTGGGTTGTGGGAGGCCGTTCCGCGTCTGGGTCTCGTCAATCCGGCGATGCTGCCTGGTCCCAGTGCAATCCCGACGGCCTTTCTGAAGGAAGTCACAAGTGGGGCTTGGCTGAAAGCCGTTAGCAGCAGCCTCAGCCATTATGTCACGGGTCTGAGCGTCGGTGCCGCACTCGGGGTGGCGCTTGGCATCGTCACGGGCATGTACCGGACTGCGGAAGGCTTCACTGCCTGGGTTGTGCGCGTTCTGCGTCCGATCCCAGGTCTTGCCTGGGTCCCCTTTGCCATCATCTGGTTTGGCGTCAGCACGCCGGCGGCCGTGTTTATCATCTCGGTCGGTGTGTTCTGGATTGTCTACTTCGCGGCTCATGGAGCTATCCGCCATGTCGATCGTGACCTGGTGGAGGTGGCGGAGGCCTTCGGGTTTCATTCCGGCTTGCGCCGCCTGCAGAAGATCCTGCTCCCGGCTGCCGCTCCCGGCATACTGGTGGGCCTGCGCACCGCTCTGGGACAGGCCTGGATGGCCGTGGTGGCAGCTGAAATCTTTGGCGTGAGTGGACTGGGCCAACGCATGATGCAGGCCTCCAGCCTTCTCGCGACCGACGTGGTCGTGGTCTACATGCTGACCATGGCGGCCCTTTACGGCCTGTTCGATACGGCTTTCGTGGCCTTGCAAGGATGGCTGTTGCGATGGAAAGCGTGATCGAGATCCGGGACCTCTCGCTCGCCTTCGAGAGAGCTGGCCAGAAGACGACAGTTCTCGACCGCCTGTCGTTGGATGTGCGCCGCGGCGAGTTCCTCGCCATTGTCGGCCCCTCCGGTGTCGGCAAGTCCACCTTGCTGCGCGTGCTGACAGGGCTTGCCCGTCCCAGCGCCGGCACGTGGCGTGTCGTTGCCAAGAATCCGGAGCGCCGGCCGGTGGCCTTCGTGTTCCAGGACTCCCGGCTGCTACCCTGGCGCCGCGTGATCGCCAATGTGGCTTTCGGTTTGGAGCATCCTCATACGCCCCGTCGTGAGCGCAAGATGAAGGCACAGGATGCGCTCGATTTCGTCGGCTTGAGCCATCTGGCGCAGCGCTGGCCACACGAGCTATCGGGCGGGCAACGCCAGCGTGTTTCCCTGGCCCGGGCTCTCGCGGTTCAGCCCGAGGTTCTGCTCATGGACGAGCCGTTCTCGGCTCTTGACGCCATCACCCGCGAGAGTCTCCAAGACGAACTCATCCGCATCTGGCAGAAGACTGGTAAGACGATCCTGTTCGTGACACACGACATTGATGAGGCTACTTATCTGGCAGATCGAGTGATCGTTCTCTCAGGTTCCCCAGGTCGGATCGTGGCGGAACATCGCATCGACAGCCCGCATCCGCGCCGGCGTCAGGACGCGGCTCTCGCGCAGACCGCGAAAGCCCTGCGTGAGGGCTTGACGTCCGATATCGTCACTGATGGCGGCATGATCTAGCTCGATCTCGGCGCCCTCAGCCATCCCGGAAGATCACACCGTCCAGAATGTCCAGGCCGATCTCCTCGCCGACCCTCAGATTCGTCACAAGCGGAGCCTCGATCTCGAGCTTCGTTCCATCGGCTGGCGACACCTCGATCCGGCGCATGGATCCAAGGCGCCGAACGCCACTGATCATGCCCTGATGATGTCCATGGCCTGCGGGTACCGGCTTCAGATGCCATGGACGGCAATAGAGGCTCGCCGGTCCAATGGTGGCTTTCGGTGCAGCCACGGGAGCAGGCTTCCCATTCACCAACACCCGTCCATCGCGGATTTCGGCGTTGAAGCGAGCGGCCTGGCCGAGAAAAGTCATCACGAACGGTGTCGCGGGATGATCCTGCACATCATCGGGGCTCCCAACCTGCTCGAGATGTCCGCAGTTGAGGACAGCGACCCGATCCGCCAATTCCAGGGCCTCATCCTGATCGTGGGTGACGAAGACCGTTGTCTTGCCGGTGCGCTGGTGGATGTCGCGCAGCCAGGCGCGGAGATCCTTGCGTACCTTGGCGTCGAGAGCTCCGAATGGCTCGTCGAGCAGCAGGACGCGCGGCTCGACGGCGAGCGCCCGCGCTAAGGCAACCCGCTGGCGCTGGCCGCCGGAGAGCTGCGACGGAAACCGGCTCTCATAGCCGGAGAGCTGGACCAGATCGAGCAGTTCGGAGACACGCCGGCGGATCTCGCTCTTGGACGGTCGGGTCGCCCGCTCGCGCACCTGGAGGCCATAGGCGATATTGTCTAAAACGCTCATGTGTTTGAACAGGGCATAGTGCTGGAAGACGAAGCCTACCTGACGCTTCTGCACTGGAAGTGACGTGGCATCCACGCCTCCAAACAGCACCTGCCCGTGATCGGCCTCCACCAATCCGGCAAGGATGCGCAGCAACGTGGTCTTGCCCGAACCCGAAGGGCCGAGCAACGCCAGGAGCTCTCCGGGCTGGACTTCCAGATTCACATCGTGCAGCGCGGCCGAGCCCGCGAAGGTCTTCGTCACACCTGCAATGCGGATATCGACCGTTTGGCTCCGTTCAGCGGTGTGCGCCGTGGGCAAGATCGGCTCCGTGACGCCACTCGAGGAAAGACTTGAGCGCCAAGGTGACGAGGGCGAGGCCAGCGAGGAGCGAGGCGACGGCAAAGGCCGCAACGAAGTTATACTCATTGTAGAGAATCTCCACGTGAAGCGGAATGGTGTTGGTCAAGCCTCGGATGTGGCCCGAGACCACGGAAACCGCGCCGAACTCGCCCATGGCGCGGGCGTTGCACAGCAGGACGCCGTACAGCAGTCCCCATTTGATGTTGGGCAGTGTCACCGTCAGGAACGTACGCCAGCCGCTCGCTCCGAGCGTCAGAGCGGCCTCCTCCTCTGCCGTGCCCTGCTCCTGCATGAGAGGGATGAGCTGGCGCGCCACGAAGGGAAATGTCACGAAGATTGTGGCGAGCACGATGCCCGGCAGCGCGAAGGCGATCTTGATGCCGTGCGTCATGAGCCAAGGCCCGAACAAGCCCTGGGCGCCGAAGAGCAGCAGGTAGATCAGGCCCGACACGACGGGCGAGACGGAAAACGGCAGGTCAATCAGGGTGATCAGAAGGCTCTTGCCCTTGAACTCGAATTTGGCGATCGCCCATGATGCCGTGAGGCCGAACACGAGGTTCAAAGGCACCGCGATTGCCGCAACCGTCAACGTCAGTTGAATTGCCGCCAGCGCATCCGCCTCCTGGAAAGCGGCGAGAAAGCCCCCGATCCCCCGCCTGAAGGCTTCCACGAAGACGACGACGAGTGGCAGTACCAGAAACAGAACCAGGAAGATGAGTGCAACCGCAATGGCCAGCCGTCGGACCAGCTTCTGCTCGGTCACGACACTCCGCTGCGTTGAAACCGGTGGGAGGAGAGCGGCACTGAGATCAGACATGACCGAACCTCCTGCGGCTCCAAGCCTGAAGCAGGTTGATCAGCAAAAGCGCTGAGAACGAGATCGCCAGCATGATGGTCGCGATCACCGTCGCACCGGTATAATCGTATTCCGACAGTTTGATCACGATCAGCAGTGGAGCGATTTCGGAGACATAAGGCAAGTTTCCGGCAATGAAGATGACCGATCCGTATTCTCCGACCGCGCGGGCGAAGGCCAGTGCGAAGCCCGTCAGCACGCCAGGAAGAAGCGGAGGCAGGAGAACCCTCCAAAAGGTGTGCCAGCGGGACGCGCCGAGGGTTGCAGAGGCCTCCTCCAGCTCGTGCTCGATTTCCGTAATCAGCGGCTGCACCGTGCGGACAGTAAAAGGAAGCCCGATGAAGACCAAGGCGATGAAGATGCCTAAGGGCGTATAGGCCACCTTGAGACCCAGAGGCTCAAGAAGCGCACCCACCCACCCATTCGGTGCATATAGGGCGGCCAGTGCAATGCCCGCGACGGCCGTTGGGAGGGCAAAGGGCAAGTCAACAATGGCATCGATGAGCCTGCGGCCAGGAAAGTCGTACCGGGTGAGAACCCATGCAATCAGAAGGCCGAAGAGAGACGCGACGCCGGCTGCGAGAAAGGAGATGTTGAAACTCGTCCTGAGTGCCGCAACGACCCGCGGCTCGGTGGCGGTCGCCACAATGCCCGCGAGTCCAATCCCTGAGGCCTTCACCACCAGCGCGCCGAGTGGCAGCAACACCAGCAGTCCAAGGTAAAGCAGCGTGTAGCCGAGCGTGACGCCGAAGCCCGGCAGCACGCTCGATTGCTTGATCCGCAGAGAGAAGGCAGAGCTCATGGTCAGCGCTTGCTGATCTGATCGAAGAGCCCGCCGGAGTCGAAATTGTTCTTCTGAATGTCGTCCCAGTTGCCCTGCAGGGATTCAATCGTGAACAGCTTCAGGTTTGGCAGAACCGCGAGATCCTCCGGCTTGGCAGCCTCGGTCTTGATCGGCCGGTAATGATGCTTGGCAAAGATCGCCTGAGCCTTGTCGGTATAGAGGAAGCTGAGGAAGGCCTCAGCGACCTTGCGTGTCCCCTTGCCATCCGCATTACCCTCGACGAGAGCAACCGGCGGCTCGGCCAGGATCGACAGCGTCGGCACAACAATCTCGAACTTGTCGCGCCCGAATTCGTCGAGCACGAGGAAGGCTTCGTTCTCCCAAGCCGGCAGAACATCCCCGAGGCCACGCTGCGCGAAGGTCACGGTCGATCCGCGGGCGCCGGTATCGAGCACCGGAACGTTCTTGTAGAGGGCGGTCACGAACTCCTTCGCCTTGTCGGCACTGCCGTCCTTGGTTTGCGAATAGCCCCAGGCTGCCAGGAAATTCCAGCGACCGCCCGCGGAGGTTTTCGGATTGGGCGTGATCACCTGGACGCCTGGCTTTACAAGGTCGCCCCAGTCCTTGATCCCCTTCGGGTTGCCCTTGCGAACCAGAAAGACGACGGTCGACGTATAAGGCAGCGAATTGTTGGGCAGCTTGCTGCGCCAGTCGGCCGGGATCTTCTTCGTCGCTTTCGCGATAGCGTCAATGTCGGACGGAATGCCGAGCGTCACCACATCGGCGTCGATGCCGTCGATCACCGTACGGGCCTGAGCGCCGGATCCGCCGTGGGACGTCCGGATCGTGACGGTCTCACCCGTCCTTGCCTTCCAATCATCCGCAAAGGCCTGATTGATCTCGCGGTAGAGCTCGCGCGTTGGATCGTAGGACACGTTCAGCAACTGCGTCTGAGCCGATGCGGTGCTGGAGAGCGTCAGAAGGCCAGCGCATCCCATGAAAGCCAAACCGATAGCCGGTAGAATGGACCGCAACTGAGAATGTTTTTTCACTCCAGCGACTTCTAGAGAATTGCCATGCATTCCACCCTCCCGGGTTGTGATCGAAGCGAGAGCAGGCAGCAAGCTACCAAGGGCTCTCCGATAGGCAGAGAAATATCCGCTAAAAAGAACAAGTGTCAAATCACCTAAGATAATTACTTTGCTGATTGTCCTCAGTTATACGTTCTTTTGTAGTATAGCGTCACATATTCATAGAATGATGTTCTACGGCATCCGCGTTGACGCAGTATGTTTGTACTAGGGATTGGGCTGTTTAAGTGGGAATAATTTTTATTCGCCCGAGCATTTGCGGCAGAGGCGTTGTTTATGATCCAAGTATGGCCATCATAGACCCGTTTAGAAGATTCTTCCCCAAAAGAAGGCATCACTGGCAAACTCTTTTGTCTTGGGGCGTTCTATAAAAAGAACATTTTTATTGACTCGGTGCACTTGCTATCGGACACTCCGATCCTGCCAGTCGGTGCATTCGCCTGCTTCAAGCGAGCGTTCGACAGGATTTCATGCGCATCAAACGACTGAATTCGAGATGAGGATCGGTAGCGTGTGCGTTGTGACTGGTAGCGAAGCGATGAAACACACGTGATCGGACCAATCGGTTGCACACTGCCTAGTGTTGTGACTCTAACGCTTGTTTCGCACGGGCGACCTTTTCCAGGATAGCTGAGGCCGAGGCGGTCCAGACAAAGGGTCTCGGGTCGGCATTGTGGTGCTCCAGGTAGTCCATGATAGCACTCTCCAGATCGGGCACGCTCGTGAAGGCGCCCCGCCGAATGCGCTCCTGGGTGATCAGGGCAAAGAACCGCTCAACCTGGTTGAGCCATGAGGCCGAGGTCGGCGTGAAGTGCAGGTGGAAGCGCGGATGCTTTTCGAGCCAAGCCTTCACCTTCGGGTGCTTGTGGGTGGCGTAGTTGTCCACGATCAGGTGCAGGTCGAGGCGCTTGTCGGTGTTGCGATGAATGACACGCAGGAAGCGCAGAAACTCCTGATGGCGATGGCGCTTCATGCAGGTGCCCAGGACCGTGCCGGTCGCCACATCAAGAGCGGCAAACAGGGTCGTGGTGCCATGTCGTTTATAGTCGTGCGTCATGGTGCCGGCGCGGCCCTTCTTGAGCGGCAGGCCCGGCTGGGTGCGGTCGAGCGCCTGGATCTGAGACTTTTCATCAACCGCGAGCACCAGGGCTTTGTCCGGTGGATCAAGATACAGGCCGACCACGTCCTGGACCTTCTCGACAAAGTGCTTGTCGGTGGACAGCTTGAAGGTCTTGACCAGGTGCGGCTTGAGGCCGTGGGCGTGCCAGATCCGCTGCACGCTGGTGTGGGACAGGCCTGTGACAGCGGCCATCGAGCGCACGCTCCACTGCGTCGCTCGCGGCGGCTTCTCATGCAGGGTCATGGCGACAACCCGCTGGATCACCGCTGCCGTCAGGGGCTTACGCCCTGGCGGGCGGGTGGCGTCCTTGAGAAGCCCGTCGACGCCCGCCTGCGCATAGCGGCGGCGCCAGCGCCGCACCGTCAGAGTGCTCGTGCCAATGCGGGCGGCCACCTCGGTGGCGCGCAGGCCTTCGCCCGTCAGCAGAACAATCCGAGCCCGCCAGACGACCTTCTGGGGTGTGTTGCGGTCACCGACCAAGCTCTCCAAGCGATCTCGATCAGCGGCGGGAACCTCAATGCGTTCGATCTTGCCCATCAGAGCAGGATTGCACGTCGGATCGGATTTCGGAATCACCCGTCAGTGACAGAACACTAGCACATGCAGCGACCAATCCACGCGTAACGGAGAGAGATCACTGCCATGACACTTCAGATCGGCCAGACGGCTCCAGATTTCGACACGCTGACGACCGAGGGTCGGATCAGCTTCCATGAGTGGATTGGTGACGCCTGGGCGGTTCTGTTCTCCCATCCGAAGAATTTTACGCCGGTCTGTACGACGGAACTGGGCGAGGTGGCGCGGCTCAAGCCTGAGTTCGAGCGCCGTGGCGTCAAGGTCATCGGCTTTTCCGTCGATCCCGTGGAGAAGCACGAGGCCTGGGCGCGCGACATCGAGGAGACACAAGGCGCGGCCGTCAACTATCCGATCATCGGCGATCCCGACCTCAAGATCTCCAAGCTTTACGGTATGCTCCCTGCCCATGCCGGCGAGACATCGGAGGGGCGTACAGCCGCCGACAACCAGACCGTTCGCAATGTCTTCGTCATCGGTCCCGACAAGAAGATCAAGCTCGTTCTCGTCTATCCGATGACCGCGGGCCGCAACTTTGACGAAGTGCTGCGGGTCCTCGACTCGCTACAACTGACGGCTCAACATCGGGTGGCGACCCCAGCGAACTGGAAGCAGGGGGATGATGTGATCATCGCGGGCTCGGTTTCGGACGAGGAGGCCAAGAACCTGTATCCGGGGGGCTGGAAGGCACCGAAGCCTTATCTGCGCATCGTGCCGCAGCCCGCCAAGGCGAACTGATCTGCAATCTCACATGCGAAGCGGGGGGCGAATATCCCTTGCCCCGAATAGGGCGCCGCCAGCGTGATTGCCGGCGGCGTCCAAATACGCTGATGGCCGAGCTGCCGGATGCTCATATCCAAGGAAACTAAATGACCAGCATGAAAGCGCGGGTGTCCTGGGTCGAGGGCATGATGTTCACGGGCGAATCCGGGAGCGGTCATGCGATTGTGCTTGATGGTGCGCCGGAGAACGGTGGCCGCAATGTCGGCATCCGGCCCATGGAACTCATGCTGCTGGGGCTCGCCGGCTGCACGGCGTTCGACGTGGCGCTCATTCTAAAGCGCGGTCGCGAGCCTGTCACCGATTGCGTGGTCGAGGTCGAAGCCGAGCGCGCAGCGACGGATCCGAAGGTCTTTACGACGATCCATCTCACCTACCGCCTGTCCGGACACGGTTTATCGTCGGAAAAGGTCGAACGTGCTATCCAGTTGTCCAAGGACAAGTATTGCTCCGCATCCATCATGCTCGGGCAGGTCGCGGACATCACGCATTCGTGGACTGTCGATCCTCGCCCTACCGCTTAAATTTCCGGAAACGCTCGCCATGACCGTGTCACCGCTCGTTGCAACCAAATGGCTGTCGGATCACCTCGCTGATCCGTCATTTCTGATCGTCGATATCCGTTCGGCGGAGAGCGGCGGCCAGGAGGCCTTCGCGGCCGGGCACATTCCGGGCGCCATTCACAGCGACTACGCCGTTGATGGCTGGCGGATCGCCGAGGGTGGTGCTGGCGGCCTATTACCCGAGGCCAGCCATTTGTCCGCCCTTCTGAGCCGCATCGGCATGACGTCCGAGCATCACGTGGTCATCGTATCGGCGGGTGAAGCCGCTGCCGATTTCAGCGCAGCCGCCCGGGTCTATTGGACTCTCAAAACCATCGGCCACAGCCAGGTGTCGATCCTCGACGGGGGATTCAAAGCGTGGCGGGAATCCGGCGGTCTGGAGGAAACCGGCGTGTCTGCACCAACTGCCAGCCCGCTTTATCCCGTACGGCCCACAGGAAGCTTGCGAGCCGAGATCCATGCTGTCGAGAAGGTTGTTGCCCATGGCGACGCAACGCTGGTCGACGGGCGCTCACAGGCTCAGTTTGACGGGCGGGAGAAGAGCCCGCAGGTTGCACGCGCCGGTCACCTGCCGGGCGCTCTCCACCTGGACCATAGCGGAGCCATCCAGCCGGGGACTGGACGTCTGCGCTCTGTCAAGGAACTCGAGCAATTATTCGAGCAGATTCCCCAAGGGCCCGTGGTCAGCTATTGCAACACCGGCCACCTCGCCTCCACGAACTGGTTTGTCCTCTCGGAGGTGCTCAAACGTCCCGACGTGAGGCTCTATGATGGCTCAATGTCAGAGTGGACCCAGGATCCCGGTCGGCCTGTCGTGACGAACGCGAGCTGACACGGCAACCACTTCAAACGTGCTCAAGAGCCTGCGTCAGGTCCTCGATGAGATCATCGGGATGCTCAAGGCCGACCGAGAGTCGGACCAGACCTTCCGAGACACCCATCTCTGCCCTCTCCTCCGATGTAAAACGCTGGTGCGTCGTCGTCGCCGGGTGGGTGATCAGGCTCTTGGCATCGCCGAGATTGTTGGAGATCCGGATCAGATCGAGGGCATTCAGGAAGCGAAAGGCGCCTGCCTTGCCTCCTTCGATCTCAAGGGCGAGCAGGGTCGAGCCGCCCGTCATCTGCCGGGCGATGATATCAGCCTGCGGGTGATCGGCGCGGCCCGGATAGATCAGGCGGCGGATCTTGGAATGTCCTGCCAAGGCGTCCGCGACGCTAGCCGCCGTCCGGGTCTGACGCTCGACACGCAGGGGCAGCGTTTCCAGGCTCTTCAGAAGCACCCAGGCGTTGAACGGAGACATCGAAGGACCTGTCTGCCGCAACAGCGTATGAATGTGAGCTTGGATCAACTCCTCGGATGCCAGGATCACGCCGCCAAGGCAGCGCCCCTGCCCGTCTATGTGCTTAGTCGCGGAATAGACGACGCAATCGGCTCCGAGTTGCAGCGGCTTCTGCCAGACCGGCGTCGAGAACACGTTGTCCACCACCAGCTTCGCCCCGGCCTGACGGGCAAGCGCGGCGACGGCCTCGATGTCGATGACCTCCAGCGTGGGATTGGCCGGGCTTTCCAGAAAGAAGACCTTCGTCTCAGGCCGTATAGCTTTGCGCCACCCGTCGAGATCGGTTCCGTCAACCAGGGTGGCTGCCACGCCAAACCGGGGCAGGAGCTCAGCGACGACATAGCGGCAGGATCCGAAGAGCGCACGGGCGGCAACGATGTGGTCGCCCGCCTGCAGCAAGCCCATCAGGGCCGCCGTCACGGCGGCCATCCCGGTCGCCGTCGCACGAGCGGACTCGGCTCCTTCGAAGGATGCGATGCGCTGCTCGAACATCGTGACGGTCGGGTTCGAGAACCGGGCATAGAGAAAGCCCGGGCTCTCTCCCTTGAAGCGGGCCTCACAGTCCTCGGCACTGGCATAAACGTGGCCTTGGGTGAGAAACAGCGCTTCGGAGGTCTCGCCGAACTCCGACCGTAGCGTGCCTTCATGAACCAGCCGGGTGTCCGCCTGTAGGGGCCGGGTTCGACGTGAACACTCGCTCATTGTTGTTCCTTCACCTTGGTGGGCTGCTAATCCGCGGCAGCGCAGCAGGCGTTGTCACGATGATTGGTGATTGAGAAAGAGGACCAGCGCCTACTTGGCGCCCGAACTTTGAGGGCCGCCGCCATGGTGGCCGGTTGCAACGGACAGGCCGTAGCGGATGCGGGCCCAGAGGCGCTCATGGCCGTAATAGAGCACGAGCTTGGTCACCACCTCGGTCGCGCCAATGGCTGCGGCTAAGCGGATATCCTGGCTCAGGGCAATTGCCGCGCCTACGGTTGCAACAGACCCGATGATCCGCCATGACATGGCCTTCAGGGCGCTCCGCCGCTTCTGTTCGCCGGTCCATTTGATCCAGGCCAGGGGGGCGTTGTTGCGGGCGACCTGAAGGCTGACCGGCTGCTCGGCCACTGCGCCGTCCACGAGACCGATCGCAACCGTGTCGAAGCTCTCCCGGTCGATGAGAATGAAGCCCCCGGTGCGACGGCTCTCGGTATAGGGATCGAAGGCGACGGGCTGGTCCAGGGCGAGAACCACATGGCCGATGTCGTTGGCTCCCAGCGACGACACGGGCACAGAGGCAAGCGAGGCAAGATCGATCCTCTGACGCACACGGACGACCCTTGCAGGCACTGACGCTGCACCAATCTTCAACAGAAACTGGTCACCTTCCTTCAGGTGCTCTGTCGCCATCCAGAACAGGCGGGCGTCGAGCTTATCGGAGACCTGAGCCTGCCTCTCCAGGGATGCGATGACGTCCCCACGGGAGATGTCCACCTCGTCGGACAGGGTGAGCGTGACGGACTGACCGGCAATGGCCTCATTCAGCTCTCCGTCCATCGTCACGATCTGCGCAACGGATGTCTCCAGTCCAGAGGGCAGGATTCGCACTCGGTCGCCGGACCTGACACGGCCGCTGGTGACAAAGCCGGCAAAGCCGCGAAACTCCGGGTTGGGCCGATTGACCCACTGGACCGGCATGCGGAACGGCTCGGCGTCGGCCTTCTGCTCGACCTCAACGGTTTCGAGATACGAGAGCAGCGTCGGCCCGGCATACCAAACCGTATGCGTCGACGGCTCGACGACGTTGTCGCCGTGCAGAGCCGACAAGGGAATGGCGGCAATCTGATCGAAGCCCAGATTGGCCGAGAAGGTCCGGAACTCCGCACTGATCTGTTTGAATCTCTCCTCGGACCATTCCACGAGGTCCATCTTGTTGATGGCCAGGGCGACATGGCGGATGCCGAGCATCGACACGAGAAGCGCATGACGGCGGGTTTGGCGCGTGAGCCCCTTGCGAGCATCGATGAGCAGGATGGCGACATCGGCGGTCGAGGCGCCTGTTGCCATGTTTCTCGTGTATTGTTCGTGGCCGGGCGTGTCGGCAACGATGAAGGTTCGCCGGTCCGTCGAGAAGAAGCGATAAGCGACGTCGATGGTAATCCCCTGCTCGCGCTCGCTGGCGAGCCCATCCACCAGGAGCGCGAAATCGATGCCCCCGCCCTGCGTTCCATGTTTGCGTGAGTCGTGCTCCAGCGTTGCGAGCTGGTCGTCGTACAGACGCTTGGATTCGTATAGCAGACGACCGATCAGGGTGGACTTGCCATCGTCAACGGAACCGCAGGTGATGAAGCGAAGCAGGCTCTTGCGCTCATGGGCCGCGAGATAGTCTTCCAGCAGGAAGCTGTCAGGTGCGGGACGGACAGTCATCAGAAATAGCCCTCTTGCTTCTTGCGTTCCATGGACGCGGCGGTGTCCTTGTCGATGGCGCGCCCGTGGCGCTCGGACGTACGCGCCTCGAGTGTCTCGCGGATGATGTCCGGGAGAGTGGCGGCCGTGCTCTCCACGGCTCCTGTCAACGGATAGCAGCCGAGTGTCCGGAACCGAACCGATCGCAACTGCGGCTGCTCGCCCGGATGGAGCGGCAGCCTGTCGTCATCGACCATGACAAGCATGCCGTCCCGCTCGACGACAGGTCGTTCCGCTGCGAAGTACAGGGGAACGATCGGAATGTTCTCGCGGTGGATGTAGAGCCAGATGTCGAGTTCGGTCCAGTTCGAAAGCGGAAAGACGCGCAGGCTCTCACCGCGGCGCTTGCGCCCGTTGTAGAGCTGCCAGGGCTCAGGCCGCTGGCGCTTGGGATCCCAGCGATGATGGGCATTGCGCAACGAGAACACCCGTTCCTTCGCCCGTGACTTCTCCTCGTCGCGGCGGGCGCCGCCGAACGCGGCATCGAACCCGTACCGCTCAAGCGCCTGCTTGAGCGCCTGAGTCTTCATGACATCGGTGTGCACTTCCGAGCCGTGGCTGATCGGGCCGATGTTGCGGGCAAGCCCGTCTGGATTGGTGTGCACCAGCAGATCGAGCCCGAGTTCCTTTGCCCGGCGATCCCGGAAGGCGATCATCTCGCGGAACTTCCACGTGGTGTCCACATGTAGAAGCGGAAACGGAGGCTTTGCCGGGTAGAATGCCTTGAGCGCAAGGTGCAGCAGGACCGACGAGTCCTTGCCGATCGAGTACAGCAGGACCGGGTTGTCGCTCTCAGCCACCGCCTCGCGCATGATGTAGATGCTCTCCGCCTCGAGGCGATCGAGATGGGTCAGCCCGGCTTTCGGCAGTTTGCGCTCAAGGGTGGGCCCTTGAGGATGGGGTTGTTGAGCGCGGCGCATAGCACCCTCACGCCACCCGGTCATGGGACGGCTCCTGTGTTGTCTGTGTTGGCACGAGGTGCAGGCCACATTCCTTCTTGCTTTCCTGCTCCCACCACCAGCGGCCCGCACGCTCGGGTTCCCCGAGGCGGACGGCGCGAGTGCAGGGCGCACAGCCGATGGAAGGAAAGCCCTGGTCGTGCAGCGTGTTATATGGAATAGCATTGTCGGCCACGTACCGCACGAGGTCCTGCCGGCTCCAATCCGCCAGGGGATTGAGCTTGATCAGCCCATAGCCGCTATCCTGCACCGCCAATGGCACAGCAGCCCGGAAGGCGGATTGCTCGGCACGCAGGCCTGTGATCCAGCCTGCGGCTCCCGCGAGCGCCCGTCCAAGAGGCTCCACCTTCCTGATGTCACAGCAGGCCTTTCGAGCTTCGACAGAATGACGGAAACCGTTGATGCCTTGGGCCGACACCAGAGCTTCCAGACCAGCCCGATCCGGGCTCACCGCCGAGATCCGGCGTCCGTAGCGGTCCTCCGTCTGCGCCCATACCTCATAGGTCTCAGGGAACAGTCGACCGGTATCGAGGGTGACGAGCTCAACATGAACATCGAGGCCAGCCCGGAAAATGGCGTGGGTGAGCGCCTGATCTTCAAGACCGAAGCTTGTCGTGAACACGATCCGGCCGCCGATTGAACGCGAGGCGAGGATGAGCCGTTCGGCAAGGCTGACGTCCGTCATGGCGCGGGCCAGAACCTCTGCTCCGGCTCCTCCTGAACCCAGATCCATGGAAATTGTCTCCAAAGTGTGAGATCGAACTTGTTCTTAATAACGAACGATGTCAAGGTCACGTCGTCCCGAGCCGGAGGGATGGCTGAGCGGCCAATAGAGCAAGTTATCCCAAGTAGAGAAGTTTATTCTCCAGAAGTCAGAACGAGAGAATTTCTATTCGACAAAAAGCTGGATGTAGAGATGGATCGCATCGACCGAAAAATTTTGGACCTTCTTCAGCAGAATGGCACATTGTCTGTCGCAGACATCGGCCATCGGGTCGGTTTGTCTCAAACGCCCTGCTGGAAGCGAATTCAGCGTCTTGAAGCCGAGGGTGTGATCCAGCAACGGGTCGCGCTTCTCGACCCGGAAAAGCTGGGGCTTGGCCTGACGGTCTTCGTGTGCATCGAAGCCGGTGATCATACCCAGGAGGCCATCGACCGGTTTATCGACGCGATTGCGACCATGAACGAGGTCGTGGAGTTCCACCGGATGGCCGGCGATGTCGACTACATCCTCCGCGTCGTTGTCTCGGACGTCAAAGCTTATGACTTGTTTTATAAGCGTTTGATCGGGATTGTGCCGCTCAAGAAAGTCAGTTCGCGCTTCAGTGTCGAGCGGGTCAAGTTCACGACGGCGCTGCCGATCGAGATCACGGCATAAAGAAGGCTCATTATAGGTACATATTCTTATGTTCATAAATAAACAGAATTCTCTTCTCTCTTTTTAGAATCTGACAAAATAAGTTTTCTGCCGATCGCCGTTCTTTAAAACGAACATTCCATTGACTTGTTCCAAAGACCCGAGCGACATTCGAGCCATGTCAGCATCAGCCCTTCTCCCTCAAACGGCTCCTTTCGGTGACGACGACCGGCTCAGCCTCGATCGCGTCCTGAGTGCGGCTTCCCCGATCCAGCGTGCGTGGCTCGCCGGCTTTCTCGCCGGGGTCGATGCGGGCCAGGTCCCGCTTCCCCGTGTCGAGGCGCCCGCCCGTGCGGCAGAGCCCCTGACGATCCTCTTTGCTAGCGAGTCCGGCAATGCGGAGCGGTTGGCTCAGGATGTGGCAAAACTTGCCAAGAAAAACGGCTTCAAGCCCAGGATCGTCGATTTCGCCGACCTCGAGATTGCCGACCTCCCGAAGCAGAGCCGCCTTGTGGTGATTGCCGCGACTTGGGGCGAAGGCGAACCGCCCTCACGCGCGACGCGGGCTTATGCCGACCTGATGGGCCCATCGGCGCCGCGTCTTGAGGGCATCACCTATGCCGTCCTGGCCCTGGGCGACACGGCCTACGCGGAATTCTGTGGCGTCGGCAAGGCCATTGACGCACGGCTCGCTGAACTCGGTGGGGCACGTGCGGTCGACAGGATCGATTGCGATCTCGACTTCGATGCCCCTGCGGCAGCCTGGATCAAGAGCACACTCGAGGTGCTGGCACCTGATCAGGCTTCGTCCGATAACGTGGTCGCAATCGATTTCGGTGCCCGTGGTCCTGCCGAAGTCAGCCGCGAGCCGCTTAACGTCGAGGTGCTCGAGCATGTCAACCTGAACTCCTCCCGTTCCGGCAAGGAGACCTTTCATCTGGCGCTTGGTTTTGATGGTGCGATCCCCGGTTACGAGCCCGGCGACTCGCTCGAACTCTTCCCTGAGAACGACCCAGCCCTCATCGAGGCAGTTCTGTCAGTGACTGGGCTTCGGGATGACGACGCCGTGCGTGCGACGCTGGCAGGCGAACGCGACATTACCACGCTCTCCGTCAAGACTCTGGAGACCTTTGCTGCTCAGACCGGACATGCGGAGGTGCGCAAGCTCCTTGATGAGGGCCAAGCCCGCTCCTGGATTGAGGGACGCCAGCTGATCGATTTGGTCGAAGCGTTTCCCGTGTCCCTCACGGCTGAGCAGCTCACAGCGCTCACAAGACCGCTCCCACCCCGGGCTTATTCCATCGCCTCTTCTCGCAAGGAAGTCGGCGACGAGGCGCACCTGCTGATCGCGGCCGTCCGCTACGAAACGCACGGGCGTCTCCGGAGCGGCGTTGCCTCGACGTTCGTGGCTGACCGCCTTAAGGCCGGAGCATCAGCCCGCGTACGCCTCAAACCCAACAAGCATTTCCGGCTGCCCGATCCGTCAACCGACATCCTCATGATCGGCCCCGGCACCGGTGTGGCGCCCTTCCGCGCCTTCGTGCAGGAGCGGCGCGCCGTCGGCGTCAGCGGCAAGTCGTGGCTGTTCTTCGGCGATCGGCGCTACACGCACGACTTCCTGTATCAGCTCGAATGGCAGGATGCCCTGAAGGACGGCTCGCTGACCCGGATCGATCTCGCCTTCTCGCGCGACACGCCGCAGAAGGTCTACGTGCAGCACCGCCTCTGGGAGCAGCGCCGGGACATGATCGACTGGCTGGACAATGGCGCGCAGCTCTACGTTTGTGGTGACGCCACGGCCATGGCGAAGGATATCCGCGCGGCGCTCGTCGCAGCCTTCGCCGACGTCAAAGCCCTTTCTCCCGACGCCGCCGAGCTTGCCGTCACCGAGCTCGAGCGCGGCCGGCGCTATCACCAAGACGTTTATTGAGAAGCAAGGCGATGTCCAACGAACTCTCGCGCAACGAACGCATCAAAGAGGCGAGCGGCTATCTGCGCGGCACGCTCGCGGAAGGTCTCACCGACATCGTGACCGGTGCGATCACCGAGGACGACCAGCAGCTGGTCAAGTTCCACGGTATGTATCTGCAGGACGACCGCGATCTGCGGGCCGAGCGCACGAAGAAGAAGCTCGAGAAGGCCTATTCCTTCATGATCCGCCTGCGCATCCCCGGCGGCGTCTGCACGCCGGCGCAATGGCTCCAGCTCGACCGGATCTCCCGGGACTACGCCAATGGCACGCTGCGCCTGACGACCCGCCAGACCTTTCAGTTCCATGGCGTCATCAAGTCGAACCTGAAGGCGACGATGAAGGCCATCGACACGGCGCTGCTCGACACGCTGGCCGCCTGCGGCGACGTCAACCGCAATGTGCTGGCCTCCACCAATCCGCATCAGTCCCGCGCCCATAAGGCGGCTCTCGATCTCGCCCGGTCGATTTCCGGGCACCTCCTCCCGCAGACGCCGGCCTATCGGGAGATCTGGCTCGACGGGGAAAAGGTCGTCGGCGGCGAAGGGGTCATCGAGCCCGTCTACGGCCAGACCTACCTGCCGCGGAAATTCAAGACGGTGGTGGCCGTTCCTCCGTCGAACGAGGTCGATATCTTCGCACAGGATCTCGGTTTCATCGCGATTCTCGACAGGAAGGGCGAGATTACAGGCTGGAACGTGACGGTCGGCGGCGGCATGGGCATGACCCATGGCGAAGAGGACACCTATCCCCGCACGGCCGACGTGCTGGGCTTCTGCCAGCCCGAGGATGCACTTGCCGTGGCAGAAGCCGTAGTGACCGTGCAGCGCGACTGGGGCGACCGCGCGCTCCGCAAGCATGCGCGTCTCAAATACACCATCGAGGATCGTGGCCTCGAGACGTTCCGCGCCGAGGTCGAGCGTCGTACTGGCAAAGCCTTCGGCAAGCCGCAGCCTTTCCATTTCGACAGCAATGGCGATCGCTACGGATGGGTCGAGGGCGAGGACGGGCGCTCCCATCTGACGCTCTTCATCGAGAACGGCCGCCTGCGCGATATTCCGGACGGCCCCTCCCTCATGACGGGATTCCGCCGGATCGCCGAAATCCACGACGGGGAATTTCGCCTCACGGCGAACCAGAACGTCATCGTGGCGAACGTGTCGCCGGAGAAGCGTCCGCAGATCGAAGCGCTTGTGGAGGAATATGGCCTGACGAGCCACGCCACGGCGCTGCGCCGCAACGCAATGGCATGCGTGGCCCTGCCGACCTGCGGCCTGGCGCTGGCCGAGAGCGAGCGCTACCTGCCGTCGCTCGTGACGGTTCTCGAGGAGCGGCTCAGCCTTCGCGGCCTTGCCGAGGACGAGATCACGATCCGCATGACCGGCTGCCCCAATGGCTGCGCCCGCCCGTATATCGCGGAGATCGGTCTCGTGGGCAAAGGCCCCGGGCGGTACAATCTCTATCTCGGCGCCGCGTTCGACGGGTCCCGACTGTCCAAGCTCTATGCCGCCGACCTGCAGCATGACGAGATCGTCGCCGCTCTCGACCCGCTGTTTGCGGCCTACGCCCACGGGCGCAAGCCCGCGGAGAGGTTCGGGGACTTCGTCATCCGCGCAGGGATCGTGGCCGCAACGGGAAACGGGCGGGATTTTCACGCCAACACGGGCCCTCTGGCCGAGGCGGCGGAATGAACGCGCCTCTTTGGCCCGACGACCGGCGCCCTGCGCGCCTCAACGCCCTGCCGAAACTGCCGGTCTTCGTCGATCTCGCCGGGCGTTCGATTCTCGTCGTGGGGGGATCCGACGGGATCGCCTGGAAAGTCGAACTCCTCGCGGCCGCGGGCGGTGCGGTCAGGATCCTTGCGGAGGACCCTTCACCCGAACTTCGCGCCGTCGTTCGAAACGACCCGAAGCACCTCACCCTCGTTCAAAGGACATGGCGTGAGATGGACCTCGCCGGGGTCTCGGTCGCCATCGCGGATATCGAGGATGGGCAGGACGCCGCAACGTTCGCCGAAGCGGCGCGCCGACGCGGCGCTCTCGTCAACATCGTGGATCAGCCGGCTTTCTGCGATTTTCAGTTCGGCACCATCGTCAATCGCGCCCCCGTCATCGTGTCCATATCGACCGATGGAGCGGCTCCCATTCTGGGCCAGGCCATTCGTCGGCGCATCGAGGCAGTCCTGCCCTCCTCCCTCGGCGCATGGGCGCAGGCCGCAAAGGACTTCCGCGATCGCCTGCGGGAGATCGTCCCGTCAAAGCCGGGTCGGCGCCGGTTCTGGGAACGGTTCGTCGATGGCGCATTCGCGAACGGGTCCCAAGGCCGGAACTTGGACGGCACCCTGGATCGCCTCGCGCACGAGGCTGGCGGAGAAGCCTCGGCGAGGCGGGGTGAAGTCGTCATTGTCGGCGCGGGTCCAGGCGATCCCGAGCTCTTGACCCTGAAGGCGATGCGGGAGCTGCAAGCAGCCGATGTCATCGTCTACGATCGCCTCGTCACGCCGGCCATTCTCGAACTGGCGCGCCGGGAGGCCCGCCGGGTCCATGTCGGCAAGGAAGGCCATAGCGCGTCATGCCGCCAGGAAGACATCAACGCCCTGATCGTCGATCTTGCGCTTGCCGGTGAATGCGTCGTTCGTCTCAAAGGCGGGGATCCCGCCGTCTTCGGCCGGACCGGCGAGGAGGTCGCGGCCTGCCGGGACGCTGGCGTTCCGGTCCGCATCGTTCCGGGCATCACGACGGCGAGTGCCGCTGCCGCCTCGCTCAACGCTTCCCTGACTCATCGCGATCATGCGCAAAGGGTCCAGTTCATCACCGCTCATGACCGGCATGGAGATCTTCCGGAAAACCTGAACCTTGCGGCATTGGCGGACCCGCAGGCGACGACGATCGTCTACATGGGCCGGCGCACGGCATCGAAGTTGGCGACCCGGATGATCGAGAGCGGCCTGCCTCCCGCGACGCCTGTCGTCGCGATCAGCAATGTGTCGAGAGACGATCAGGAGAACACACACTCGACCGTCAAGGATGTTGCTCGCGGCATTCCTCTGCCCGGAGCCGGGCCATTGATTATTGCTATTGGTGCGTCCGTCGCCGCACCACCGGAATGCCCGCTTCACGCGAGCAGCACATTCACCGCCCGCAATGGGCAAAGGCGGTTCGTATCGAAGAGCGAACTGTCGGCCCCGACACTCGTGGGACACTGACGGCGACTACCGCTTTTCTCGCAGCGGCTGGGCCGATGCCGCCGCTGCAATCTGATCAAAATAAGCAATCCTGCCCGCAACAGCCGCTCCGACGGTGAGCCAGAAAAGGAGTATTCCAAGATTCATCTTGCGCCATGAGCGCGAATGTCCGCGAGCCATGTTATCATCAGTGTCTGATATCATCTCCTTTGGATTCTACTGGTTTCGTCATGAGATAGACAAGGCATCTCAGATCTGCAGACGCAATTTGGAATAAGTTTCTCATACGACCCTATTTCGTGGGATGGACATGTTACGATCGCTTTATCGTAAAGGATAGAAATCTGCAGCTCACACACTCTGCCCGAGACTTGATGAACCGACCGTATCCCAATCCTCCAATGCGCTATGCTCAACCGGTTTTGAAGAAGTTGTTCGGTTCGTTCCGGTCCAGAGATGCGCACACTGATTGCAAGAGGTACTTCAGGACGATCTATAAAAGGGCGAAGTTTGTTGTTCGCTGATTTTCATGTGCATCCAGGACACAGCACCCATTGTGGTCGGAAGGCACTTCCAAACCAAAAGCTTTGGCTTGTCGGCATGGCGATCTCGCCGATCCATTTACCGCATACCATTCTGCTGCAGCATTAAGAATCATGTGGAACTGGGGCAAGGAAATGGTGGGAGCAGAGACTCGACGAGCGGATACCCATTGCGCAATCATTGCTTCAGTCGAAAGGATCACAGGCCATGGATGTCTCTATCGAAGCTATCCCCATAGCGAACGTACTCGGCGTTTCGACGACCGTTGATGGCTCCTACATCCTCGTGAGGTTTGGCGCCGATAACCATCAGGAACTTGTTCTGGCCTTACCGTACGATGTCGGGTTTGGTCTTCTTCGAGCCTCATCCGTCGCACTTGGAGAGGCTCTCCGAAGGAAAGTCGACGACCCTACTTCGGTCCTGGTCACGCCTCTCGAGTGGTGGGAGTTTCAGTCCCTCAAGGACGAGAAGGTACTTTTGTCTCTACGACAACCGGGAGGGCTTGCGACCCACCATATTCTCCCCAGGTCAGAAGCTTCTCACATGAGAAACGTCCTAAGTGCAGTATTACAAGACGGACGCAAGCAGGATCTGAGCAACCCTATGAACTGAAGCGTTCTCATGCTCAGTGTCGGGCTAGGCAGCGTACCTGCTTCGGTGGAGGCGCTGACGGAAAGCAGACAGGCGCTTTGCCTCTATGACGATTGAGATTGGCCCCGCGATATCACTAGAGCGCGTTGACATTCAGGCTTTCGACGGACTCGCAAATCTGATTCAAGCTCCTTTTGGGCGCGGAGGCTTGGGTGAGCGGAGTTCGTCTGATGTTGAAAGATCACCAGTGGGATCGGATGGAGCCGCATTTGCCGGGCAAACGCATGGATCCCGGCCGAACAGCGGTCGATAGCCGGCTGTTCGTGGAAGCGGTGCTCTGGCTGGCCCGAACTGGGGCGCCCTGGCGAGATCTGCCGGAACTCTTCGGCAACTGGAACAGCGCCTTTGTTCGCTTCTCGCGCTGGTCCAAGAGCGGCGTCTGGGATCGGCTTTTTGCCACCATGGCGGATGAGCCCGACTTCGAATACGTCATGATCGACTCAACCATTGTCCGGGCGCACCAGCATGCGGCGGGCAAAAAGGGGGGTGTGAGGCTCGTGCGATCGGACGCTCACGCGGCGGGCTGACGACCAAGATCCATGCCGTCGTTGATGCTTTGGGCAATCCGCTCCGCTTCATCCTGACGCCGGGACAGGTGAGCGATATCACTCAGGCCGAAGCCTTGATCGCTGATCTTCCCGCCGACCATGTCTTGGGGGACAAGGGCTACGATGCCAAGCCCTTGCGGGAGGCCATCGAAGGCCAGGATGCCGTGCCGGTCATCCCGCCCAGAACAACATCGCCGCAAGTCCCCTGCGACTACGCCCTCTACTGCGAGCGCAACCTCGTCGAGCGCTTCTTCCTGAAAATCAAGCACTTCAGACGCATCGCCACGCGCTACGAACAGACCCCACGGGCGTTTATGTCAATCCTTTGCCTCGTCAGCGCGTTCATCTGGACCAAATGAATGTCAACGCGCTCTAAGACCTGCCAGGACATGTTCCTGAATGGCTATGAGGCTCAATTATGTTTCGAGATATCAACCCCGTTGCGAACGTCTCGTCTCTCTTCGTTGGCAACAATCTACCGAAGATGACAAGCTGACTCTCTGTGGCCCGGGAACAGCAAAACGATCCAAATCGATGGACGAAAATAGAAGATCTATCCCTTGAACCTAGACTCGTTGCCACGCTAGAAAGCTTCTCAGAATGAGGGACTCCTTTTAGGTGCTCTGGAGTCCGCGGGTGGCGTTGATGTCGGCGCTACGCCTGACAACTGAAATTTTTCTGGCAACGCGAAGTTAACCGTGACTGATTGCCGAAGCGATGACGCTGCGATGTATCCGACCAAGTGGATTGACAGTTAAGAAGGATAGCGCAGTGAGGAAAGTTGTTGCGGCTAAGTTGCACGGTATCCGTGTGACCGGAGCAAACCTGAACTATCACGGCTCAATCACGTTGGATCCAGGTCACTGTGAAGAGGCTGGGATTTACCCACTCGAATTCGTGGAGATTTGGAACAAAAACTCAGGCGCCCGGATCTCGACCTATGTGATTTTGGGCGAGCGCGGATCCCGGTGTTGCATATTGAACGGGTCTGCGGCACGAACGTGCCAACCTGGGGATCAATTGATCATCTGCAACTCGATTTATATTCCCGCGGGACAGATCACCGAGATTACACCGAGGATCTTGACCTTCGACCAAGAGAATAACGTCCTTGAGCGTCTAAGCTATCAAGTCGAAGTCGATTCAATGGGACGCTACCAGTTTTCGATTCTCAATGAGGCAGGCGACAGGCAGCCGATCCCCCTTCTAGCAGGCGTTAGGTGATCTTGCACCCGTCGTTTATGAGCACACGACCGATGACTGAAGGAACAGCGCGGCTTAGGCATCCCATGCCGCACGTCACCTTCGACCAGATAACCTTCGCGCACGGGGAGCAGATTGTTTTCGACGGCTTTTCGCTCTCGCTGCAAGAGCAGCGCGTTGGCCTCGTCGGATCCAATGGCTCGGGCAAGAGTTCCCTTCTTTGATTGGCCCACGGCTTGGCTCTGCCAATGGGCGGAACTGTCGCAACAGTCGGTCTAAACACTACGATCCAAAGGAGGCAAATCCCGTCCAGTGTCGCTTTTCTGTTCCAGAATCCAGATCGCCAAATTATCTTTCCGACCGTAGGCGAAGAGATTGCGTTTGGATCTCAGGAGCGCCGAGTCCCACGCCGGGAAGCCATGCGTCAGGCTCTGATTTGGCTCGCCCATCTCGGACGAGCTAATTGGGCGGATCGGGTCGTGCACGATCTGTCGGAGGGGCAGTAGCAGCTCGTCTGCTTGATCTCCGCCCTCGCCCTTGAACCAAGACTCATTTTACTGGATGAGCCTTTTGCCAGCTTGGATTTAGCCACGAGGCCGTATGCCGGTTGTTGGTCGTCACCGGCGGCTGGCCGAGCCAGGCGCACAGCTCCTCCAGCGATGGGAAGCTGTGCTCGATCTCCTGGAAGGGCAAGGGCCGCTTACTGCGCGGCAGATCCTCAAGCAGCTCGGCGGTCCAGGTGTAGGGCTGGCGCAAGCCGCTTCTGACCACGCTGGCGACAATGATGTCGTCGAGGTAGAGGTCATAGGCGCCCGGCGCGAGTTGGATCAGGCGGTAGCTCATCGTGGGTTCTCGTTCGAAGGTCTGCTGGCGATCAATTCACTCGTGGGCTGATCTTTGGTGGGCCTGGAGGGACTTGAACCCCCAACCAGACCGTTATGAGCGGCCGGCTCTAACCATTGAGCTACAGGCCCCACCGCCAGCCGCCATGACAGTCCACAGCAGGCTGGCTGTACTTGTGATGACATCCATCTTCAAGGGATTTCATGCAGGTCAAAGCCGTCCCGGGCAGCATCAGCGCCCCTGTGGCTGCAATGAGCGGGCGAGCTCCCGGATCACGCTGTCCTCAATGTTGAGCCCGTCGAGCTCCTGTTCGGCCTCGGCATCGACGGGTGCCTCAGCGCGGATCGCGGCCTGAGCCGGCCGGGCTGGGCGTGGCTCGGCCTCATGATCGCGGTGATCCAGGGCGTCGAGTAGGCTGTTGAGGGCCGCGTTCGTGACCTCCACCTCCGGCACGGCTGGCCGGCCCGCAAGAGCCAGGGAGCGGGACCGGTAGCTCGGATCAGCGCTGACCTCGGGCCCGAACCAGGCCGGCGGCTGGAACTTGCGGGGCGTCTTGTCATCCCTGAACGCCATGCTGATCAGATCGAGCGGTGCTGGGGTGACGACGCGCTGAATGATGACCCCCTGCGATCCCAGGTCGAGGGCGATGCTCAGGTATTCGACCTGTCCGGCGGTGAGCGAGAGCAGGGCCTCGGCCTGGGGCAGAGAGATCTCGGCCGTATCCTCCACCGGACCCCTTGCGGAGTGGGAGACCAGGACCAGGTGGCCGGCCTCGCCTGTGACCTGCACGTGAGTGCTCCGCTCAGGGTGCTCGGGAAAGTAACCCTGCTGAACGAGGGTCCCTGCCCGCTCCCGCTCGATCAGCCGGGCCAGGCCTGAGGCCAGCAGAAAGACACGGGTGGAGTTCATCTGGGGCAGCCTCTCAGCATGGGGCAATGGTGTCAGGATCGGTTTGGGGCACCGGCGGGGAAAGCCAACCCGTCCCTGATGTTGATCCAGGCTGACGGTCGATGATGGTGGGTGAACCCCTGGCATCCCACAAGAGACGATGATCCATCCCCTCACCTCTTCTCTTCGAGGCGTCGCTTGATCAGCTTTCGGGACTCCAAGAGGAGGGTGTCGCGGTCAGGCGCAAGAAGAATGGTTGGACGGTGCCCCTCGCGGGCCACAAAGGAGACCCAACCAGACTGCGTCGGGCCAAATCGGATCCGGTGATCCAGCAACTGCATCTCTTCGATCAGACTGGGGTCGTGCAGGGCTTGAGACGCCAAATCGTGTTGGGCCGTCATCGTTCCAGCCTCACACTCTCTGGCTCGGTGCAGGGCAATGTCGGAGGCCCAAACGAGACAAGATCCGCGAAGAAGAACTCGTTCACGAGGGCCAGCGATGTTCCGGAGCCAGTGAGGATCATGGCTTTATGCTCCAGGATGATCTCAGGGTGCGGCTGGTGGGCTGAGCCGCTGAACCAGGCTGGATCCTCGACAAGATCGTCAGCAAGCGGCCCGGCATTGGCAACCAGCGTGCGGCGGACAGGGTGAAGCGGCGCGATGACGGTCCCGAATGGAATGTCCGTCTGGTTCAGGATCTGGTTCATGTCCGCTGTCAGGCGTTGCGGCACGAACCAGTTCTCCGCGGCCGCCAGGGCAAGGGACCCGCGCTTCAGCCAGACCTGCCGGTAGTGAACAATCTCAGGCGTGGCAGGACCTAAAGCGGCCATAACCTCATCCGGCACGACCGCGGGTGCGAAGCGCTGACGGACATCCACGGTGATCGGTCCGTGGGAGAGGCCATACTCCTCGCACCAGGCCACCAGGGTGTCGGTGGCCGTTGCACTGGCGATCAAACGGGTGCTCAGCGCACACACAAGGGCTTCGGTGTCCGACAGTGTTGTCATGACGGTCGAGACTCTTCGGGGTGAGGTGACGCTTGGCGGCCCATCACATGCGAGACGAGCTCCAGCTCGTGATCGGCCAGAGCCGTTGGTGGAGGGATCAGGAGCACATTGTCGATTAGGCGTGTGGGACCGATGGTGGCGGCGACGCACAAGGCGGCGGGCTGCTCAACCAAGCTCTGAACAGCCGCCAAGGTCCTTGCATCCCGCAGCTCAAGGTACTGTAGTTGTTCGACCTCGGTCATCTGCGACCGGGCGATCTCGAGCAGCCGCTGGCTGTCCCGCTCTCCCTCCCCGAACGCCGCCTGAGCGGCGAGCAGGCCCTGGCTGAGGCAGCGGGCTCGCTCGCGGTCGGCAGGACTCAGGTAGCTGTTGCGGCTACTTAAGGCGAGACCATCGGGCTCGCGCACGGTCGGAACCGTGACGATCTCAACGGGCATGTTCAGATCACGCACCATCTGCCGGATCACGGCACATTGCTGAAAGTCCTTCTGCCCGAAGAAGGCCGCATCCGGCTGCACGATGTTGAACAGCTTGGTCACGACGGTAGCGACACCACGGAAGTGGCCGGGCCGAACTGCGCCGCACAGCGGCTCGGCTACGGGGCCGGGTTCGACATGGGTCTGGAAGCCCGGCGGGTAGATCTCGGTCGCATCGGGCACGAAGAGCAGGTTCACCCCGGCCGTCCGGCACAGTTCGTGATCCTGCTCGAGCGCGCGTGGGTACCGGTCGAGGTCCTCGTTCGGCCCGAACTGCGTCGGATTGACGAAGATGCTGACTACGGTGATGTCGCAGCGGGCGACGCTCTCGTCGATCAGCGCCCGATGACCCGCATGCAGGAAGCCCATGGTGGGCACGAAGCCGACCTGCAGGCCCGAGGAGCGGTAGCCGCGCAAGCACTGGGTCAGCGACTTGATGGTGCGAAAGGTCAGCATCAGTGGCCTCATGAGCTGGTGGAGGGGTGTGATACCCAGGCCGATACTGCCGCATGAGCATCGGCAGGCAGGGCATAGGATTCCGCAGCAGACGGAAAGGCGCCGCGGCGCACATCCTCGGCCCAATGCTTGAGGGCCTGCTGCAGCAGATCGAAGCCGTCTACATAGGTGCGGACGAACTTGGGCCGACGTCCCTGCGTCAGGCCCACAATGTCGTGCAGGACCAGCACCTGACCCGAGCAATGCGGGCCCGCTCCAATGCCAATGGTGGGGATACTCAGCGTCCTGGTGATCCGGGCGGCGAGTTCTGTGGGGATGCCCTCAAGCACGAGTGCAAAGCAGCCCGCCTCCTGCAGCCGGTGCGCGTCCTCGAGGATCTGCACAGCATCATGGACGTCCCTGCCCTGCACCTTGAAACCGCCCATGGCGTGCACGCTCTGGGGTGTCAGACCCAGATGACCCATGACCGGAATCTCGCACTCCACGAGCGCCCGGATCGTCTCAACACGCTTGGAACCGCCTTCCAGCTTTACGGCGGCCGCTCCGCGCTGGAGAAAGCCGCCGGCGTTGCACAAGGTGTCGTCGAGGCTGAGGTGGTAGCTCAGATACGGCATGTCGGCGACGACCAGAGCTCGCGGCCTGGTCCGAGCGACAGCTTCGAGGTGATGGTTCATCATCGCCATGCTGACCGGCAGGGTGTTGTCAAAGCCGAGACACACATTGCCGACGCTGTCGCCGACCAGGAGCATGTCGACGACAGGGTCAGCCAAGCGGGCTGTGACGGCATCATAGGCTGTGGTCATCACTAGCCGCCGGCCGTCCCGAGCCCACTGCTGCAGCCGAGGAATGGTGATAGCCGATGTGTCGGCTGGAAGGTGATGGCTCATACGTACCTGCGCAACATTGCGGCTGTAGCGACAGCCCGCAGCGTGTCCACAATCAGTCAAAAATGGGCTGCCGCCGCCAGCAGCCCGAGTTTGGGAGGAACGAGTTTCCTCAGGGGAACGGAGCCACGGAGCAAATGTGGCTTCGCGCAAGTCCCTTACCACTAATGGTCGATAATTGAAGTCTAATTGCGTCTATGTAATCGATTTCGTAAGGTTGTTTTTAGGATGTCCGTAAGATCTGTGGCTTGAGGGACACAGGCTGAGGTATCCAAGCCACTACGCTGCGCTCAAAGTTGCTTCTCACATTAGGGCTACTAAGGCATTCGCACAGCTCCTCTAGCCGTTCCTATTCACCAGAGTTTGTTTCGGGGCCTATTTGGTAGCGCGGGCGTGCCGATCCGCTGCGTTTCTTTCACCGCGGCAAGGTCTGGAACGTGGGGAACGCGTTGGCAGGGACGGGATGGGATGACCGGGGCGATGGCAGCCCCGGCGCTCAGGGCGAGGCCGCCCGGGGCTGGGGTGCCAGAGCGCTCGCAAGACGCCGGACGAGATCCGCTTCCGGACAGCACGAGGCAAAGGCCAGTCGGATGCGGCTGGTGGTTTCCTGCACCCGCACGGCGATCTTGAGCAGGCGCAACCGCAGCGTTGCGAACTCCGCCCGGGCGAGAT
>NZ_VOSK01000349.1 GCF_009296175.1 Microvirga tunisiensis | reverse complement strand
TCAGAGGCCTCGGCCTCGCCTCTGTCCACGTCCAGCCAGTCGAGTAATCCGACGAACCGCCGTATACGGACCCGTATGTACGGTGGTGTGGGAGGGGTGGAACCGCGAGGCTCCCCCCTATCCCGATTTGCTGTCGGATGTTACTGCTGCTGCACGGGGCCGCGGGGCCCGCCCTGATGCATCCCCATGCGATGATGGTCGCGGCCGTGGCCGCGGCGCCCGCCGCGGTCATTCCAGCGTGGGCCGTCGAAATCGACAGCCTCACGCAGGAGGCGCGGCGCAATCCGCTTCTGGTCTTCGCTGAAGGTGTTCCAGAGCGGGCGCAGGGCGGTGGTGACGGCGGCCGAGCGCTGCGCGCCCTCGGTCCTCATGGTGCTACGCTGCTCGAGGCGCTGCATGAAATCCACGGACTGGCGCTGTTCGCGGGTCGGGCGCTGCTCGAAGCTGGAGAAGCGCTCGGTGGCGGAGGTGCGGATGGCGGTCTCCACGGGTGTCCAGAGACGCTCCTGATCGGCGGAAAGCTTCAGGCCGGCCTTGATCGAGGCGATGCGGGCATCGACGAGCCGGTTGAAATCGTCCTGGCTCATGCGGGGACGGCGGTCCTGGCGCCCTTGATCCTGGGAGGCCGCCGGCGCATCCGGAGCAGGTGTCTGCTGCGCGAGGGCATAGGTGCCCGTGCCGGCCAGCAGAGCGGCAAGGGCGATGGTGGCAATGGTCTTCATGCGAATATCCTCCGTGGTGGCGATAGGATTAGATTGCTCCGATCCTGCTCTCACTCAGGTGACTGGCGCATGAACTTTTCGTCCTGTGGAAAAGGTATTCGAAGAACCCTTCCGGCCCGCTGACACCGTCATTTCGGGGCGAGCGTCAGCGAGGCCAAGCATGACGGTGGAAAGGACGCGGCGGCGCCTCAGAGCCGCTTCAGGAACCCTGCGAAGCGCATCAGCCCCTCAGGCCAGGGACCATGGCCGCTTTCCGTGTTGAGGTGGCCCGCATCGCCCGCATCCACGATGGCGGAGCCCCAGGCATAGGCGATGTCTTCCGCCTTGGCATAGTCACAATGAGGATCGGTCCGGCTGGCGATGAGAATGGAAGGGAAGTGGAAAGGCTCGCGCGGGATCGGCGCAAAGGCCCGGTCGATGGCCGGGATGAAGTCGGGCCTCTCCACGTCCGGCACGCTGACCAGGAAGGCGCCCCGGACCTTGCCGCCTGCGAGCTGCGGCGCCGCATGGGCGATGGCCAGCACGCCGAGGCTGTGGCCGACGAGCACGACGGGCTTCTTGGCCCGCTCCACGTCGCGCACGATGCGCTCGACCCAGGCGTCCTTGTTGGGAGCGTCCCAGTTCTCCTGCTCGACGCGCCAAGCAGTCGAGAGCTGGCGCTCCCATCGGCTCTGCCAATGGTCTTCGCCGGAATTCGTGTGGCCTGGAACGATGAGGATGTCGCAATCGGAAGTTTTCATGCCTCGGAGATAAAGACCCATCCCGACGGGTTCAAGCGCTCCGCTTCAACTCCATATTCTGCTCCGCCTCCTTCAGGGCGGTCTCCCGCTCCGCGATATAATCGCGGGTCAGGGGCACAACATCGTTGCGCTGGGCGAGCTGGAGCTGGAACACCACCGCATCCTGCCAGCGGAACGCGGATTCGGACATGGCAAGGTAGCATTCCCACATCCGGCAGAAGCGCTCGTCGTAGAGGCGCAGTATCTCCTCACGGTGAGCCATGAAGCGCTCGCGCCAGGCCTTCAGGGTGTAGGCATAGTGCAGGCGCAGGATCTCGATATCCGTCACCATCAGTCCCGCGCGCTCGATGGCGGGCATTATCTCCGAAAGCACGGGCAGGTGCCCGCCGGGGAAGATGTACTTGGTGATCCAGGGATTGGTCGGATAGGGCGTGCCCGATCGCCCGATGGTGTGGAGGAGCATGACTCCGTCCGCCTTCAGGAGGTTCCGGCAGGTCTGGAAATAAGCGTCATAGGAAGACACGCCCACATGCTCGAACATGCCGACCGAGACGATCCGGTCGAACGAGCCCTTCGTGAGGCGATAGTCCTGAAGCTCGAACTGCACCCGATCCTGAAGGCAGGCCGTGGCGGATCGCTTGCGCGAAACCTCCAACTGTTCCTCCGAGAGCGTGACGCCCTTGACCGAGCCTGCTCCGGCAACCTGAGCGAGATAGAGCCCCATACCGCCCCAGCCCGAGCCGATGTCCAGGATGCTCTGGCCTGGATCAACCATCAATTTGGCCGCGATGTGCCGCTTCTTGGCCATCTGGGCCCCTTCGAGGCTCACATCCGGATCGTCGAAATAGGCGCAGGAATACTGTCGGTCGCTGTCGAGGAAGAGGGAATAAAGCCGACCGTCGAGATCGTAATGGTGGGCGACGTTGCGCTTGGACCGGGCCGCATTGTTCTCGGCACGGCGCATCATCTTGGCGCGGATCTTGCGCAGGCGATGGAGAGGGAGCTCGTCGAGTTCCCCGTGGGTATCCTGGAGAAGGAGCTGGAGCAGGTCGAGGATGGTGCCGTTCTCGATGACGAGGCGACCCTCCACGAACAATTCACCGAGCTTCAGTTCCGGATGAAGGCAGAGCGCCATCTGGGCCGGGGCGTCCGTGAAGCGGATCGATACCTGGGGTTCAGTCCCGTCTCCGAAGGTGAAACGCCGGCCACCGGCCGTCGTCATCTCCAGGGAGCCGTGTTTCACGGCCCGCGTGAATGCAAGATCGAGAAGCTTCTCCGACAGCATGGCAACAATCCCCGCGCCGTTGATCTCCCAGCGCATCGGACGGAAAAGTGGCCCCGGTTTTCCGCATTGGACGATGCGCTCTTCAAGAGAGGCATCGGAACCGATCCCAAAAGTGGATTCCACTTTTGGGTCCGATGCCCTGCCAGGGATTCTTGCTCATTGTGGAAAAATTTCCAGCCCCCCAGCTATGCGCCGCTCGCGCCGAAGACCCGCGCGAAGATCGTATCCACATGCTTGTAGTGGTAGCCGAGGTCGAAGCAGGCCGCGATCTCGTCCGCCGGCAGGTACTTCGTCACGTCGGCATCGTTCTTCAGAAGGGTGAGGAAGTCGCCTTCACCGCGCCAGACCGGCATGGCATTGCGCTGGACGAGCCGATAGGCGTCCTCGCGGGAGGCGCCCTTTTGGGTCAGCGCCAGAAGAACCCGCTGCGAGTGAACGAGACCGCCGAGGCGGTCCAGGTTCTTCTGCATGTTCTCCGGATAGACCACGAGCTTGTCGATCACGTTGGTGAGGCGGGCGAGCGCGAAGTCCAGGGTCACGGTCGCGTCGGGGCCGATCATGCGCTCGACGGAGGAGTGGGAGATGTCCCGCTCGTGCCAGAGGGCCACGTTCTCCATGGCCGGCATGGCATAGGCCCGGACCATGCGGGCAAGTCCCGTCAGGTTTTCGGTGAGCACCGGATTGCGCTTGTGCGGCATGGCGGACGAGCCCTTCTGGCCCGCCGAGAAGAACTCTTCCGCCTCCAGAACTTCGCTGCGCTGCAGGTGGCGCACTTCCGTGGCCAGCCGCTCGATGGAGGAAGCGATGACGCCGAGCGTTGCGAAATACATGGCGTGCCGGTCACGCGGAATGACCTGGGTCGAGACCGGCTCGACGGACAGGCCCATCTGCTCGGCCACATATTCTTCGACGCCGGGGTCGATATTGGCGAAGGTTCCGACGGCGCCGGAGATGGCGCAGGTGGAGATCTCCCGCTGCGCCTCGATCAGCCGGACCTTGCAGCGCTCGAACTCCGCATAGGCCTGGGCAAGCTTGAGGCCGAAGGTGGTGGGCTCGGCGTGAATTCCGTGGGAGCGGCCGATGGTCGGCGTCATCTTGTGCTCGAAGGCGCGGCGCTTGATGGCGGCGAGGAGCTCGTCGAGATCACGCAGCAGAAGGTCCGAGGCGCGGGCGAGCTGCACGTTGAAGGTGGTGTCGAGCACGTCCGAGGAGGTCATGCCCTGATGGACGAAGCGCGCCTCGGGACCAACGATCTCGGCCAGATGGGTGAGGAAGGCGATGACGTCATGCTTCACCTCGCGCTCGATGGCGTCGATCCGCTCCACGTCGAAGGTGGCCTTGGAGCCCTTCTCCCAGACCGTCTCCGCTGCCTCCTTGGGCACGACGCCGAGATTGGCGAGTGCCGTGGTGGCATGGGCTTCGATCTCGAACCAGATGCGGAACTTGGTTTCCGGCGACCAGATGGCCACCATCTCGGGACGGCTGTAACGGGGGACCATTAAAAGACTCCTTGGCTCGGTTCGCGACGTTCACTCAAGTCATTCAAAACGTTGGTGAAACCGTGCGTAGACGTTGTTGGATGAAACGGTCTGGGAACGGTCCCGAGACGTTTCCGTGATGGCTATTTGATGGCTGGCGGAAAGGCAAGGATGGAGCATCCTCAGCGTATGGATGCGCCATCCTCGAAATCTCCGTAAGTGTCTGAAGCATCATGGGTTCTCTCGCTGATCACCAAAAACACCCGCCTACCGTCAATTCCAGCTTCGAAATCAGGGTGTTGGCATAGGTAGGTCGGGAAACGCGATATGGCTCCTCCTTTGAAGCGGAAGCTCAGGCTCTCGGATGCGATTATGAGAAAACTCCCCGTAGGCCGAAGTTGGGACACTGACATCGGCGGCTTCGGGGCCAAGGTCTACACGACTGGGAAGGTGCAATTCATTCTGAGATACCGCTCTCGCGATAAGCGGCAGCGTGAGTTTCGAATCGGTCAGTTTGGGGTGATCAATACGGATGAGGCTCGCCGGAAGGCACGGGTACTGCTCGGGCGCATCAGTGAAGGTCATGATCCAGCTTGGGAGCGGAAAGTTGAACTGGCATCCGCAACTTTGTTTAACGAAGTGATCGACCGTTACCTTGTCTGGGCTCAGGGGCATCATAAGGAAAGTTCGTTCAAGGAAGTCAGCCGGTTCGGTCGTCTCCATATACGTCGCCATTTCGGGGACGTTTTGGTGTCAGACCTGACAAGGGGACAGGTGCAACGGGTTTATGATCGACTTCGGCAAGCGCCGCATGTGCGGGCAAAGATCATCCAATGGTCCCGAGCGATATGGGCGTGGGCGGAAAAGCGAGACCTTGTTGGGGATAGTCGAAATCCATTCGTGATCGTAATCAGTGTGAGGAAGCCGCGACGGGATCGCGTGCTATCCTCCGAGGAGTACCAGCGCCTCTGGGCAGCACTCGAACGCCACCGCTATCGGGGCGTAATTCCAAACGTTTCTCTCTGGGCCATCGAGTTCTTGATGTTATCCCCGTTGCGGAAGACCGAAGCATTCCGTCTCCGGTGGGAAAACGTGGACTTCGTGCAGCGGGTGATCCGGGTTGTCGAGCACAAGACCGACCGGCACGATGGTGTTCTGGATGTCTTTATGAGCGATGCGCTCGAACAGCTACTCCGAACAATTCCTCGCTGTTGCGACTGGGTGTTTCCTCGACCTGACGCTCGTGATGGACACATCGCGAGCGTCGATAAGGGTTGGCTCACCATCCGCAAGGAGGCGGGGCTACACGAGGGCAGAGACCGCGTAACGCTTCACGATCTTCGCCGAAGCTGGAATAGCGTAGGGGCGAAGCTGGGTTATGGTCCTGAAGCCATGGGAAGAGTGCTCGGCAATTCAGCCCGTGTAAACGAGGTCCATTACTGGCATCTCGCAGCGGATTTGAAACGCGAGATCACTGCGCGGGTGGCTGAAACAGTAGCTGGGTTTCGCCAAAAGGGGGAAATTCCTGTTCCGCATCCAGATTTGGACCGCACGCCCTTGGCGTGACGGGTAACACCCTGATTTCGAAGCTGGAATTGACGGTAGGCGGGTGTTTTTGGTGATCAGCGAGAGAACCCATGATGCTTCAGACACTTACGGAGATTTCGAGTAACATTGGCAAAAGTCCGGGCTGAGCTGGCGGGTCGGGGTTCCGGCGCAGCGACAATTCTGATTCAATCCCCTGCATGTCACCGGCCCCGGATCTTGATGGCCTGTCGAACGCCGATCTGAAGCGGTTGGTGCTGGAGCTGTTGGG
>NZ_VOSK01000348.1 GCF_009296175.1 Microvirga tunisiensis | reverse complement strand
TGAACTGGCTCAGGCTTTTTGTTGCCTGGATCATGGCAGCTCTGATGGATTCATCCGCCATCGGATACGGCCCACGAGCCCTGGAATGCAATTGCCGCCTGATCAAACGGCATTGTTCAGGGCCGACGAATTTACACTCATTGACGGACGTGACCGTCAGAAAACAAGACTGCGCCGCTTTCCAAGCCGTCGCGCAAACCCTCGAAGATCAAAGGCTCAGGTAGCCCAAACTCATGCTTGATGAACATCCATCAAGTTAAACTCATACAAGTTATGCTACAATTAAGGTGACATGTAATTTCATGAGCGATCAAATGCAGAAAACATTATCAATATATCTAGTGCGCTTTCTAAGCAAAGTAGTTCCTGATGACACTCAAAATGTCGCTATCAACATATTCAGAAAAATCTCTAAGCTAGAAAATGACAGCGTAGCAAAATCTCATTTTGACAAAATCAGGGCAATAATAGAATCAAAATCTGCCGTACTTGATAGCATGCAGAACGAAATTTATCATTCTCTTAACCTTATTCCAACGTCTATGGAAGCACTTTATAAGAATGCAGCTAAATTAGCGAGTGAGCTAGAAGAGCTCCGAAAGTTGGAGCCTCTATCTATTGGAGATCTGAAAGGGAAGCTTATAATAGAAGCCGAAATTTTACTTAAACAATCGTTCTTTATGCTTGGCGGGGGCCTCGCTGCCGGTGGCGCGATTGCTGGTGCCGTAAGGGCGGGTGTAATCTTCCGTCGCGAGATTACGGACGGCGTCGAGTCTCTCTGGAACCAGGCCTTTGGCGAGAACGAGGCTGTGCAGCAGAACGCGGTTGCGGACACCAGCGATCAGGATCTGGCCATTACCACGACGCTGACGGAGGACGGCGCGACCCAGTTCGTGGTGACCAGCAACCAGGCCCATCACGATCAGCTCACCGGCAACAGCGATGCCAACGTGTTCATGAGCCAGGCTGGCAACGACACCCTCCATGGGGCGGGTGGCGACGACATCCTGATCGGCGCGGCCGGCGCCGATGTGCTCGTCGGCGGCGACGGCTCCGACACCGCCGACTATTCCGGATCCAGCGCCGGGGTGGTGGTCAACCTGGAAACCGGCACCGGTGCAGGCGGCGAGGCCGAGGGCGATCAGCTTATCTCGATCGAGGACGTCATCGGCTCCGCGCACGCCGACAGCCTGACCGGCAATGGCGAGGCCAACCTGCTCGTGGGCCAGGGCGGCGCCGACACCCTCAATGGCGGCGCGGGCGAGGACGTGCTGGTGGGCGGGGAAGGCGCCGATGTGCTCGATGGCGGGGCGGGCGCGGACCTGGTCGACTATTCCGGCTCGGCGGCCGGGGTGGTGGTCGATCTCACCACCGGCACCGGCCAGGGCGGCGAGGCCGAGGGCGATACCCTCACCGGCCTCGAGCATGTCATCGGCTCGGAGCACGGCGATCAGATCACCGGCACGGCCGAGGCCAATGCGCTCAACGGCCTGGCCGGCGATGACGTGCTCATCGGCGGGGCCGGGGACGATGATCTGGTGGGCGGGGAAGGCGCCGATGTGCTCGACGGTGGCGCGGGCTTTGACACGGTGTACTACACCGCCTCGGATGCGGGGGTGGTGATCGATCTCAGCACCGGGACCGGTGCAGGCGGCGAGGCCGCGGGCGATGGGCTCTCCGGGATCGAGAACCTGGTCGGCTCCGCGCACGCCGACAGCCTGACCGGCTCGGCCGAGGCCAACCTGCTCAGCGGCCTGTCCGGCGATGACGTGCTGGGGGGCGGCGACGGCGCCGACGTGCTGGTGGGCGGGGCCGGCGCCGATACGCTTGACGGCGGCATGGGCGAGGACCTGGCCGACTACAGCGGCTCGGATGCGGGCGTGGTGGTCGACCTGCGCGCCGGCACGGGGGCGGGCGGGGAGGCCGCGGGCGACTGGCTGGACGGGGTCGATCATGTGCTCGGCAGCCTGTTCGACGATCAGCTTCTGGGCCAGGACGGCTGGGGCAACCTGCTCTCGGGCGGGTTTGGCAATGATGTGCTCGACGGGCGCTCGGGCGCCGACACGCTGATCGGGGGCGCGGGCGACGATGCGCTCACCGGCGGGGCGGACGCGGACGTGTTCGGGTTTGCCGGGGCGATCGGCCATGACGTGATCAGCGACTTTGAGAGCGGGGTGGACGTGATCAGCTTTGCGGCGGAGGACGAGGACTTCGCGGACGGGGTCTCGGTGCTGCAGGCGGCCGAGCAGGTGGGTGAGCACGTGCTGATCCGGCTCGACGACGCGCGCAGCCTGACGCTGGCCAACACTCAGCTCACAAGCCTGAGCGACGCCGACTTCAGGATCGCCGCCTGACCGGCAGAAGGCTGAACGCGTGGAAGGCGGAGTGTGCTGCCTCCCGTGCCCACACGACAAGCGCCGCGGAGGTGACCCGCGGCGCTTTCGCGTTTGGAGGGACTGTCGGGAATTTCGTGTGGGGCCATTACGATGATCATGAGGGAGACATCGCATGGCACGCCGCAAGGAACCCCGCATTCCCGACCACCTGCTCGATCAGCTGCTGGCCGGTGCTGAGGCTAAATCAGCGTTCGCCAAAGACGGGCTGCTCGACGAGTTGAAGAAGGCGCTCGCCGAGCGGGCGCTCAATGCCGAGATGGATCATCATCTCGATCAGGAGAATGAGGCCGGCAACACCCGCAACGGCTATGGCCGCAAGAGCGTGCTCACCGACACAAGAGCGTGCTCACCGACACCGGCAGGATCGACCTGGAGATCCCGCGGGACCGGCGGGCGACCTTCGACCCGCAGCTGATCGCCAAGGACCAGCGCCGCTTTCCCGGCTTCGATGAGAAGCTCGTCTCCATGGACGCCCGCGGCATGAGCGTGCGCGGGATCCAGGGCCACCTGCGCGATCTGTACGGCATCGAGGTCTCACCGGATCTGGTCAGTGCCGTCACCGACGCGGTGCTCGAGGAGATCGCCGAGTGGCAGAACCGGCCCCTGGAGGCGCTCTACCCGCTGGTCTTCTTCGACGCCATCCGGGTCAAGGTGCGCGATGAGGGCACGGTGCGCAACAAGGCCGTCTACCTGGCGCTGGGCGTGCGTCCGGACGGCGCCAAGGAGATCCTCGGTTTATGGATCGAGCAGAGCGAGGGCGCCAAGTTCTGGCTGCGGGTGATGAACGAGTTGCGAACCCGCGGCGTCGAGGACGTGCTGATTGCGGTGGTGGATGGCCTGAAGGGCTTTCCCGAGGCGATCACGGCGGTGTTCCCCGACACCCAGGTGCAGACCTGCATCGTGCATCTGATCCGCTCGTCCTTGGCGTTCGTGGCCTACAAGGACCGCAAAGCCGTGGCGGCAGCCTTGAAGGAGGTCTACCGGGCCAAGGATGCCGAAGCCGGCCAGGCGGCGCTGGAGGCGTTCGCAACGTCGATTTGGGGCCGCAAGTATGAGGCGATCGCAGCATCCTGGCGGCGCCACTGGACGGCGGTGATCCCGTTCTTTGCCTTCCCCGATGAGGTGCGCCGGATCATGTACACGACCAACGCCATTGAGGCGCTCAATGCCAAGCTGCGCCGGGCGGTGCGGGCCCGGGGCCACTTTCCCACCGACGAGAGCGCGTTCAAGCTCTTGTTCCTGGTCTTGAGGCAGACCCAGAAAGAGTGGAAGATGCCGCCACGGGAGTGGGGCATGGCGAAAGCCCAGTTCGCCATTCTCTTCGAAGGCCGCTTCAGGCTGGGATGATGAACCCGGCCCGGACACGGAAATTCTGGCAGTCCCGAACCCGGACGCCCGAAGTCCATCCGCATCGCCTGCGCATAGCGACGGCGCCAGCGCCTTACCGTCAGAGTGCTCGTGCCGACGCGGGCCGCCACCTCAGTGGCGCGCAGGCCCTCACCCGACAGCAGAACAATCCGAGCCCGCCAGACAACCTTCTGGGGTGTATTGCGGTCGCGGACCAGGGTCTCCAGGCGATCCCGATCAGCAGCCGGAACCTCAATGCGTTCGATCTTGCCCATCCGAGCAGCATCGCACCTGAGACCAGATTTCGGAATCACCCGTCAGTGACAGAACACTAGAGGGGCATGACGACAACCCGTCGCCAGCCAGCGCTGCGCAATTGCGACCCGACCCGTGGAGCGGGGTTACTTCGGCGCTGGCTTGGACAACCGTTAAGGATCGCCAACCTAAAGTCCTCAGTGATGGCTGGAGCCGCCCCGATCACCCGAGCGACCGCCGCCAGAGCCTTTCCCGCCATGGCCCGCGTTGCCCTGGTCTCGATCATTGCCACGATGGTCGCGACCTCCATGGCCACGATCGTCGCGGCCGAGTTCATCGTGATCGCCTCCCCCACTGCTGTGGCCTTTGCCACCGCCGCGGTGACCGCCACGATCGCCGCCATTGCCCAGGGACGGCACGCCCTCGGGTTTGCCGCCATCACCAGAACTGGTTTCTCTATCGGAAGACCCTGCGCCAGAAGTCGAACCACCTGACTGCGTACCGCCGAACCCGCCAGTTCCCGATGAGCCACCTTTCGAGCCTCCGGAGCCGCCTCTACCGTGGTGTTGCGCATCGTCCGAGTGGCGACTGCCGGAGCCCCCCGTCCCGCCCGCTATGCTGTTCGAGACAGTCCCATCCTGCGGGCCAACACGATCACCCGGCTCGCCCGTAAGGATATGATGGCGTTCCGACGGCATCAGGACCCGGTTAGGCTCGTCGGCTGACGCGGCACTCAAGCTTGAGGCGCCAGTGAGGACGGCGATAGCAGCGCCGGCCAAGGCCGGCTTGAGGGTAAGTTTCATGCCGGTGATCCCTTTGAAGGCTAGAGCGAACGCGGACAGCGACCTGTAGCCGGCATCGAGCTCCGGTGCGTTCGGCCATGTTCATTCCCGGCCAATCCACGAGCTGTCGGCGGAGCCATAGAGGCTACGGATAGGCGAATGTCGCCCCGATGGATCGCTGATACGGTGCTACGTCAATACAGTCAGTGATCGTGAACCGGAGGTCGCGCGTGCCGAAATCGAAACGGGGTTTTGCTGCCATGAACCCGGACAAGCAAAGAGCCGCGGCCGCAAAGGGTGGTCGGAATGTCCCGGCGGCCAAGCGCACCTTTGCGCGGGATCCTGATCTTGCCTCACGGGCGGGCAGCAAGGGCGGATTGGCTTCGATTCCACCTAAGCGCCCCTCCCGCCAGGCTGACTGAGACGATCAGTGTCGCGAGTGCCGCGAAATCCCAGCTGATATGGTACGTTGGGCTAAAAGACGGAGGGCGACATTTCCAAGCCCGTGGCAAACACGGGAGGCAAGGGCAGGATTCCACCTTGTTTCTCGCCCGCACGCGCTGGACGATGCAGACCGCGTCCTCACCAACGTGGGCACGAGGCCACGACGCTCGAGATGGTCCTGAACCTGGACGAATGCGGGATATGTTGCCGAGAGGTATAGAGCTGCTCGGTATACTATCGTAGTCCTCTTCATATCGTGATGAGCCGCCGGGGATGGGAAGTGCGAAGCTCTGCTCCGCATTTCCCGGCCGAGTGGCTCGGGACGCCCTGAGCCGGAGGTCGGCGAGACCCCTCGGCTCGGGCGTCCTATGCGATTGAGACTGTCATGTTCTCCATTGCCGATGCCGCGCTTCTTTTTCGATGTCTATTGGGGTTCGATCGCGCTATGGCGGGAACTGGGTGATGACGGTGTGAGAAAGGCGGCGTATCGAGGCAGGTGATCAAGCCTTGTAGCGCGACGCGCAAATCTACGAGTAAGGCGACGGCCAGATTTACGAGATGTCGCCTCCGGTTGAAGTCGACCTACCGTGTCGCGGGACGACGCGGAGGAGCGAATGAGCCGGCTCGATCAGGAGGCTCGGATGGCTATCAAGGCATTGGCGGCGCGGGGAGCGACAAACAGTGGGATCGCTCGCTTGCTGGGCGTGACGGAAGGCGCGGTTCGCTATCAGGTGAAGCGGTTCGAGAGGGGCCTGACCGATGGCCGCGCCCGCCAGCCTTTCAAGGCCGAGGCCGTTGCCGCCGCCATCGCGCAGTGGC
>NZ_VOSK01000347.1 GCF_009296175.1 Microvirga tunisiensis | reverse complement strand
TTTCCGTTTCAGGGGGCGTCTCCGCACGCTCCGTACAAGGTATTTCCATGAGCCGACAACCGCTTGTTCTGCTTGTTCCCGGAGATCGATTGGCTGGCATGACAACGGCCAGCAGCTTAGTGAGCTACGGCTTTGAGATCCTCCTGGCCAGCTCTGTGGAGGAGGCAGAACATCTGCTTCGGACGAATCGGCGCATCAGTGCTTTGGTCATCGATACCGACCTCGGGGTACTGTCAACTTAGCGCCGAAGAGGCAAAGCTGCCGCGGGCGCAGCCGTCACGCGAGTACACATCAGCCCACGAGGGCAACACCAGTCGCATCGCGCCAGGTGAGGAAGGCGCGATTACGAGCAGCTCGGTACTCACTGGCGGAAAGACGGTGACGGCGGAGTTGGAAGTGGTTGTGGATCGGAGTGTGAGTGGCGAGGAACTGCTGCGCATGCCCAGCTGATTTGAACCGCCTCATGTGGCGTTCCCGCCGTCGGGTCGGCTGGTGCGAGACCTCACAGCGGTTGTTGAGATACCGGCTCTGCCGATGTTCCACGCCTGGCAGGATCTCACGTTTCGCGGCACCATCGGACCCAAGTTTATCGGTCACGATCACTCTGGGCGCGTAGCACAAACCCTTCAGCAGCTTGCGAAAGAAGCGCTTGGCTGCCTTCGTATTGCGGCGGCTCTGGACCAGCACGTCAAGCACGTTGCCATGCTGATCAACCGCTCGCCAGAGATAATGCAGTTTGCCGCGGATGCGCACGAACACCTCGTCCAGAAACCATTTGTCTCCGGGCTGTGGCCGCCTCCGCTTCAGCGTCTTGGCATAGGCGCGCCCGAAGCGCAGGCTCCAATCACGGATCGTCTCGTAGCTGACCACGATGCCCCGCGCTGCCAAGATCAGTTCGACTTCCCGCAAGCTCAGACTGAAGCAGTGATACAACCAGACGGCCTGATTGATGATCTCGGCCGGATAGCGGTAGCCGCGGTACGGGTGGGACGTTGTGCTCATGCCCGAGACCCTGCCATACGCCCGAACCTTCGCCAACCTGACAGTACCCAAGACTCGCCAACGTCACTCGTCCGTCGGTCATGTAATGGTTGACGCGCTCCGTGGCGAGGCATTCGCCGGCCTGATACACCTTCACCGCCTCAATGGACCCGCTCTTCTCTAGCTCAGCGATGATGAAGTCGCGCTCGACATTCGTATCCAAGTCCGTGGCATGGGTGACCTGGAACGTGAGGTGGGTCAGGGACAGGCCTGTATCCCTCGTGCCAGCCCCGACCCAGAGAACGCGCTCGTCGTCCGGTGGACGGTCGGTGTTCAGCCAGAAGCTTGCGGCTCCCCCGGCCCAGGTCTCCCCGGCTCGCGCGAGGCTCAAGGACCAGAACCGGATGTGATGGCGCTTGCGAGGACTGTTGTCGATCGCCTTCTGAAACCCGACGTCCTGGCCGCGGCCGAACAGATAGAGGGTGCTGAACGGGGCGGTGGGATAGGGCGCGTTGAACACGAAGGCCCGGATCATGCCCCAAGAGCTGGCCAGGCCGAGGCGGTCGGCCTCCGACCAGCCGAGGGCGGCGAAGGCCGCGCGAAGCTGTGCGAGCGTTCCGATGAGCGCCACGTTGACGGGATCACCCGGCAATCCATCGCCTGTTGTCGTGAAGCTGGGCACCCGCTGCCGGCGGAGGAGCTTGAGGCCCATGCGAATGATCCGCGGGAGGATGACATAGGCGGCGATGCCATAGGTGAGGCTCACGGCCAGAATCCAGGGCAGCCGTTGGTCCGCGGTGTCGAAGACCACGAAGACGATCAGCCAGACAGAGAAGATGCCCAACCCGAGGACTACCAGGCGTTGCAGGAGGCGGTTCAACACTCTCATGATCCAGGCTCCGTCACGATCGGCGCGGCGGTGCTCAGCAATCCGTGCAGATGCCCTTCATAACCTTCTCATCGATGCGCTTGGCACGTTGGTCCATCTGCTGGATCGCCTTCGCATCATTGGGCGAGAATTCCTTGGCCGGAGGTGGCACGGTATTGCTGTCGAGCATCCGGTCAATCTCTGCGCCAGACGGGATCTGAATTTCTCCCGAGGGCGTAAATGGTCGATTGCTCTCCTGCGCCAGAGCGGGACCTGCGGCGATCAACGAACCGAGGATGATGAGCTGGAGATAACGGTGCATCATGATGACTCCGGAATGAGGATGCCTGCCTTGTCCTGGACCGCGGCCGGCCCGACGGGTTTGTGCCGCACGGCGGGAGATGGCATCCGGGCGGAAGTCTCCCCCATTCCAGCGGCACCTGCTTGACCGAATGAGACGGGGACTGGACAACCCGAGATCCCGGTTCGCCGTAAAAGCCTTTCAGACGCTGAAACCATGGCTGAAAGGACGCTGTGCCGTTTACGAATTGGCCGCCACGAGCGTCACGGTTGTCACACCACCCGCGATGTTGAGACCAACTTGCCCCTCGACCGAAATGGGCTGTAGCGAGAACGCACGCCCCGTTCCGCCGGTAAGCACGTTTGCTCCCAGTCCGACGCCAACTGTGGCCTCGGCGCCGAGGCCGGCATAGGTTCCCGCCAGCGCGCCCCTCGGCAACCCCGGCGCCGCGGCGATGACGCCCCAGACGAGATGTCCCGCCGCGACTTCGCCGAGCGCAACACCGAAGTCGTCGATCTTGCCGGTATAAGAGTCGACGAGGCCGCCTCCGTTCGGCGTGAAGGTGCAGCGCAGGGTCTGTTTCTGGACGACGAACAGGCCGATGCCGGCCGAGACATCGCAGGCGAGGGTCCCGACCCTGACGGAGGCTTGCGCAGGAGCGGGTGCCGCGGAAGCAAGGAAGGCGGCACTCAGGGCAAGCGCGGCAATGCTCAATTTGTTTTCAATAATCATAACAGGCGTTCCATGTTCACAAGGTCGGTCGTCAGTGGTGCCGGGGGCGGCGGTTGCGGGTTTCGCTGTCGTCACGGGCTGTTCTATTCGACGCGGCTCACTCGACGATCAACGTGCCTACAGTGCGGTCGCATGAGGTCGAGACTACACAAGCCTGCACCGTCGGCTTGACCGTCCGAGCCATCAGCTTGACACTTCGAGACATGCACCGCCAAACGACGCAAGCTCGGGGATCTTCGTGCTCGACGAGCCGACGCGCAGGCCGCCAGCGATCGTCGACAGCGTCCTGACCGCCGCGTGGCAAATGCCCCGCCCGAGATCCCATCCGTCATGCATGTTCACCGCACGAGATTCGCGAGCGGCACCGCCAGGCGGATGACCAGTCCCTCAGGCGCCCATTCATGTTCGATCCCGCCGCCGAGCTGTTCGGTCGAGCTCCGGATCGCCATCCTGCTGCCGAACCCCAGCCGTTGCGGCGGACCGGGAACCACAGGCCCGCCGCTCTCGCTCCAGGTGATCCTGTAGCTGTCTTCCGATCGCCTGCCCTCGATGCGGATGCGGCCGACGTCGGTCGAGAGAGCGCCATACTTCACGGCATTGGTGGCTTGCTCGTGGATGATGAGGGCCAGGGCCGTGGCGGCATGGCCTCCGATCGGTGCGTCGTCCCCAGCGATGTCAAATCGGTCGTGGAGGCTCCCGGCATAGGGCGCCAGCAGTTTGGCCACGAGGTCCTGGAACGTATGCCGGCCTGATCCAGCGAGGCCTTGAGGGCTGGCATGCTCATGCGCACTTGCAAGAGCACTGATGCGCTGTTGGAACTCCCTGGCGAATGGCATGGCGGCCGGATGCCGGCGGGCCGTCAACGATGCCAGGCCACCGACGACCGTGAAGACGTTCTTGATGCGGTGGGACAGCTCACCTGTCAGCAGTTCCCGGGCTTCCTCGGCCTGCTTGCGCTCGTGGATGTCGAGGGCGATGCCGATCCATTGAGCGACCTTGCCCTTGGCGTCATGGACGGGGCGCGCACGGACGACGAACCAGCGGTGGTTCCCGTCGTCGGACCGCCGGAAGGGGATCTCGACCTCGAATGCGGTGAGCGAAGCGAGCGCACGCTGCCATCGGCGGACGATGGCGTCCCGGTGATCCGGATGAATGAGGTTGGCCCAGCCGCCGTTGCGCGTCTGCTCGAGAGAGAGGCCCGAGAACGTGTGCCAGAACGGGTTGCAGTATGTCACCTGGCCGTCGGCCGCGCAGAACCAGACCACCTGCGGGCTGAGCTCGACGAGCGTGCGGAAGCGCCCTTCGCTCTCGCGCAAGGCCTGATCGGACAGGTGGCGTTCGATGACGAGTGCGGCCGTCTGGGTGACGTGGGCGATCACCTCGAGATCGTCGGCCGTCGGGTTGCGCGGCTCGCGGTAGTAGTTGCCGAAGGTCCCGAGCAGCCGTCCGTCGGCTCCCCTGATCGGGATCGACCAGCATGCGCGCAAGCCGTGGGCCAGCGGCAGCTCCGCGAACGCACCCCACAGCGGGTCGGTCGCGATGTCCGTCACGAAGACGGCCTCCCCCCGGTGCGCGGCGGTCCCGCACGACCCGACGCCCTCGCCGATCTCCACCCCGTGGATCGCGTCATTGTAAGCGGCCGGCAGGTTCGGGGCGGCGCTGTGCAACAGGTGTCGGCCCTGCTTGTCGAGCAGGAGTATGGACCCGAGCAGTTCGCCGTTGGCTTCGGTCTCGACCGCGAGCACCAGCTCCTCGAGGACCTTCGCGATCGGAACGCCTGCGGCGACCTGGCCCAAGACCCTCTTTTCGCTTTCGAGGAGCCTGAGGATCCTGCTGTCCGGTGCGCTCCGGTGACTGGTGTGAATGGGCATCGCTTCTCCCCTTGCGTCCCTTGTCCCGACCGCACCGGGGTCCGCACGACAGGGCCGGACGTTGTGGCCTGGAGCGACCCAAGAGGTCTCACCGCGTGTGGTCCAGGACGAACTTCGATGACGCGCACTGATCCCCGGCTCTGCCAAGACGCAGCCAGACTACAGGGGTTCGCACCGTTACGCTTGACCGTTCATGACGTACGCTTGGCATTTGGCGACATCGAATGCACCCATGGAGTAATCCGGTGGCCGGCGGTCAGGATGAGGCGGATGGGAAACTTGCCCACCCTTCGGTGGACCGATGGCGGGGAACTCGCCATGGCGAGCCTGGCTTGTCAGGATCCCAGACCCGTCATGCCCGGGCCCGCAAAGTGCGGCCATCGGAGCCGCTTGTCCCAATCTGGTAACCGGACGTCCTCATCGATCAAGCGCACGGGCTCGGCGCGGTTATGATGGGAGTTCCATGCCGGCGCATGCCGGGTTGGCCGGCACGGAAACCGGATGGGGCTCATCATGAGGGACGCCTTGGTTGTGGGTGGCCTCGGCCGACGGCGATGACCTCGAGACGCGATGTCCACGCCGAGCCACGGAGGGGCAACCCTTCGATCGGCTTCAGCGAGGACCTGCGCCGGGTGCTTGAGACCGAACTGCTGAAGGGGCCCTGCACCTCGATCGAGATCGCCCGCCTGTTCTCGATGCACCACCGCACCTTGAGCCGGCACTTGGCCCGCGAGGGCGTCACCTTCCAGCAGGTTGTCGACGAGATCCGGTTCGCGCTCGCCCGTGACCTGCTGGCCAACACCGACATGGCCCTGGACCAGATCTCGGTTGTGTTGAGGTACTCGGAACCGAGCGCCTTCACGCGAGCTTTCCATCGTTGGTCCGGGCAGTCTCCCTCGGCCTGGCGGGCGAGCCATGCCAGGAGGCGGAAGCTTCCCAGGAGGCGAGCGATACCTCGTCGTCCACTGCCTGGATCATCGTCATGATGATGCCAGCCCCTGCTCCAGCCATCCTTGCCGAGACGGACCTTGCTCCAGGCGCCAGGCCGCCGGGGATTGTCCCGACCAGCGCCGGAAAGCCCGCGTGAAGGCGCTTGCCTCTGAGTAGCCGAGCGCCACGGCAACCTCACTGAGGGGGATGCGGGTCTGACTCAACAACTGGCGCGCGATCTCGAACCGCGTCTCGTCGACGAGGCTCTGGAAGCCCGCCCCCTCAGCCCTCAGATGCCGGCTCAAGGTGCGGCGATGGATGGCAAAGCGATCCGCAACCGTCGCGGCCGAGCACTGGTTCGTCAGAAGCTCAGTTCGCAGCATGCGGC
>NZ_VOSK01000346.1 GCF_009296175.1 Microvirga tunisiensis | reverse complement strand
GGCTCTGGAGCGCTTGCCCCGAACTGTCCCGCCGTGGGCCTTGCGATGAAGCCGGTCGGAGAGCCGGATGCGGTAGCGCCGCACGTCCGGTTCGATGAGCGGGGATGGGAAACGGGGCGTTGCCGCATGGCCCAAGCTACCGCGCCCATCCTCGACTCTACCTTCTCAGAAGTAGACCGAGGGTCTGCTCTCGCGAGGAACAGCGGACGTTCCTGGACGCAGAGGGATCGTCAGTGCGTGACCCGGAGCAGACCTTGGCTGATCCGAGTCAAGCGGCTCGTGTACCGAACAATCCGGCGGCCGAGCTCGTGCCAGTGGCTCCTTAAGTGTCCTTCAGCATTCGCGCTCACCTCGGGTCGGGCAAAGCCGCCCTATAGACTGGCACCTTACTGATCCACTGCCCTGAGCGCCGATGGAAGCGTCCAAATACGATCAAAGGACATCCTATCCGGTTCCATAGAGGGCATGACGTGCAATTCGAGGACTTTCTTCTTACGCGTGCTTGAGGTATGGCGGCCCTCCGAACGAGGGTTGACGACCATGCCTCACGACAGCGGGTCGCGTCACGAACGCGAGCGGGAGCGCCAGATCAGAGCCGTTCAGGCTCAGATGAACCAGCAGGAGCGGACGACCCGCACCGGCTTGTTCTGGCTGTCGGTCTTGGCAGCCGTGGCGTTCATCGGACTGGGCGTCTGCCTCGTGAACCTGTAGGGGCAGCCGAGGACGCGGCGGTCGCCCGCACGTTGGGCTGTGACGTGCGTTGGCTGGGGCTGCCGAATGCCATCTCCCGCGACCGCTACGCCTCCGACCACGAGCTGTTCGGACCCTTGCCGGCGAAGAGAAGGGACTCGCAGCCCACCTGGCTGAGGAGATCCGCCACCTGCCAGAGTGGCGCAAGGGCAACCACGTGTTCGTGCCGCTCGGCATCGGCTCGCATGTGGACCACCAGCTCGTGTTCGACGCCAGCCGCTGCCTGGCAGCCCAGGGGGAGGTCTATGCCTACGAGGACTGTCCCTATGCCATCCACACCCCGGAAGGCCGGCGTACCCGGCTGGCTGTGCTGGACGGCAAGGTGGGCGAGCCGGTGCTGGTGCCGGTTGGAGGGACGCTGGAGCAGCGGCTGGAGGCGATCGCCTGCTACGCCAGCCAGGTGCCGGTGATCTTCCGCTTCACCCAGAATTTCAGGGGTGCCGTGACAGGCTTCGCACACGAAGTCGGCGGGGAGCTCGGACCGGCCGAGCGCTTCTGGCCCGTTTTGCCTGCTGGCGCCGCATAGGACATCCAGTCGCTGCCAAGAATCATTGCTGAACCTACCGCTTCTGGGCTACCCCAATGGAAACGTAACGGCCAGGTTAAGACTTTTGTCTTTGATCTCCCTCGTCGCCTGATCGCGGATGCGTCTTTGATCAGAGAACAAGGGCAAAAGTCGTTGTAACCTAGTCCGTTTCAGACCCGATCGAGCTCTGACCTATGAAACCCTTCCGTATCTTCTTGGGAGTCATCCTGCTCCTTGGAGGGCTCTATGTGGTTGTCGGCGAGCACCTCTCGGGCACCAGCGCCGACGCCACGATCAACGCCCGCACCTTCGTTCTGCGTGCCCCGATCGAGGGAACGGCCGAGTTCGGCGTCCGGACCATCGGAGCCCGCGTCTCCCCGGAAGAACCGGTGGTACGGATCACCGACAGCCGCTTTGATACAGCCCGCCTGATCGATCTGGAGCGGACCCGCTCGACACTGGAGGCCGACCTCAGCCGGATCAGAGCCCAGTCCGCTGCCGTCGAGGAAGCCCAGGAGGTCCAGCAGAAGCAGGCAAAGGATTACCAGGACGGGCGAATCCGCCAGATCTCGTCACGGATCGCCGAGGCACAGGCGACCCAGAATGCCGCGGAGGCACGCCTGCGCGAGGCAGAGAGTGCTCTCAAGAGAACCACGGAACTGAATTCGCGTGGGGTCCAGACGGCCATCACCCTCGACCGCGCCCAAGCCGAGTTCGATGTCGCAAAGCAGGAGATCGCCAGCGCCCGCCAGCGCGTCACATATCTCGCGACAGAGCTCACCTCGGCTCAGAACGGCGTCTTCATCGGTGATTCCTATAATGACGCACCCTTCTCGATCCAGCGGATCCGGGAATTCGACTTGCGCCTGGCCGAGCTCGCGGCGGAGACCGACAACATCAGCCGCCGCCTGAAGCTGACCAACGAGCAGATCACGGCGGAGCGCGTGCGGGTCAATCGCCTGACCTCGGCTGATCTCGGGGTTCAGAGCCCGGGCATCGTTTGGAACTTCTTCGCCAGCAGCGGCGAGCACGTCAATCAGGGCCAGGATCTTGTCAGGTTTGTGGACTGCTCTGCCGTGCTCGTGACGGCCAGCGTGAGTGAGACGGTGTACTCCCGTCTGCGGGTTGGGATGCCGGCACAGCTCAGGCTCAACGGCGACAACCAGGTCTTCAATGCAACGGTCACCCGCTTGGGGGGCTCGGGCGCGGCCGGTCTCTACAGCACCCTGGCGATCGGCCCGAGTCCCGAGCACCTCACCCGCTTCGACATCGCCCTGAGCGTTCCGGAGCTGGCCAACAGCCCTGAACTCTCCTGCGCTGTGGGCCGAACCGGACGGGTGGTCTTCACAGGGGGGCCTCTGGCGGACATCCGGCAGATGCTTCAAGGCGTCGGCCTCTGATGCTCCTTCTCGACCAGAACCTGTCCAGCTTTGCAGGACTGGCCGTCGTGATCGGTCTCGCCCTGCTGTTCCTGCCGCTCCTGAAGCCGAGTGGGTGCGCGCGCTCATGTTCGGCCTGACGGCGGGGCTCGGCTGGCGCTATATGGTCTGGCGGATCACCGAGACTGTTCCGGCCTTCGGTCTGACGGCGGATGCGATTGCAGGCTGGATGTTTGTTGGTCTCGAGTTCCTGGCCATGGTTTCGGGAACGCTCGGCCAGTTCATCCTCAGCCGCCGCAAGGAACGGCACGAGGAGGCCACTCGCCATGCCAACTGGTGGGGCGACAACCCGCCACCACGGGTCGACCTCTACATTGCGACGTACAACGAGGAGCTTGAGGTCCTCGAGCGTACCCTTGCTGGAACCCAGGCGCTCGATTACCCCAACCTGCACGTCTTTGTGCTCGACGATGGGCGCCGCGACTGGCTGGCGGATCTCTGTAAACGCTACGGCGCCGAGCATCGCACCCGCCCCGACAACAGTCACGCCAAGGCCGGCAATATCAACTACACCCTGAGGCAGCGGCTGAACGAGCCAGATGCGCCGGACTTCATTGCGGTTCTGGATGCCGATTTCGTGCCGCACACGAACTTCATCCGTCGAGCGATCGCCCTGTTCCACGATCCCGGCGTGGGCCTCGTCCAGACGCCGCAGCACTTCTTCAACCCCGACCCGATCCAGCATAACCTCGGCATCTCGCAAGCGTACCCTGACGAGCAGCGCTTCTTCTTCGATCACCTTCAATCATCGCGCGACGCTTGGGGTATTGCGATCTGCTGCGGCACCTCCTCCATGACCCGGGCCAAAGCCATCCGCGAGATCGGGGGATTGCCGACCCAGAGCGTCACAGAGGATTTTCTCCTCACGATCCGCTTGGATGCGAACGGCTACCGCACCGTCTACCTCAACGAACCTCTGACCGAAGGCCTCGCCCCTGAAGGCGTGCAGGAATACATCGTGCAGCGTGCCCGCTGGTGTCTTGGCATGATGGAGATCGTGCGCAACGTCTACAATCCGTTCGGGGCGCACAACCTCCGTTTCATGCAGCGTCTCAGCCTGCTCGACTCCACCCTGTTCTGGTCCACCAGCTTTCTGTTCCGCCTGGTGTGTCTCATCTGTCCGCTGCTCTACTGGTACTTCGGCATCATCGTGGTCGAAGCGGCGCCGACAGACATCGTTTGGTACTATGCTCCATACTATGCCGCCGTTCTGATCGGTATGAACTGGGCCTCGGGCGGGCTAGTATGGCCGGTCCTCAGCGATGTGTTTCAGCTTCTCGCCGCATGGCCGATTACCAAGGCCGTCGCAATGGGCTTACTGACCAAGGGCCCTCACAAGTTCCGTGTCACGGCCAAGGGCGGCGACCGAACCAAAACCGTCGTGCAATGGCCGATCATGAAGCCTTCGCGGTCCTCTTTGCACTGACTGCCTTCGGGCTTGTCCTGCCGCTGGTGTTCCCGGAATACTTCCTGCACGTGGCGAAAGCCGGAGACGGCATCAGGGTCATCCTGTTCTGGACGATCTACAACCTGATTGTGCTCGCGGTCACGATGTTGGCCTGCATTGAGCGTCCGCGGGTGAACCGGCCCCAGCGTGAGAGCATCGAGATGGCCATGCTGAGCATCGGACGGCAGAGGCTCCAGTCCTGGGTGCTCGAACTTGGCATCGACGAGGCTCGCGTTCGCGGGCCATCGCAAGTGCCGCTGGGGGTAACCGGAACGCTGGACCTTGCCGATGTCGGCGATGTTGCCGTTCGCGTCTCCAACGAAACGAACGACGGCTACCGCCTTGCTCTGCGCCCGACCCCTGATCAGCGGGATGCGATTATCCGCAAGCTGCATACGGCTGATGCAAGACCTGGCACGATGCAGTCGGATCCAGTCGGCATGGTCAAGGGCTGGATGCGCAGCCTGGCGTCGCGATAGGGAAAGAGTGGAGAGAGACGATGCGTTGGGGGTTGAAGCCAATCGTGTTCCTGTGCGGCGCCGTGCTGCTGCTGGTGCCGGCCATCGTTGCCGGCACTATGTTCACCAATGCCATGCAGCAGCGAGCCGAGGCAGCCAACAGCGCACGGCTTCGGCTCCCGGGCGAGATGGTTGCCGATCAGCTCGGGCAGCGCATGCATCAGCTCTGGCTTGACGTGGAAGCGCTGGGGCAGATTGCCAGCCTGGACAACAGCGAGGAGGCACGCCGCCAGTTCACTTTTCTGACCCGGGTTGATCATCGCGTCTCCTGGGTGGGCGTTGCGGATCCGGAGGGGAAGGTGATTGCCGCCTCCAATGGCATGCTTGAGGGGGCCAGCGTCGCTGAGCGCCCCTGGTTCCGGCGCGGCCTCAACGGTCCTGCGGCAACCGACGTGCACGAAGCGGTGCTTCTTGAGAAACTGCTTCCTGCGGCTCCGGAGCCTCGCCGCTTTGTGGATTTCTCGGCGCCGATCAAGGCTCCAGACGGAGCTGTGCTGGGAGTGATCGGGGCTCACTTCGACTGGAACTGGGTCAGGGAGAGCTTTCAATCCTTCAAGGGACCGGGCCTGGATGTTCTCCTGGTCTCCCGCGACCAGACTGTTCTGCTGGGACCTGGTGATCTGCAAGGCACGAAGCTGGCCGTGGGATCAGCGATCGCGGCAGGGCAGGCGGTGTCGACCTCCCTGCGTGAGCAGTGGCCTGACGGCCGGGAGTACATGACGGCTGTCATCCCTGCTGTTCGCTACAAAGACATGCCGAGCTTTGGCTGGAGCGTCATCGTCCGCGCGGAGTCGAATACGGTTCTGGACCCGACGCGGGCAATCTCTCACGCATTCTGGATGCTTCTCGGGGGCGGTTTGCTGGTGGCTTTGGGATTGCTGTTCCTGCTGGTATCCTGGATCACCAAGCCCCTCCACCGCCTGATCGCAACGGGTGAGCGGCTTGCCAGCGGCCGCATGGACGAGCCGCCTCATGACGAGACCCGCTATAGGGAAGTCGCTCGCTTGAGCGCCCTGCTGGTGCGCCTTCAGACCCACTCGGTTCGGCCGTATCAACCGGCTGGGAAAGCAAGAAAAGGATCGGTGTCCTCATGAGACGTTCGTGACGTGAGGAGTCTCAGCCAAGTGCCAACAAGCCGCTTAGGCCGCATGTGGCGGGCACCGGTGTCTAACGGATCCGACCATTGCTCCAGAACGCCCTGAGTCTTCGATCTCTTGCAATCCACTGAACATTAAGGACGCGATCTCCGGTTGGCCGGAAAGTCTCCTAATGGGATGGTCCGGCCGTGCTTCTGCCCCGCTTGTTCGTAAGCTGTGGGGCTTCGAGCCACGCAAGGAGCACGTCTCATGTCACGGTCTTCTTTCTCTGCCGCCATTGCCACCCTGGGTATCGA
>NZ_VOSK01000345.1 GCF_009296175.1 Microvirga tunisiensis | reverse complement strand
CTTCTTCCTGAAAATCAAGCACTTCAGACGCATCGCCACGCGCTACGAACAGACCCCACGGGCGTTTATGTCAATCCTTTGCCTCGTCAGCGCGTTCATCTGGACCAAATGAATGTCAACGCGCTCTAGTGATGAGGCTGTGAAAAATACTCTTCCCGGGTCATTTCGTAGTATCCGAAAAGCTTGCCGTAATACAAGCGGTCGTCGATATAGCGCAGCCCGAGTTTCAGGGCTGCCCGCTCCGACCGTCGATTGCCATGCGCAATAAAGGCGACAACCTTTTCCTTGGTCGAGTTTCGAAAGGCATGTGTGATGGTGAAGCGTGCGGCATCCGGGCCCAGGCCTCGACCGGCCGCATGTTCGAAAAATGCATAAGCAACTTCGGGATTGGTAGTGCCCTCGTAGTCTTGCAAACCGCAGCGACCGATGAACATTGGTCCAGCATTGCACTTTTCGTACACCAACCAGACGCCAAAGCTGTTCTTCCGCCACTGGGCCGAGTATTGATCGAGCCATTCGTGCACGTCCTCAGTGGTCTGCGGCACATCCTTGAAGATTGCTTTCTGCACAAGCGGATCGTTGTGCAGCCTGAACAACTCTGCCTTGTGTCCTCGCTGTATTGGGGTAAGAATTAAACGTTCGGTCTGATATGTGATCATCGGTATTCTCCAAGTCGGAACGTTTTGTGGAGCCACAGGGGCACTTGGTGCCTCATCTCATTCCTGAACGCGCGTGAATTCTCTCGAAGCAGAGACCAGTATCGGGCTAAAGCATCAGCGTTTGAATGGGATAAGAATCCTGCTCGCACATCATAGCCGCCCGTACCCAACGCATCTCGGATATGCCTTTGTGATTGAATGCTGCGAGCGGCAGATTAGCAGGCGCAAAGATGCGCGCCACTACCTAGATTGGGAGGCCGCTCAACCAGCTCCGTTGCAGTAACTTGGAAAGGGCGTAACGAACCCGGCCGCGAGCCTTCCTCGGGCAGCGAGACCGAACAGTTGGTTGATAAGACGGACTTCGCCCGTCGCTCCGGGCTATATCAGGACGCAGTGGCCGCAACGGATTATGCGCATGATCTCAATCCCTTGATCGTCGCGTACGCTGTTTTCATCCTCTGGAAGCCGCGGGTCGGCCGGATCACGCGTTTGAGCGCACCGTGATCCGCCTCGATGACATTGTTATCGGGCATGAATAGGCACGACACCTCTGTCTGCTTTTCAGATAGCTGAAGGGTCGGGTACCATCAGCAGACCGGGATAGGGGTGTCGGGAGCACGGAAGGTGGGCAGGCCGAAAGTACCTGTGAGCTGCGAGCTCGTGTTATTATCTGGCCGCCCCTTCGACTGGCCCGGGTGCGCTGCGAGCGCGGATCCGTAGTTGTCGTGTGGCCCGCTGGCTCCCGAGGTTATGCAACCCAACAGGAGCCGGAGATGAGGATCATTGCTCTCGATGTCCATCGGTCCTTCGCTCAGATGGCAATCCTGGAGAAGGGAGTTATCCGGGATGCCGGCAAGATCGACCTCGAACGCAGCCGCCTGCTGCACTTTGCCAAGACCCTGAGGCCTGATGATGAGGTCGTCCTGGAGGCGACCGGCAACACCAGCGCCATCGTGCGCTTGCTGTCGCCCTTCGTGGCACGGGTGATCATTGCCAATCCCAACCAAGTGCGGGCCATCGCCTGGGCCAAGGTCAAGACCGACAAGATCGATGCGCGCGTGCTCGCCAAGCGGCATGCCAGCGGGTTCCTGCCCGAGGTCTGGATGCCGGACGAGGAGACCGAGACACGCCGGCGTATCACGGCAGAACGGACGCAGCTGGTCGCACAGATGACCCGCCTCAAGAACCGGATCCACGCGGTTCTGCATGCTCATCTGATCCCACCCTACCACGGCAGCCTGTTCTCACAGCGCGGGAGGGCCTGGCTGGAGGCCCTCCCGCTCGCCGAGGATCAGCGTCGTGTCATCCTGCGCCATGCTGGTGAGCTGGATCGGCTTGGCGCTGAGCTTGCTGAACTGGATAAGACCCTCGCCCAGAAAGCTCTTGAACATCCACAGGTCAGGCGGCTGATGACGATCACAGGGGTGAACGCCACGGTGGCCATGAGCGTCCTGGCGGCGATCGGCGACATCAAGCGGTTCTCCTCACCGCAAAAGCTGGTGAGCTACTTCGGGCTCAATCCGAAGGTGCGGCAGTCGGGCGACAAGCCCGCCTATCATGGTCGCATCAGCAAGCAGGGCCGGGCCCACGCCCGCTCGATGCTGGTTGAGGCAGCTTGGGTGATCTCTGGTGTGCCTGGCCCATTGCGGGCCTTCTTCGTCCGCATCAGGAACAAGCGCGGCAAGTCGGTGGCGGCCGTGGCAACGGCACGCAAGCTGGCGGTGATCGTCTGGCACATGCTGAGCAAGAACGAGGACTACACCTGGAGCCGGCCCGCGCTGCTGCAGTGGAAACTGCGGCACCTGGAAGCCGTGCAGGGTCGCCACGGTGGCCCTGGAGTCGACCGGGGTCTCCTGGATCCCGCTCTACGAGATCCTCACCCAGCGCGGCTTCGCCGTGGTGGTGGTCAATGCCCGCGAGGTCAAGCAGGGGCCGGGCCGCAAGACGGACGTCTGCGACGCCCAATGGCTCCAGCGCCTCCATGCTTATGGCCTGCTGCGCGCCAGCTTCCAACCCAAAGCCGAGATTGTGGAACTGCGCGCGTATCTGCGCCAGCGCGAGCGCCTCCTGGAAGCCGCCGCCGCCCACATCCAGCCCATGCAGAAGGCGCTGACCGAGATGAACCTGCAGCTCCATCACGTGGTCAGCGACATCACAGGGGCCACAGGCCTGCGCATCATCCGCGCCATTCTGGCCGGAGAGCGTGATCCGGGCGTCCTGGCGAGCCTACGGGACATCCGGTGCCACTCCAGTTCCGAGACGATTGAGAAGGCATTGACGGGTCATTATCGCGCCGAGCATCTGTTCGCGCTCGAACAGGCACTGGCGCTTTACGACACCTATCAGCACAAGGTGGCGGCATGCGACCAAAGGATCGAGGCTGTCCTCAAGGCGCTGAGCCCCCGCAAGCCCGATCCCGGTACCGTGCCGGCTCCTCGCCGACGCATGAGCCGCCAGCCCAATGAGCCGAGCTTCGACCTTCGTGGCGCCCTCTATGCGGTTCTCGGCCAGGACCTGACCCGGATCCATGGCCTGGGGCCGTCGTTGGCGCTCAAACTGGTTGCAGAGTGTGGCACGGATCTGACGGCTTGGCCCAGTAGAAAGCACTTCACCTCCTGGCTCTGCCTGGCGCCCGGCAACAAGATCTCCGGTGGCAAGGTGCTGTCCGCCCGAACGCGCCGGTCGGGAAGTCGGGCGGCGGCACTTCTGCGGCTGGCGGCCGTGACGATTGGCAAGACGGAGACTGCATTAGGCGCCTTTTATCGGCGCCTGTCGAGCGCAATTGAGGAGTATACTTGGCGCTTTGACGGCCTGCGACGCCGAGCTTCTCACCGCAGGAGGACGTGATGCACTCCCTTCATCCGCAAGCCCGCACCACCCCCGCCGTCCGCCAAGAGATCGCCCGCTCGAGAGAGCCCACCGGCGTGCTGGCCCAGCGCTTCAGCGTGAGCACCGAGACTGTCCGCAAATGGCGCAAACGCGGAGCACAGGACTGCCAGGACCATAGCAGCCGGCCGCACAAGCTGCCGTGGAAAGCCACGGATGAGGAGCGGGCGATCGTCTGCGCTCTGCGCCAGGCCACCGGCTTCCCGCTCGATGACCTCACCTTCGTGGTCAGCCATTTCCTGCCGCATCTCAACCGCGATGCGGTCTATCGCATCCTCAAGGCGGAGGGGTTGGGCCGCCTGCCGCCAGCGCCAGCGCCGGAGCGGCACGTTCAAGGAGGATGACCTCGGCTTCGTGCCCATCGACATCAAACATCTGCCGAAGCTGCAGACCGCCAATGGCGAGCGCCGCAAGCGCTTTCTGTATGTGGCCATCGACCGCTGCTCGCGCTGGGTGCACCTGGCGGTCAAGGACAACGAGCTGACCACCAGTGCGGTCGCCTTCCTGAACGAGGCGGTGCGCGCGTTTCCCTTCAAGGTCACGCACGTCCTGACGGATCGAGGATCCTGCTTTACCGCCGATGGCTTTGAAGACGCCTGCCGCCAGCTGAAGGTGCAGCATCGCACGACCAAGCCCTACACGCCGCAAACCAACGGTCTCGTGGAGCGCTTCAACGGGCGGGTGCAGCGTGAGGTGCTGGGCATCACGATCTATAGCCATCGTGATCTTGAGACGCTGCTTAAGGGCTTCAATCAGGCCTATAACAGAAGACGTCAACGCGTGCTCAAGGGGCGATCCCCGGATGAGGTTGTGCGAAGCCGCCTGGCTGCCGAGCCGAAGCTCGCCAACCGCCGCTACAAGCTGCCCGATTCAGACGCTTTGCCGCCAGCCCTCCAGGTCGTCGCTCATGCCAAGGAGGTCTCGCATCCAGACAACGACCAAGTTGGAAGTGGTTGTGGATCGGGGTGTGGCAGGAGAGAAACTGTTGGGCCTGCCGGGCTGACTTAAAACGCCTCATGTGACGCTCCCGCCGTCGGGCGGGCTGATGTGAGACCTCGCAGCGGTTGTTGAGATACCGACTCTGCCGATGTTCGACACCCGATAAGATCTCGCGTTTGGCAGCGCCGTAGGATCCAAGTTTATCGGTCCCGATGACTCTCGGCACGTAGCACAAACCCTTCAGCAGCTTGCGAAAGAAGCGCTTGGCCGCTTTCCTGTTCCGACGGCTTTGCACCAGAACATCAAGCACGTTCCCATGCTGATCAACGGCTCGCCAGAGGTAGTGCAGTTTGCCCTGAATGCGAACGAACACCTCATCCAGAAACCATTTGTCGCCGGGTTGCGGTCGGCGCCGCTTGAGGCTGTTGGCGTAAGTCCTTCCGAAGCGCTGACCCCACTCGCGGATCGTCTCGTAGCTGACCACGATGCCTCGCGCCGCCAGGATGAGTTCGACTTCGCGTAAGCTCAGGCTGAAGCAGTGATACAACCAAACCGCCTGGTTGATGATTTCGGGTGGATAGCGGAAGCCGCGGTAGGGATTGGATGGCGTGCTCATGCCTGAGACCGTGCCACAGGCTCAGGATCCTGCCAACTTGACAGTACTTTTGCCAGGCCGCGGCTTGTCGTGCAGCCCTTCAAGGCCATGGTCGGCATAGCGATGCTGCCAGAGGCTGACAATCCTCGGCTGGACCCCAACGTCCTTAGCGATCGACCGGGTGCTGCGCCCGTCCGCCGCCAACAGAACGATCCGCGCCCGCTTCAAATCGCGCTGCACCGTCACCGGTGAGCGACAACACGCCTCAAGCACCTTGCGATCCTTCTTCGAAAGCTGGACTTCTCTTGCTTCGGGTATCATCCCGATGTTGAATCACGACTCACGCTTTATGGAAAGTGGGTACTAGATCCGCAGCACGCTTTCCATGATGGGATCAGAAGAACGAGGCGCCGGCTTGTTGCATGGTTGAGCAAGTTGGTCACCGGGTTGGATAGTGTCGGGCCTGTTCGGCGTCTGAGCAAAGATCTCCGCCATGCTCTTTCAACGCCATCGCCGCTCGCCAGCACCGCATTCCGAAGCAGCGGCCCGGGTGACGAACTGGGCCGAGTACGTCGCCAGTCTGCGTCGGCGGGGAAGCCCCACTGTCTGGTTCTCTGACGAGGCGCTTGCCACCGGGCAGGCCGATCAGCCGCGCCGACCTCCGTCATCGGGCCCTGGTTGAGTGATCTTGGCTTCTGGGGGCATCTCTTAGCCGTTCCTATTCACCAGAGTTTGTTTCGGGGCCTATTTGGTAGCGCGGGCGTGCCGATCCGCTGCGTTTCTTTCACCGCGGCAAGGTCTGGAACGTGGGGAACGCGTTGGCAGGGACGGGATGGGATGACCGGGGCGATGGCAGCCCCGGCGCTCAGGGCGAGGCCGCCCGGGGCTGGGGTGCCAGAGCGCTCGCAAGACGCCGGACGAGATCCGCTTCCGGACAGCACGAGGCAAAGGCCAGTCGGATGCGGCTGGTGGTTTCCTGCACCCGCACGGCGATCTTGAGCAGGCGCAACCGCAGCGTTGCGAACTCCGCCCGGGCGAGAT
>NZ_VOSK01000344.1 GCF_009296175.1 Microvirga tunisiensis | reverse complement strand
GGTCGGCGGGATGCACCTTGTTCTTCAGCAGATTGCCTTGTGTATCAACCAGAAGATGGCGCTTGCGGCCGTTGATCTTCTTGCCGCCATCGTATCCACGCGGTCCGCCCATCTCAGAGGTTTTCACTGATTGGCTGTCGATGATCGCCGCACTCGGCTGCGGATTGCGGCCGGTCTGACAGCGATAGCTCTCGCGCAGAACCTGGGTCACGTGTTCCCAGGTACCATCCTCGCGCCACTGCGCATAGTGGTAGAAGACAGCACCGCGCGGCGGATACTCGTGCGGCAGCAGCCGCCATTGCGCCCCGGTGCGCAGCAGATAGAAGATGGCATCGACGATGCGCCGTAACGGGTAGGTCTGCCGCCGCCCAGCGGGATGACTGCGGGGGATCAGCGGTTCGAGCAGCGCCCATTCAGCATCGGTGAGATCGCTGACGTAAGAACAGACCTCCATGGCACGGGCTCCCTAATCATGAAACAGCCCGCATCCGCCTCAGCGGCCCAGCACCAAACCTATGCTGAATCAAACACTTGCAGTGAGCAATAAAATTGCTCACCAGCCTCTAAATCGGCGAGGTTGCCGGTATAGTTATAAAGCCGGAGGGGATCTGGACAAGTTATCAATCACGATCAAACGACTCGGATTGTTCAAATCGAACTCGACAACGCGTGGCACGAAGAGGCGGGCATAGCGCGAGAAGGCGCTGGTGGGCGGAAAACGAATCACGGTATCGCATCGCCCAAGGAGATACATCTCGACGAGAGCAGAAAAGCCGCCGTCAGCCCCCAGTGCTTCGCTATGTAGTGGCCCGGCCCGATGCGGCAGAAGGCGTTTCGGGATAGTGAAAAGGTCGGGAAATACGCCCAATAACTTCTTGAGCACCTGCGCGCTGTCCGTACACAAGAACACCCTTACAGGTTTTGGATGCGGGAGCGCTTTGGCTTCATGAATAGCAGTGCATATTTGCTGCAAGGAAAACTCCGGATCAGCCCAGTATGGCGCGTGCTCCATAATATCTTCGCCGTTGCCGTGCCGGACATGAACCCCGATTATGCTGTTCCCCTTAAAGTGTTCCTGGTAGATGGCTTCAATCCGGGACACAATTTCAAGCCTGGGTTTGATGTTCTCAAAGACCTGTCGTTCGGCATCTTCCCCGCAACGCCACATCAAGCAAGCATCACACACGACGGTGTTGGCTTCGGTATCACCTTCGCCTTCGAAAAGATCTCTCAGCTCGTCACGTTCCCGGAAGATCTGTTCATCTGGCCGGTAAACGCAGTCGATCGATGGCTTATTCCACCACGGCGGGAAGAAAGGTCCAGGAAATGAGAGCTGGTTTATCCGATCGTCGCAAATGACCGAGACGCCAGCGATGTCCTGGATTGGCTCGAAGAACACCGGAAAGGCGTTCGTAAGGGGTTCATCGACGTAGCAGGAGCCGCGCCAATCTACCGCTAGCGTCCGCCCTGTCCGCTGCGCGTAAGACCAAGCTGCCGCAAGCGACCATAGGCAATCACCGAAACCAGTACGACGTCGAGAGACAACGAATCGATCCTTCATTAGACCACCCAACAAGGTTTTGTGTCGTCACGGAATACGAAAGCGATTAGGAAACTACGGTCAATGTATGGCCTTGCCCGACCCTAGGCATGAGCGGTCGCGATCCTAGCCAATTGCGGCGGTAGAACTCTTCGTGCACCCCACTGGAACCAAGAGATCCATTTTGGGCGAGCCCGTTACGTGTCCAGCGTTTGAATGGTTTGTATTGAAGACCCCAACGGTCCGCACCGACCGCCTGCTGGATATAATGGACATACAGTTCTCTTGAGGTTCGACGCAAACCGATGTGACCCACAGCGCCTATCTGAAACGGACGCATTCATGGCAGCTCCTTATGCCCGATCCGGCATTTGATCGCGGTCTTGACCCATGCGAGCAGCTTGTGAGGGATGCAATCGAACGAGGCGCTGCTCCCAGAGTCGTTGCAGGCCCTCCATCAGAGCTTCACGTTTAGCCTGATCCGGCGTAAGTGTATTGAGGAGATCTTCCACCACGGCTTCGCCGTCAACCCGCATCAGCAGATCAAACAGATCGTGTGAAACCCGCACACTGTCACTGCTGGAGTGGTTCGTACGGATCTCACAGACAGTCTCCTGACGATCCCACGCTGTGTAAGCACGGGCCTGATGGAGGGACACATAGGGCGGCAATGAAACCGCGAGCGCAGTCCAATCCTGCAGCATTGCGGCCCGCTTTTTTACCAGGAAGGGCCCGACCACAAGTCCATCCAGCTCTGTCGTCAGGAATGTGGCAATCGCGTCTGCAACCGAATCCACGATCGGTTCGACATTGTTGTTAAAGGACGTGTTGAGCAGAATTGGGGTGCCTGTGCGCTTCTTGAACGCATTGATGACTTCCCAATAAGAAGGATTGGCGTGGCGCGACACTGTTTGCAGGCGAGCCGTACCGTCGACGTGCGTAATGGCGCCGAGCAAGGCGCGCTTTGAGCCACGCACGCGAACGACGAAATTCATGAAGGGAAATTCATGCCTACCGTCCGGTAGGTCGAAGAATTCGCGCGCATCCTCCTCCAACACTGACGGCGCAAACGGTCGATAGCCCTCGCGCTTCTTGACCATCGCGTTGATCCGATCCTTGTTTGCGGCAGGCCGCGGGTCAGCAAGAATGCTGCGGTTACCAAGGGCACGTGGCCCGAACTCCGAACGACCCTGCACCCAGCCAATCACAGCGCCATTAACGATCCAGTCGGCTGCACTGCTTGCCACGTCATCAGTGCGCTCAATATCTAGGTGCCCGGCCCATGCATTCAGTTCCTGCTCAACCGCGCGGTCGTTACCGAGATCAGGCCCCCAATAGACCTCCTGCAATCGCTTGCGTGGCGCAGGGCGGCCTAGCTCGTTTGACACCATTAGTGCAGCGCCCAATGCGCAGCCAGCGTCGTGCGATGCCGGTTGCACGAAGATGTCTTCGAAAAGCCCCGAATACAGCAGTTTACCGTTCATCGTGCAGTTGTGGGCTACCCCCCCAGCCAAGCACAATCGCTTCATACCGGTAGTCTCACGATGATGCCGGAGAATATGAAACACCATCCGCTCTAGCGCTTCCTGCAATGACGCACTTACATCTCGATGCTGCTGGGTGACTGGCATTCCCTTCCGCCTGACCTGGATGTTGCGAAGCAACGTCGGACCGATCCGGTCGAGGTGAACACGGTAACCACCTTCGGCGGAGAGCTCGTAGAGCTGCTCGAAGAGTTTGCGATAGGGAGCGGGGTCCCCGTATGGGGCAAGCCCCATCACCTTGTACTCATCGAACATGCCATAGCCGAGATACCGGATTGTCTCGAGATAAAACAGCCCAAGAGAATTGTTCTCCGGGAAAGCCTCGAGTTGGGTAATTTCTGTACCAGACCCTACCGCCAGCAGGCCCGAGAGGAAATCACCACAGCCATCTACCGCCAGAATAAGACTTTCCTCGAAGCCCGACATTGCAAAAGCGCTCACGGCGTGCGCCTGATGATGACTTACGAATGAAATGCGCGAACCGTCCAACTCAGTACCGAACTCACGCGCTAACAGGTCTTGCATTACCGCTTTAGCACCTAATGGAATGGAGAGAACGTCGGGGTGGGAAGCGGACATACCTTCAAGCATGGCGTTGGCATAGGGCTCGCTAGCGTAGACCGCGATACGATCAATGTCGCTGAGCTGAACCCCCGCCGCTGAAAGACAGTACTGAATCGAACGACATGGAAGCTTGTTGGAGTGTTTGATCCGATTAAGGCGTTCCTCTTCTACGGCGGCTATCACCTGTCCGTCTCGGACGAGCACCGCGGCGCCATCGTGCATAAAGGCGTTCGGAAGCTCGAATCGGTTTTCATAGACTTTGTCGAGTCCGCCGCTCAATCCTAGGCATAGCATTTCAGTCTCCATTCATCGTAACAAGCCGGCGTCATTGCCTTGGCTCAAGACCATCCCACGCAACTAGGCTGGATTGTCGCTGGTCGCCGCGAAGGCCAGTCGGACGTCACCAACATCAAGAAATCTTTCAACGCATCAGGCGCCGACGAAACAGGGCCGCTGATAGGAAGAATGGCAACACCGCGTAGACGCACAGCGCACCAATGTGCAGAGCGATGCTGCCGGCGGCGCGGTCAAGCATCGCCGGGCGGATGAGCTCGATCGAATGGGCCAGCGGCAAGAAGCGCCCTACCTGCTGAAGGGCGCCGGGTAATTGGGTGATCGGGAAGACGGCACCGCAGAGGAACATCATGGGTGTGATTACGAGCGTCTGGTAGAACACGAAGTAATCGTGACTGGGCGCAAGCGCAGTGACGATCATCGCTAGGCCCGCAAAGGTGAACCCGGTGAGAGCGATGACTGGCAGCGCGTAGAGGACGGACGGCCACGCCGCATAGCCCAGCACGACGGCGAGAATCGCAATTGCCGTACCGGCCAAAAGGGCCTTGGTGGCTGCCCACGCCAATTCACCGAGAACGATGTCGCCGAGAGTCAGTTGTGTGTACAGGATTGCTTCCCAGGTGCGCCGCTCGTGCATACGAGAGAAAGCGGCATAAATCGTTTCGAAGGTCGACGCGACCATCGCGCTTGTCGCGACCATGCCGGCTGCCAAAAAAGCAATGTACGAGGTACCTTCAACGCGACCTACTAATATTCCGAGGCCAGTGCCGAGTCCGAAAAGGGAGATCATGGGATCGGCGAGGTTACCGAGAATTGACGCAAGTGCGACCTTCTTCCATGCCAGATAGTTGCGGCGCCACACCGCAGCCCAGTTCCATGCGTTGGCGGGTAGTACCGCCGCAAAACCTCCACCCATCGTTCACTTCTCCAACTCTTGCCCGGTCAGCCGCAAGAAAACATCCTCCAGATTAGGTAAACGCTGCAGAAGGCGCAGACCTGCGTGCCCGCGCAGTTGCACGCGCACCTTCTCCGGATCGGGCGCATAGCAAAAGAGCGTCTCGCCGCTCACCTCGATGCGCTGAACGTGTGGCCTGATCAGCGAACTCAGCTCTTGTGGATTACCGCCGAAGATCTCGATCACGTGGCACCCGATGTGCTCCTCAATCAACGCATGGGGACTGCCTTCGGCGATGTTGCGCCCATGCTCGAGAACGTACAGCCGATCGCACAACCGCTCAGCCTCTTCCATAAAATGGGTAGTCAAAATGATCGTCTTGCCGCGCGCCAGTAGAAAACGCAGACGCTCCCAGATCAGGTGGCGCGCGTGCGGGTCGAGGCCGGTAGTCGGCTCGTCCATTACGAGTAGCTGCGGGTCGTTGATCAGCGCACGTGCCAGCGTCAGGCGCCGCCTCATGCCGCCGGATAGGTCGGCGACACGTGCATCTGCCTTGTTCGCAAGGCGGGCGAACTCGAGGAGCGATGGGATGATCGCTGCGATCGCGCGTGTGCTCATGCCGAAGTAGCGCCCGAACACCAACAGGTTCTCGCGTACCGTGAATTCCGAGTCAAGATTGTCGAACTGAGGCACTACTCCGATGCCCTTGCGTGCCAAGCGACCCCGCGCCGGCACTGGCACTCCGAGCACCGTGATCTTACCCGCGTCAGGCTGTGTCATGCCAAGGATCATACGTGCAATCGTACTCTTGCCCGCGCCGTTCGGTCCCAGAAGGCCGAAGCACTCTCCGGGCGCGACGGTGAACGACAGCCCGTCGACAACAGTTTTGCCACTATATGACTTCGTTACCCCGGCAAAGCCGACTGCTACGCTTGACATGGGCTCGCCTCATCTGAAGAACGCACCTCGATCGACGATGGCTCGCTTGCACGCGCTTTGGCTAACATCGGGCCGTCGTACCATATGTGTTCAATGCGTCCGCCCAGCGCGCGAAGTGCGCGCTCGGCGTGCGCGGTAAGACAAACCAAGGTTTTGTTGCAGGTGAGGAGTGTAGCGAGCAGCCGCACTCTGCAGCGCGCAGCCTCCCGGTCGGGCGGCACACGTCCGTCCTCGACGAGGGCGATCGCCCCGTCATGAGTCAGATTGATCCCACAGATGCGCATAGTGTCTCCATGTCTAAGGTCGGCAACTCGATCCGCCCGGAAGCCGATCCGGACTCCAAAAGCGGGCGAGC
>NZ_VOSK01000343.1 GCF_009296175.1 Microvirga tunisiensis | reverse complement strand
ATCTCGCCCGGGCGGAGTTCGCAACGCTGCGGTTGCGCCTGCTCAAGATCGCCGTGCGGGTGCAGGAAACCACCAGCCGCATCCGACTGGCCTTTGCCTCGTGCTGTCCGGAAGCGGATCTCGTCCGCCGTCTTGCGAGCGCTCTGGCACCCCAGCCCCGGGCGGCCTCGCCCTGAGCGCCGGGGCTGCCATCGCCCCGGTCATCCCATCCCGTCCCTGCCAACGCGTTCCCCACGTTCCAGACCTTGCCGCGGTGAAAGAAACGCAGCGGATCGGCACGCCCGCGCTACCAAATAGGCCCCGAAACAAACTCTGGTGAATAGGAACGGTTAGTTTGCCCGACCCGGCATCTCACCGGACAACCATCGGTCCGCTGCCACGCGCCCCGCCTCCCGTAACTTGAGCAGAAATTCCCAGTCCAAGTTCAGAGCACTTGACTGGCTCAGCAATGGGTACTCGGTCTCAGCCGCGATGTGATAAAGACGAAGCTTCTGGAGTTTCCGGGACAGCCGGGATGCTCCCACTTCAGCGGAAGATAGTTTCGACATAGTCGCAAGGGCGTCCATATCCCGCATGAGCGAGCTATTGAAGGTGATCTGTTCCATTCGCTTCACGATCTCAGATGAGGATGTCGGCATCTCTGCACCAGCAGTAGGCATGATTTGCACAATCAGGGCCTCTGATGATCGTGAGGCGGCGACGAGCGGGATCAGTGGTGGATTGGCCGAGTAACCGCCATCCCAGTACACCTCACCATCAATGGTGACCGCATGATGAATGACCGGGAGACACGCCGACGCCAGAACTGTATCGAGCGTAACATCTTTCTCTCGGAAGACGTGTAGCGTGCCATCCCGCACACGAGTTGCTCCAATCAGCAGGCGCAAACTTGGTTTCGCTCGCAAGGCATCAAAGTCAATCTCGTCGGCCAATAGTCTCTTGAGCGGGTTCACGTTGAAAGGGTTGAATTGGTAAGGGGACAGGACGCGAGTCGCCACTGCCAGTGCCGTACCAGATTGGGCTCGTGGGGCAGCCTCGCTGGCCCGCTTCCAGAAATGGTCTAATCTGTTCCTTGCACCGCTTCGACCTCCCTCAGCGAGACCTGAAGCAAGAAGAACCGCGTTAACAGCGCCAGCACTTGCACCGCTTACAGCGTCAAGCGCGAGATCATCCTCGTCCAGCAGACGGTCGAGAACGCCCCACGTGAAGGCACCGAATGAGCCTCCTCCTTGAAGGGCCAAGGAAAGTCGCCTTCTGGTGGTCTCGGACTTGATGGTGTGGGTCTGGATCGGGGCCAGTGAACGGGCCTCAATCGATTGATCCGGATGAGAGCCGGTAACGAGGTCGTGGAGTGAAAGCTTCATGGCATTCAAACTGTGCGGTGCAGCATGATGTTCCAAGGCCGCGTTGTGGCACCAATCCTCACGTGCGACACATTCGCTAGAATGCCACATCGTTAGACGATTTCTGCCTGGAAAGGCGTCATTCTAGCGGCTTATTCGTCTCTTTCGCTGTGTTCCATGCACCATAGGCATAACAGTTCGCATGCGCTTGGCGTCTGCTGCACTGCGGCAATTTTCATTAACGCATCGGAAACGCAAAAGTGCATGGCAATGCCTAGAGGTAAGATATGGGCTGTCGTGACCGTTTTTCTGGAATCGTTCCTCCAGTGGATCGAGGGCAGGACTCCATGCTCGGTTAATCCCCTCCTTATCAAAGCTCGCCAGCGTTTCCGACCCTTTGTCCGAATACGCCGACGTGAAGAAGTTGCGCGATCGCTTCGGTGAACTCGATGTCTAGGCCATGCCAAGGGTCTGACGGAGCCTGGACAACAATGCAGAGGACTCAGGTCCTGGCACATCGCAGCCATGGTTATACACTGGTGACGCGCAGTAAGCATTGCACGAGAGGCTCGCGCCCGTGGGCATGGCGGGTCTCAAGAGAGTATCAAGAAGACACTTTCGAGCCGGTTCTGGCCCAGACGACCTTCCATGGTATTCCCAGTCGCTCACGAGCCGATTGCGACCTCTACCAGGACGCCCACACCTACTCCACGTAAACTGCACCGGAGAGTCCTATACTGGGTCTCCTATCCCAAGTTCAACCTGAGCATTCCAATGCCAATCCATTAGTGAGATGATGTCGTCATGAGCACATCACATCCACCAGTGCTGGACGCCTCTGGTCGCCGTCTCACCATTGCTGATCGAGCGGACGAGGCTGCCATCCTCAGCTTCGCGCGTGCTTTCCATGCAGAAGACGGTCATCCCCTCAGCGACCAAGGCGAGCGTGCCCTCGGGCACCTTTTAACGGACCAGACCCACGGCCTCGTGTTCAAGATCGAGGGTACTTCCGGAGTGATCGGCTATGCCGTGCTGTGCTTTGGCTACTCGGTCGAACTAGGCTGGCGTGACGTGTTCCTGGACGACTTTTACATCATCCCGTCCGAACGGGGCCACGGTCTCGGGCACTCCGTCATGGATGCGCTGATTGGCTTCGCACGGGAGGCGGGATTTGCTGCTGTTCATCTTGAGGTGATGGCAGGAAATCGCGCAGAGGTCTTTTATCGACGCCTTGGGTTCAAGGACCGAGGCAGCGCCTTTCTCACACTGCGATTATAGCATCGCTGGTTCGGTTCAGTTTGGGAGCACAGCGGAGACTCATCTTTCACGAGTTTGCTGTTACCCGGCCCTCTCTCAAGCTACTGACAACCACTCCCGCAGTTTCGTCCAGCGGCGCTTCATGTTCCCACCGCGCACGGCCATCGCCACAGCCTTCTTCTGCCCGACCAGCACGACAAGCCGTTTCCCTCGCGTCACACCGGTATAGAGCAGGTTGCGGGCCAGCATCGTGAAGTGCTGCGTGACAACTGGAATGATGACGGCGGGATACTCCGAGCCCTGTGACTTGTGGATCGTGGTAGCGTACGCGGGTACTAGGGTGTCGAGTTCACCGAACGGATAGGACACCTCCCGCCCGTCGAACGAGGCGATCAGCGCCCCCTCCTCGTCGTCGATCCGGACGACCATGCCGAGGTCGCCATTGAACACCTCCCGGTCATAGTCGTTCTGGGTTTCCATCACCCGGTCACCGGGCGAGAAGCGCCAGCCAAACCGCTCCACCCTGGCAGGTGGATTGGGATTGAGCACTTCCTGAAGCTGGATGTTGAGGTTGCGAGCGCCCAGCACGCCCCGGTTCATCGGGCAGAGCACCTGCACATCCTTCATCGGATCAAGCCCGAACCGGCGCGGCATCCGTTCCTTGATCATCTGGATGATCTTTGGCACGCCCTCCTCGGGATCGTTGATCTCGACGAAGTAGAAGTCGCTTTCTTCCCCAGCCTTCGGCGGCTCGGGCATCTGGCCCTTGTTGATGCGATGGGCGTTGACCACAATCCGGCTTTCTGCCGCCTGCCGGAAGACTTCGGTCAGACGGGCGACCGGGATGCGCTCAGAGGCGATGATGTCGGCCAGCACCTGCCCCGAGCCGACCGAGGGCAACTGGTCCACGTCGCCCACCAGCAGCAGGCCCGCATGGGGCGGTATGGACTTGGTCAGGGCATTCATCAGCGGCACATCAACCATCGAGGTTTCGTCTACGACGAGGAGATCGCAGTCGAGCGGGTTTTCCTCATTGCGTGAGAAGCCGCCGTGCTTGGGATCAATCTCTAAGAGCCGGTGGATGGTCTTGGCCTCTAGTCCGGTCTGCTCCGTCATTCGTTTAGCCGCACGCCCTGTAGGGGCCGCCAGTGCGACCCGAACACCCTTGGCGACGAGCAGGCGCAGGATGGTGTCGAGCAGGGTCGTCTTGCCGACACCAGGGCCACCGGTCACTACAGCCATCTTGGAGCCGAGCACCAGTTTCAGAGCCTCGCGCTGGGAGGCCGCCAGGGTTTTGCCTGTGCGGCCCTCCACCCAGGGGATGGCCTTGTCGAGGTCAATCTCGGGCCAGGGTGGCGGACCAGACCCGCGCTCAGCGAGGCGGGAGGCGATGGCCTGCTCGGCCAGATGCAGCCCCTTGAGGAACAGGCAGGTCTCGTCACCGATTGTGTCCGAGACGACCTCCCCTTTCGCAAGTTCCTCGGAGATGGCCGTGCGGATCAAGGCCGCATCCACCTCAAGCAGTTGTTCCGCCAGCCGGGTAAGTGCCTCGACCGGCAGGGCGCAATGGCCCTCGTCGGTGGCTGTCTGGAGCGCAAACGAAATGCCTGCCCGGATGCGTTGGGGAGCGGTCTTCTCCATCCCGAGCTTGGCGGCAATGGCATCGGCTGTCCGGAAGCCGATACCGCGTACATCCTTGGCCAACCGGTATGGGTCCTCCGTCATGACCTGAACGGACTCATAGCCGTAGGTTTTGAAGATGCGGACTGCCCTAGCCGTTCCAACGCCGTGCGCATGCAGGAAGATCATGATTTCCCGCACCGCCTTCTGCTCGGCCCAGCCAGAGACAATGCGGGAGGCGCGCATGGGTCCGATCCCAGAAACCTCGGTCAGGCGCTCAGGGGCGGCCTCGATGATCTCGAACGTGTCCACGCCGAAGGCTGACACGATCCGCTTAGCCATGGCCGGTCCGATGCCGCGCATCTGGCCCGAGGCAAGATACTTCTCGATCCCCTCTGCCCCAGTTGGCGGTGTGGTCTTGAGCACCTCAGCCTTAAACTGGAGGCCATGGTCTCTATCACTTATCCATAGACCGCTGGCGGTAATCCACTCCCCTGCGGAAACCGAAGGAGTGTGGCCGACGATTGTTACGAGGTCACGTTTGCCGCGCGTATGCACCTTCAGGACGGCAAAGCCATTGTCCGCATTGTGGAAGGTGACGCGCTCGACCGAGCCCGCGAGGGTCTCCAAGGCAGGTCGCTGATCGGCCTGTGCGGGTCGGAACATCTGATTCATGGTGCCTGCTGGGAGAAATTCCCAGTCTCTTCGACTTTATCGCTGGATGGCGCTGCTGACGAGGTGGAGCTTCTCCGCTCCCATCCCCACTAGGGCTACCAGAACCGACCTCTCGGCGGCTCCCAGCAAGCTCGAAGGAAGATGCAGGAGGTCAAAGCGTGACTTGACCCTGATGTATGTTCTATGTTTGTTCTTTTCGAGGCATAGATCAAGAGAGGTCCACCAGATCATGATTCGCACCGGATCAGACCGAAAGCTCACCGAACCCGGTGAGGCCGAGCAACAGGCAAAGGACCTGAAGCGACTGCTCGCGAAAGCTGAGCAGCAGATCAGGAAGCTGCAAGAGAAGGTCGCGGATCAGAAGCAGCAGATTCGTGAGCTACAAGCTCAGGCCAAACACGAGGATGGCCTTGCTGCCGAGCGCTCGGAACTCAAAGTTGAGATTGCCGACCTGAAGGGTGAGATCAAGGAACTGACCCGCGCCAATCGGGAGCATGTGGAGAAGGTCGATGCGCTCCGGGTCGAGAACGCGAAACTGAAAGCTGGAGCAAAGGTCCACTCACCGAGCAATAGGGCCACAGGGGCAGACCTCTGGGGGTCACCACAACCCTTGCTGTCCTGATGATCGGAGAGGCCGGTCGGTCTACGGTCCTCCCATTGTAGCTCCTGGATAGTTTCTCCACGAGCATCCATATCGAGCGCATGGCGAAAACATCCAAGCCCAACCCAGGCCAAAGGCGAGGTTCGCGCAAGGCACCTGAGCCACCCGGCGCTCGGCTGCCGATCCGCATCAGCGTTGATCGGGAGGCACTGAACGCCCTGGACAAGCGAGCCATCGCTGTCCAGGTTGGGGTCGGTATCGTGGCAGGCTGGCTGGCAAGCTGGCTCGTTGGCGGCTCTGGTCTTCTTCAGTTCGTGATCACCGGACTTGCAGGGTCACTCGTTGGCGGCTTTCTTCTGGATCGGTTCGGCATTGATCTGGGGATTCGAAACCAGACGGCAAATCGCCTCGTCACCGCGACGATAGGTGCAGTGATCGTCGTCCTCCTCGCCCGCATCATCGGCTGAGAGGCATTACTGCCTGCCGCGCTCACATCATCAAGCGCCCTCAGGCGGCTTGATTTCCGAGCAACCGGGCGGCTCCAGAGCCGCCCTTTTTCGTGTGCCGAGCATGTTCGACAGCTTGGAGGTGCAAGTCCTCTACCCAGCCTGATGGCGGCGAAGGGTTAGCAAAGCGCAAGGGCGCCACCGCGAGGTGGGGTCTGAAGGAAGCGTGGAGCAAAACC
>NZ_VOSK01000342.1 GCF_009296175.1 Microvirga tunisiensis | reverse complement strand
GCAAGGGACCATCACGCTGCGCAACGGACAGGCTCCGCGCGCTGGCCCCTTGCTCCTGTCGCGCCAGAAGGCGTATCACCTGCCGAGGCTCTAACAGCGGCTGGATGAAACTTCAGTGGCAGGTCAGGCAGTATAGCGGGAAGATCTCAAAGACGGGCACAGGGGAAACATGGATCTTGTAAGAACGACGGTCGCGGTCCCCACCTGGGCGCACCTTGACACCCTACGTCTTGGGAAATGGGGCGAGTATTTCGCCAAGATGGCCTTCGTGCGAGCCGGGCTCGATGTGTACTCCCCTGAAGTGGATGATCGTGCAATCGATGCGCTCATCCGCATCCCGAATGATCCACCGCGATACCTTGAAGTTCAGGTGAAGACGATCCGAGCGGCAAAGTCCGGCTACATCTTCATGAGAAAGCGCCACTTCGCTATTCGGCCAGATTCATTCCTTGCCCTCGTCCACTTGGCGGAAGGAGCAGAGGCTGACCTCTATCTAATCCCCTCACTGGCTTGGCGCACCCCAAATCCGCCCTTCGCTGATCGAGATTACGAGGGCAAGAAGTCAGAGCCAGAGTATGGCCTGACCATCAGTCCGGCAGCACTTCAAACGCTACAGCCCTACCTCTTCTCGAACGTGGTTCGCGAACTTATAGCCGGTACGTGGCCGAGCCAACCATGACGGAAATGGTCGAAGGCTCTTACTCGAACGGAGGCACCATCTGCCGGAGGATGGGCACTGCCACTCCTCAGTGCCGGAGCCTACCGAAGTGCTGGTATGGCGTGGATGCGAAGCGTTAGAATTCAACCCATAGATTATTGGTCACTATCCGAGGACATCATCAAGTTCGCCAAGGAACGACTCCGTATCGAGGAAGTAGTTGGGAAAGGCTCGCCGAAGGGAATCAAGGTGCTCAACAGAAACCAAGACCGCCTGTGCCCCAGGCTTCTTAGTTAGCTCCGATTCGACTTCGAGATACTCTTCGGCTGCTCTCGTGATCTCGCTCGACCGATAGCTCCGAACCTCAAGCCTACCTGCTTCGGGCTCCAAGAGAAGCAGGAAGTAGTGCGCTCGTCGGTATTCATGATCCTCCGTGATCATCAAGGTGTTTCGGTACACGGTCAGCGTATCCCGTACGCGAAGCTGATCTGCCATTGCTCTGATCGCTACGATCAGGTCTGATTTATTCGGGGCGTTCGCGAGCGGAGGCGTCCCTTCCTTGTGAGCAAACAAGGAACTTGTGTACGAGAAGAAGCGAAGCCACTCTTCGGAGCCTTCGCTCGATTTCAAAGATTGATCTAAGAATGTTCCAACCGTTTCAACCGCCGTTGCCCAATAGTGCTGGATCGCAGAACGAATCTGCAACTCGATCTGCTGATTGTTATACGTTTCTGTCCGGTCACTATTGTACTTATAGACCAGATGAATACCTCTATATCCAGAAATTTTTGGTTGCTGGATGTAATCTTTCTCGTTAGCGAGATGATGTTTAATGCGGGAACGTCGGTAGCTTTCCCTAATCTTGTAGACATCCGCCACCGTGCGTACGACTGCACGACAGCCCCCGATATCTTGCATGCGGCAAAGGCTCATCTGCGTGTTACGCTGCAACTTACGAAGGATTGATTCTACACGTTTCAGTCGCTGGGCGGTGAGCGCGTCTGGATCAGCCTCGGTTGCGAGGCGGCGCAAAGAGATGTGCATTGTATTCAGTGGGAAAGCATGGGCTGCCCGCCAATTATTCACGACCTCTAGTGCCTGCGAAGTCTCAGGACTTGGCTCTACGCCAGTAGCGAGGAATTTTCCTGCTCGATCAACTTGCGATCTGCTAAATGCCGGTTTGACCCAATGCACGTAGGTGCCCCCATTTTTATGATCCGCTTTTTACATGTTTGATGCCGCGCGACCAGGGATGGCCCTCGGTTATTCTCAGGAAGATGGTTCATTAGGGTGAACCCAGACGATACAGCAAATTTTGAGACATCCCCTTGCGCTGCCAGTGTCTTTTTTGGGTAAGCTTGACAGTTATGAGACACCTGCTTATGTCTCTCTAAGACCCATACGAGACAAATAGGCGGCGAGCATGGCTATCATCGGATATGCACGGGTGAGTTCTGACGACCAGAGTCTCGAAGTGCAACTCGCCAAACTTAAGGAAGCCGGTGCAGAGCGGATTTTCGCCGAGAAGAAGAGCGGGACGACACTGGACGGGCGCTCCGAGTTTCAGGCCCTCATGCAGTTCGTCCGCGACGGCGACGAGGTAATATGTACCCGCATTGATAGATGCGCGAGGTCAATGGCCGATTTTCAGCGGATCATCACTGAGTGGAAATCTAAGGGCGTACGTTTCCGCGCCGTGGATCAAGCAGGCGTAATTCTCGATGGATCGCCTACGTCCGACCTGTTTCTGAACCTCCTTATGGCCTTCTCGGAATTCGAGACCCGGCTACGTCGTGAACGCCAACTTGATGGGATCGCGGCTAAAAAAGCTGCCGACAGGGCCAAGCCAAAGAATGAGCGCACGTATCAGGGACGGCCTGCCACCATAGATCCTGCAATGGTGCGGGAGCTTCGGGACCAAGGTCTTGGTGCATCAGAAATTTCCAAGCGCCTTGGGATCGGTCGTGCCAGCGTCTACAGGCTCCTTGGTGACCAGCAACTTGCTACGTAGTTGAAGTGTGAACCAGCACCCTAAGGGTCCTACCTGTTCTACCGCATCTGGATAAATACCAGATGCGACCAAAATGCTGCTCTGCTAATCGATGTGGACAGATCCACTGCGCACCCTGTTCCCGGCGTTACGTGAAACGCATTGCCCAGCGCATCCACGCCGTAGGCAACCACAGCCTACGTGCCGTCGAGATCGACATTGCGCCTTCAAGCCCGGCTGATTTCTGGTCATGGCGCGTAGAGGCACGCAATGTGATCGACTATCGCCGTCGATCAAGCCGATGGTGGCGGCACTGCGGGCTGATAGTATGGTTGGGTTCTGATCAAAAGCTGCGCGGCGTCGTGTTTCTTGGGGCCGTGGCTCCCGTCGATTTCCTGGCAGCCTTCTCGCGTTGGCCAACGACCCTTCGGCCTATTGATCCCGCCACCCTGCGGGACACGATTTATGCCGTTGTCCAACCGGGAATGATCGCAACTATGCCCACGTCGAAGGCAAGATATCAGCCGTTGAAGTTGGCTGTTTGGCCTCGTCGCAAAGCAACAAAGACAAGATCATCGGTCCAAGAACGAGCATCTACGGTTTACATCGAGCCAATGCCAGTTTTGATATGAAAGGATTTCATGAAAATTTCACCCCCTAAGATCACTCTTTACGATAGATGTACTTACGAACAAGCCCTCACTATTATTTCAGATCGCAAGCTCAGACAGTGCGAGGCTGCGCCCAATCCGATCATTGCAATCAGTTTTCTCGACGACGCAGCGCTCGTCGCGTTCAAATTCTGGTTTTACGAAGCGACCGTATTCCAGGATGAAACCGCGCTGGTTTCGCCTGCCGAAACAAGAGCCGTCGAGGCGTACATTTCGGAGAACAATCTGGGAAGTCGCATTACCCGAACCAACCTTCTCGCCGTGCGGTTCTATGATACGGACGACGAGCGAGCTTTCGAGGCAGATTCGGGTTTTAGCTCCGCAATCCACATTGTCTGTACGGATCTTGAGTAGCGGGTGCCCGCGAGCACCTATTCATTCTTCCTGGACCGTTGCTTGACGGTCTGATGGTACTCTCCCATTTTGCTAATAATTCCGTGTTAGCAGGCACTTACGGCAGGCATGATTAAATCTGAATTGGTCCAGAAGCTCGCTGAGCAGAACCCACATTTGTATCAGCGTGACATCGAGATGGTCGTGAACGCCATCCTCGACACTATCACTGATGCTCTTGCACAAGGCGGCAGGGCAGAGCTTCGTGGCTTCGGCACGTTTGGTGTCAAGAAGCGAGACGCCCGCACGGGACGCAATCCGCGCACGGGTAAAGCGGTCTCCGTCTCTGAAAAGGTTGTCCCCGTTTTCAAGACTGGCAAGGAGATGCGTCACCGCCTCAATGCCAAACCGAGCCTGACAGCAAAGAAGGTTGTAGCGGGTGCAGGGAAGGCTAACGGCTTCGTAGACGCATAATAGCCTCGAACGTCGCCTCTGTCTCCTTGAACCGTCGTTCGGCATCGATACGCCAGTCCACTGGTTGGCCATCGGGATGGAACTCCTTCCGGAATGCTAACCGGGCAGCTTTCAGGAGAAAGTCTGGGCAATCATGAGCCAGCCCAACCTTACGGTAGAGCGTGTCCCTCTGCTCGCAGGCATCACCCTGGACAGACACACGAGCACGAGCGAGGGCTCGTTCCTCGATTAGAGTTGAGATGAGCGATATGGCATCATCTCTCTCTTCCCTCATCTGGTTAAGAGCACCTAAGAGGAACTGCACCACATCGTCAGCCGTGTGATGGTCCTTGATGAGGAAATCGTCATAGTTTGAACGAGCAGCCTTCGAGGTCCACTCATCAACGGCCCTGTCTCCTTCCTCAAAGAGATTTTTGCCTACTCTGTCTCTCTCATCAGAGCTATCGCTGCGTTCTTGCCTCGCCCAAGCCTTTTCTTCGCGCTGATGCCGCTCGCGGTGCTGTCTTTCCCGAAGAGCCTCCTCACGGCGGGCTTGGTAAGTGGCTCTTCGAGCTTCATCACTCTCTCGCTCACTACTTTTATCAGGAGATGAGAACTCCGGAGGTCTCCACCCTGGCTTCCAGGGATTCCACCACCCAAATCGTTTTAGAACCTCTTTCTCAGCGTCCCGGCGTCTCAGGCAAGGTTCGGACGTGAGAAGGAACGTCAGAAGATCCTGAGGATCGGCGGTGGTCGATTTGGATGGTCGAGAAGGGGCATTTGGATGGATGGTCATGGATGGTGGGCCTCACGGGCGGAAGACAAGACTCGGCAGGACATTGCCCTTCGCGAGGAGGCGACCGCCTGCATCTCGTGTCTCATTGAGCCGCTTGTCATAGTAGCCAAGCCATCGCCCACCCGCGTCACGAGCATCGATCCTATCTGAAGCCCCATTGCTCTCGTACCATCCCAACACCTTTCCGGCCCGATCTCGAACGATTTCACGCGGCATCGAACATTCTTCCGTCCAGACTGGCGAGTTCGTTGTCGATCAAATCTACCTGATCGCGGAAAGGATCGAGAACACGCGCCAGCCTCGCGACGCGATTGAAGCGGACTGCCTGCCAGTGCCGCGCCGGGATCTGGACCCCACAAGCGTGCAGCTTCTTGAGTACAAGTTGGGTCGTTGCGGGATCGACGGACGTGTTCTTCACTCCATGAACGGATTCGAATACCCATCCATCAGAAAGGCTTTCAAGTTGAATGATGCAGGGCGTCGGCAGATACTCGACGTAGAGCACCCGCCCAAGCGCACATTGAACGATTTTGCCTTCGAGGCAGTTTTCAAACCGTTTTGCAGCATCGCGCATAGCGTCAGCACTTTGGAGCAGGATCATCTCTGACGGGTCAACGAACGGAACTGGCACCCAAAAGTTGGTCGCCTTCTCTAACCAGCGCGTTATCCAGTTGCGAAGTGGGGTTCCGGGTCGTAAGGCGTCCAGCGACTTCCTGAGATTGCCATCTGTGACGCCCATGTTGACGCGCTTGATCAGTTCAACCGCTCGCACGAAATCCGTTGCCTGCTCTACAGACCGCAGGCGGTTCAGCACCGGGAGACAGACGTAGCGGGCGGGGAGCACCCGAATGGTTTGAATGGCGTGTTCGGGGATATTCGGCAGGTGCCGGAGGACGGCAGCACGTGTTCGATGCTCAGGCAGAGTATGTAGCTCGACGAGCGTTTGATAGTCCTGAATGGACAGCGGCTTATCAGGGAGCCGAGCCAGAGTGCCCATGAGCCCATGGGCGTCAGGGAAAAGCCTGCGAACGAAGTCTTTCACCCTCCGATGCAGAAGCACGTCACTGATGGTTTCAAGCGGCGTACGAGCATTCCGTTCGCTGTTCCCGATCAGAGGTACGAGGAGATTGTAGCGCGACGCGCGAATGTGTGAGTAAGGCGACGGCCAGATTTACGAGATGTCGCCTCCGGTTGAAGTCGACCTACCGTGTCACGGGACGACACGGAGGAGCGCATGAGCCGGCTCGATCAGGAGGCTCGCATGACTATCAAGGCATTGGCGGCGCGGGGAG
>NZ_VOSK01000341.1 GCF_009296175.1 Microvirga tunisiensis | reverse complement strand
GAGAGAAAAGAGAAAACCCGGCCCATGAGACACCTGTCGCAGACGATGAGGTGCTCGATAAGGAATCACGACGGGTGTCGGTCAGGCAAGCGCGGCCGATCAGCCCAAAAATGTGGGTAATTGAAAGGTTCGCGGAACGCCTACCCGAGCGAGGAAAGCTCTTTTAGCCGTTGATCATGTACCTGCCATTTTCTCCCTGCACTTGGGGTTAGCGATGTCTGCTAGAAGCGAGCAACCCTCCGCGGCCCCTTGCGGTGCTTTCATAACTAGCTTGGATAGCAGGATCTTTCGGACACGCTCCTCACGCAGATCTCCGTATCAGCTGTTACGCTAACCTCGACATGGGGCACTTCTGTTTCACAGCGTTGCCGGCTTCCAGCGAAGCAAGTGCTTTTCGATTTGACCGACTATTGCGTTTACGAGGAGGCCCAGTGCGGTCGTGATAGCAAGAGTTGCGAACAAGCTCGCGGTGTCAAACTGGTTAGCGTAGAACGAGATCATATACCCGAGCCCAACGTTTGAGGTGAACATCTCAGCGACGATGGCCCCGACAAGGGCATATGGCACTGAGATCCGCAGACCAGCGAAGAGCCACGCAAGTGCTGAAGGTATTAGGATCTTTTTAACGGTGTCGGCACGCGAAGCACCCATCACCCGGATTACGTCGATAAGATCTTGGCTTACGTCCCTAACGCCACTCAGCGTGTTCATGAAAACCGGAAAGAAGACGAGTAACGCAGTGTAGATTACCTTCGTCTGAAGGCCGATGCCGAACCAAAGGATAAACAGTGGAATCAGCGCAATGCGTGGTAGCGAGTAAAATCCCACGAGGTATGGATCTAGAATCCTGGCAATGAGGCGGTTGGCGCCGCATATCACGCCCATCGTCATGCCGGCTACTACACCAATAGCGAATCCCACAACAGCCTCAAGCATCGTGACGGATATATTCGCCACCAAGCTACCGCTTGACAAAAGCTTCACGAATGCAACGACGATTCGCGACGGACTGCTGATCCAGAAATCAGAGATCCAGCGCCCACTAACCCATTCCCAAGCGGAGAGCACGAGAACAGCGAGGATTACGCGGGAGGCAATGACAATGATAGCTTCGCGCCGCCGTGCCTTGATGCTTGGATCGACGGTAAAGACCTGATCCTCATCGAGAGCAAGCCCAATGTCTGTAGCGCGACCTGAAGTCATCTCAATATTGCTCATTAGACATCGGCTCCCTGATGCATATCTTCCTTGAGAGAAGCCCACAGCCGCTCAAAGTACTGACCGAATTCCGGGAGAAACCGGATACTGAAAACGTCGCGAGGGCGCGGCAGCTCGATACGCTCTATTATGCGAATTCGCCCCGGCCGAGTTGACATCACGATGACTCTGTCAGCCAGTGAAATGGCTTCTGTTAGATCGTGCGTCACAAATATAAGTGTCTTGCCCGAGCCCTCCCAAGTCTTAAGAAGTTCGGCTTGCAGCACCAACCGCAACTGTGCATCCAGAGCGCCAAAGGGCTCGTCCATCAGAAGTGTATCAGGCTCGTAAACAAGTGAACGCGCAAGTTGCGCGCGTTTGCGCATACCACCGGAAAGTTCGGCTGGATAGTGTTTCTCGAAGCCCTTGAGACCGACGACATCAATATATTTCTGTGCCCGTTCCTTCCGCTCGCCGACTGGCATGCGCGAGCGCGTTTTGAGTTCAAAAGGCAAGAGCACATTGTCTTCAACTGTTCGCCAAGGTAGCAAGTTGTCTCGCTGGGTGACGTAGCTGACGTGAGAGTTGACGCCTGAAATCGGTTTGCCGTCATAGTACACCTCACCGAGGCCAGGCTCCATTAGACCAGCTGCAAGGTTTAAGAGAGTAGATTTTCCACAGCCACTAGGGCCGACGATTGCCAAGAGTTCGCCCTGCTCTACCTCTGTGGAAACATTCCTCAAGGCATGGATGCGCGTATCGCCCTTGAAAAAAACCTTCGAAACGCTCCGAAATTCCAGTATTGGCGCCATGAACCTCCTCCTATACTTTGTATTTTCTGGTTCTTGGACAGCTCTACCTTGGCACTCACGGAGCGCCAGATTGTTCGAACGATCCCCATTGCAAACGCGTCTCAGCTGTACACTTTGCCTTCCAATAGTGAGCCGAAACGCAATTTATGTCAATGGGTGAGATTTGTTGGCACTCTTCTGGGTTGCAATGCGTGCGCGTCTGGTTGCGCACACGTGGAAGCTGTGACGGAGCATAGCCCGAGCAACTAGATAGTCTTGTGCGAGGTGCCCGCGTGACCTGCTTACCTGGCAGGCTTGTTCCAAAGCAGAGTCTCTCAGTAACGTTCCAGACGCTGGCCTCGTTGGGACTTGGCGATATCAACCCTATGCGCTCATCAAGATGATCCTTGCCACAAAGGCCCCTAGAGACGAACGCCGCCCTAGCGGACGGATTGACGCTCGAGATCCTTTGAGCTTTCTAGATGTTCTGGGTCGAAAGGTCGGTGACGGATCTCCCTGCCCAGGTAATGCAGGTCGGGGCACGCGGCCTTTGCGCCGAAACACCACCCGTCTCTATATTCGTTCGGACGGGTTGTAATTTATCTCAATATACGGCACTAAGTGGAAGTGGCTCGCCTGGGAACTTTGCACGGTCTTAGATCAGTGCGAGGCTAAGCAGAACAATGACTGGCTCTCCGTCGCGCTAGAGCGCTGAGTCGGGCAGGCTGGCTAGCGGAGGTCAACTTCTCCGATTCATGGTCGTGATAGGAAAGACATGATGAGCATTACGTTGGGCAGCACGACTAGGCGCGGCTTCATTGCCTGCTCCGGAGATGCGGTTTCCAGCCTCGCACTGCCGAGTGCTGTCGATAGCGGCTCCCGAACGGAAGGTGACGATTATACATGCAACAAATACAGCTTTGGTCGCGTGGGCTCCCAGCTACCTCGCTGAGGCCCTCGGCTTCTATCACGACGAGGGGTTCGCCATTGAGCGCGTATCGAGCGGGAGCGGCCCCGCAAGCGTGACGGCGCTCATCTCAGGTTCGGGCACCTCCGTTCTCAACCCGCCGGGCGAGCTGCTTGTGGCGGTCGCGCGTGGCTTGGGCCTGAAAATTATCATGGCACAAGCGAATTATCAGACTCTGCACCTTGTCATATCCAAGCAGTTCGCCGAAAGACACTGGGTCGCGGAGGGGATGCCAATTCGCGAGCGCCTCGCGGCCGCGCAGAACTTCAAGGGCTTCCGCTGCGGTATCACGGCTCCGGGCAGCAGCACCGACTACGCAGCCCGCGCGGCATTCAAGAGCGCGGGTCTCGATCCGGTTGCGGATGTCCAGATCCTCCCGCTAGGTTCGACCCCAAGCGCTCTGGCCGCGATGCGCAACGGCAACATTGATGGCTTCACTGCCGCCTCGCCAGCACCGGAGATGGCGAAGCTACAGTTCGGAGCCATGATCTACTTCAGCGTTGGTCGGGACGAGATTCCTGGATTCAAACCGATGGCAGGGCAGGTGGTCGGGGTACGCAATGCGGACATAGAGAAGGGTCCCGACTTGTACGCGGCACTCGTGCGCGCAGACGTCAAGGCCATGCGCTATATTATTCAGGAGCCGCGGGCTGCCGGGGAGACACTCCAGAAGGCCCGCTACGAATAGATGGACAAGGAGCTGTGGAAGGAGGTTTGGGACGGCAACCTCAGGCAGTTCTCCACCCCTTACGTGAGCAAGGAGAGCGTACAAGCCTACATCACTAACGGTCTCGTGCCCTCGTCAGCGCAGCATACGATTGACCTCGACAGCGTGATCGACATGCGCTTCCTGGATCAGGCGGTGCAGCGGCTTGGCTGGAGCGATGTTCCGAGGTAGGCAATTCTGCCATCGATGCATTCTAACCGGCTTAACCCGCATGCGTCGGTCGGGCACTGACGGCGGCCGTTCCCTTGCCAGCGCGTGGGCACCATCCCCTATTTTCACCTCGAGGGGCGAGCAATAACCGCAGGAACAACTGGCTCAGCGCGATGGGGCAGATTTTCTCAAGTCGGGCCACTTGCAATTGACAAAATCTCGCTAATTGGGATACTCCGTGCATTAGTGGAAATAGGCGTGAGGAAACACAGCATACTGCCGAGCCGTGGCATCACTCTGGATCTACCCGGTCCATGTTCGGAATTCGCACGCACTGCGCATGGGCGGTCACACACGCACTTCTTCAACTATTTCGGCACTTGCAAGGAATAGTTGCAGCTTCCACGCTAGGCACGAACGCACGACATCCAGGATAGGGAGGAAAGATGGAAGGCACAAATCAGACCGTGAGCACACTCGGAGGCTTCGCCCCTCGGGTGATACCCACACAGTTGCGCCGTGGAAGCAATGCCCTCGAGAATACCGCTACCCGTGCGGAACGAGTGCGGCGGACCTCGCTTATCCGCGGAGTACTCGGTGTTTCGTTTGAGTACTATGACTATGTCGTATTCGCAGCCTTCGCGCCATACTTCGCTAATCAGTTCTTCCCACAAGACAACCCGATAGCGGCGGGCCTGAACACGCTCCTTGTATTCGCATTGGGTTTCGTAATGAGACCTCTGGGGGCAATGCTCGCTGGGAGGCTTGCTGACCGCTTTGGACGAAAGCCCGTGATGGTTGCCGCGCTAGCGCTAGCAGCCTGCGGGAGCTTAGCCATCGCGTGTGCACCGACCTATCATTCGATCGGGATCGCCGCCGTCTTTCTACTGGTAGCAGCCCGGCTGGCGCAAGGAGTCGCCCATGGAATGGAGAGCATATCAGCCTTCGTTTATACAGCGGAGATGGCCAGTCCAAAATGGCGTGCCCTTCAAAGCTGCGCTTACCCGATGGGGCTCAATTTAGGGGTAATGCAGGGAACTCTCTTTGGCGCGGTTCTCACCTCAGTTCTTAGTGACGCGGACATGCATCAATGGGGTTGGCGCATTCCTTTCATTGTAGGCGCGATGTATGGCCTCTTCATTGTCGTTCTTCGCCGGGGCATGGAAGAGTCATCAGCATATGAGGCGTCCAAAGCTAAAGCAAAATTTGAAGATCAAGGTTACTGGAGAAATGTCTGGAAATACAGGCGCATCGTTCTTGCCCTGTTGCTCATCTGGCCTGTTACGGCTACGGCAGCGTATACATTGTCCGTCAGTTTCAGCGAGTACGCCATCACAATGATTGGCGCAAATCCTCGTGACGCGTACTGGGCAGCCCTTATAGCGCAAACTGCATTTCTGTTTGCATTGCCTTGTTGGGCCATGATGTCCGATCGTTTTGGAAGAAAGTTCAATTATACGATCGGCTTTGCCTCTGTCATCCTCCTCGCGTACCCCCTCCAGCTTGCGCTAGGACCTTCGCTGCTACAGATTGCGATTCCGATGACCATCGGATTGCTCTTTTGGGCAGCGGTTGCATCCACGGAAATTGCTTTCATAAACGAGTTGATCCCAAATCGCGTCCGCGCCCAAGTGATGAGCATCCCATCATCAATGGGAGCTGTCCTGTTTGGCAGCACCGCGCCATACCTTCGCTCGTGGTCTACTGCATACGTGTCACCTCTGGCATTCACCGCATACTTTATTTTGCTTGCTGTCATTGGATTGATCGCGGTGCGGCAGCTTCCCGAGACCCGTGGAAGGGACCTTGCTGACTGACTGGCGCTTCATGAAGTTGCACGAGCTTGCAGTGTTGCCGGCGATGTGTCGGCAGCACTCACTAGGTTAACATAGGATCAGGATAGGACCCGCTTCCGTTGCCGCGATTAGATTAAGCGGAGCGACAACACTTCGGGTAAAGCTTCGGGATTAGCTACTCGATGAATAGTAAGATTCGTCTCATTTACCACCGGCATCCTACTGGAAATATAGCACGCCTCGAACACTCTCGATCCCGTCCGGACGACTACGCATTATTGTGGAGCAGGTGTCGGGGAGCAGCGCACTTCAATGGTGCTCGGATTTCTGGCGCTGACACCAAGTCCCATGCTGTTTTCAGAGATCGTGGCGGTCCTGGGCTCGTTTCAGAGGGCTACGTTCTCGCTACGTACTTCGTTATTATGTGCTTGCGCGTACCTGTTGCTCCGCATCCATGGCCGACCTCGCCGTCTTATGGTCTCGCCAAGCTCCTGTCGCAAAGGACGTCCGGATTGTAGCCCAAAGAACCGCTTGAATCGTCCGTGTCAGTATAATTCGCTTGCTTTCGTACTTACGGACCAACCTGAACAGGACGGATTCAAACGGTCGTCGCAACACCCTGAAGGAGGAGGTTGCGATGAGCATTCGAAAGCGCCGGTCGGATCGGTCTGGACGAGCGCCGTTGCCGTCACCGGGTCGGCCCCCTGTGGCGGGACGT
>NZ_VOSK01000340.1 GCF_009296175.1 Microvirga tunisiensis | reverse complement strand
CTTCTTCCTGAAAATCAAGCACTTCAGACGCATCGCCACGCGCTACGAACAGACCCCACGGGCGTTTATGTCAATCCTTTGCCTCGTCAGCGCGTTCATCTGGACCAAATGAATGTCAACGCGCTCTAGGGGACACGCCAGTTGCAGTCGTCAACGAGTCGGAGGTGATCATCACCTGCCTCTTGGATGCAAGTGCCCTAGAAGCTGTATTCGGCGGCGACCAAGGCATTCTGGCCGCGGAAGTGAATGGTAAGCTGTTCATTGAAATGAGCACGGTCCAGCCTAAAACCCAACGGGCCTTGGCCGAGCGGATTGCCGCGATAGGCGGAGGCTATGTGGAATGTCCGGTGAGCGGCGCCACCGGCCCGGCCCGCGAAGGGAGGCTGATAGGTCTCGTCGGTGGATCCCCCGACGATGTTGCCCGGGCGCGACCGGTCCTTGAGCAGCTATGCCGCCGGATCGAACATGCAGGCCCGGTTGGATCGGGGGCGAGCCTGAAACTCGCCGTCAACCTGCCGCTGGTGGTCTATTACCAAGCGCTTGGCGAGGCTTATTCGCTCTGCCGCCATCTTGGCATCGAGCCAGAGCGGATCGTCGATCTGTTCTCGGACACATCCGGCGGCGCCAACATTCTCAAAACGCGCGGAGCCATGATTGCCAAGGGAATGCGCGGAGACGATCCTCAGCCCGTGACCTTCGACGTAGATTCCTTCCGGAAGGATCTGCGGACGATGCTAGTGGAGGGTGAGGAGCGTGGATTCTCCCTTCCGGTCACCGAGCGAGCTCTCTCGGTTTACGATGAAGCAAGTCAGCAGGGCTGGGGCGCTCGAGATGGGACCAGCCTAGCTGGATATTGGTCAAGTCGTTCGGCAGATAGATCTTTGGAAGAGAGGCAAAACGACTGACCAGCAAAACCGCTGACTGGCCATATGGCTGAACTTCCGTTTGAGTGGTGACTGGACGTCCGCGGTCGGCACTCCACGGATCAACGTGCTTGGTCCGCTTCGGCGCTCAAGAGACGACATTTGTTGAGTCGCAGGAATGTGAAAATTAGACCCGAAGCGGTCCTTCACCGCAGGGGGCGTGAATCCCTGAAAGCTGATCAATTCACTATGCGCCAAAGTTAGTCTGCCGCATCTGACTGCCGCGCCAGGAGATTGCGCTCTACACTCTGCAAATGGACACGCATCGCCGCTGCCGCCCCGTTCATATCCCTGTTTTCAATGGCCGTAATGATCGTTTCGTGTTCGGCAAAGCTGTGATGGTCGGGACTTGGCTTAACAGGAGTCGATCGGAGGCGCCCCCATGTGACTGCGCGGCGCAGCGCGTTCAGCATGTCGAACATTCCAAGAAGCGGTATGTTCTGTGTCGCCTCAGCGACGGTGCGATGTAAGCGGGTGTCCCAGTTCTCGTACTGCCGCCATGTCGCAGCCTCCCGGGTTCGAGCCTGACACATCCTCAACTCACGAAGGTGCATTGGTGTGGCTGTCAGGGCTGCTGCCCTTGCGATCTCAGGTTCAATGATAAATCGCGCTCGCATCAGTTCAGCCGGGTTGGTTCGCTTCGCCAGTGCAGTGATATCTGAAAGCGTATCGGTCGGCCGATTTCCCATGAAGGTGCCTTTGCCGACATGGCGCCAGATCTGGCCTTCGGCCTCAAGCGTCCCAAGAGCCTTTCTCAGTTCCGTCCGAGTAACACCAAGAGCCGTGGCCAAATCCCGCTCTGGCGGCAATCGGCCGTCCTCGGATAGCTCCGCTTGCGCGAGGTACGCTCGCAACTGGGTGACAATGGTCCGATTAGTTCCTGCCTCGCTGTACATCTGCATCTAGTGATCTCAACCAATACTGAATTGGTTGGATCTTTTATCCGCCAACGCAATATAGTCAACCGAAAAATAGCTTGACACACCTTGAGCCAATTGCGACCAATAGGGCATTGGTTGCTCATAGCGCGGCTAATAACAAAGGTGGGCTAACCGCCGAACTTATGGGAGATGGAAATGTTCAAAGGCTTGGTATCGCTAACGGCGAGCGCTGCAGCACTCGCAGTTGGTGTGGCCCTGATAGCGTCGAACGCGGCGGAAGCGGCCAAGGTTCGTGTGGTTTATGGCGACATCCCCAGCGTGGAATCCCTGCATCTCTTGGCGGCCTTCGAGCGTGCCAAGGAAAAGGGTGTCGATATCGAAATGACCTACCTGAAATCCGAGGACATTGCCGCGCAAGCGGTGGTCGGTGGCCAAGCCGACATCGGTGTTGGCGGCCCCTATGCACTCGTTCAGAAGGTCAAGGCGCCGATCCGCATGTTCATGCAGCTTTCGACGCTGCGCTTCTACCCGGCCGTCAACGGCGAGTTCTACAAGAACTGGAAAGACCTGAACGGGCAGGAAGTCGCCGTCCACTCGCGTGGCTCCGGGACCGAGGCCATCATGAAGCTGATGGAGCAGCGGCAGGGCATCAAGTTCTCTAAGATCAGCTACATCCCGGGCGCCGAAGTCCGTACGGGTGCTCTGCTTCAGGGTAATGTGAAAGCCACAATCGTCGACTCGTCCGGTCGCCGTCTGCTCGAACAGCAGGCCCCCGGCAAATTTGTTATCCTGCCGCTCGAAGGCGTGAATGCGACGGACGAAGCTCTGTTCGCCAACACAAACTTCCTCGAAAAGAATGCGGCGGATGTTGACAAGATCGTCGAGGCCATTCTCACCACCTGGCGCGAAGTGACGGCCAATCCTGCTTTGGTTTCCGAGTGGCGCGCCAAGTACAAGCTGCTGCCCGACCTGCCTGCCGCGCAAGCGGGCGACATCGGGCCTTATTTCGAGGAACTCGCGAAGGGCAAGGCCTTCCCGCTTAATGGCGGCGGCGCTGCAGCGGCGAAGGACGACTTCGCCTTCTATACGCTCTCAGGCCAACTCACGGGTGAGCCCGCAAGCCTGAAGGTTGAGGACTTCTGGGACACCCGCCCGCTGGATCGCGTCCTGGCCAAACTCGGCTCCAAGTAAGGTGCCGGAATGATGGCCTCCTCTCAAGTGAACGGCCCCGTGCGGGCCGTCCATCCGCCGGTCGGCTGGGGCTTGAGCCTCGGTCGCCTGTTCACGAGCCATCCGATCGCGACGAGGATGGTTTCACTCGGGCTCTTCTTCCTCATCTGGGAAATCGCCGGACGTGTGCCGATCAGCTATGCCTTCCCAACCTTTCTCGATACACTTTATGCTTTCGCCACAATGCTGCTTGATGGCAGCTTGGTCCTGGCCTACGGCTCAACTCTGCAGCCGCTGATTATCGGCATCGTCATTTCAGGAGTAGTCGGGGTAGGGCTCGGTATCGTAATGGGGCTGTCACGGAAGGCCGAGTGGCTCGTAGCGCCACTCTTCATCGTCCTGCAATCAGCGCCTATGGCGGCTCTCATTCCGCTCATTACTTTCGTGTATGGGATCGGTCTGACGGCCAAGATTCTCGCTGTCGTCATGCTTGCACTGCCGGTCATCGTACTGAATGGCTACAAGGCGGTCCGGAACGCCAACCCATCCCTGGTGGCGATGTGCCGTTCGTTCCAAGGTACGAGATTCCAGCAGATCACCAAGATCATCATTCCTGATGCGAGCCCGGTGATCTTTGCCGGACTGCGTCTCGGCCTCGCCGCCGGGTTCATTGGTGTCATTCTGGCCGAACTCTTGATCACACCCACCGGCATCGGTGACCTCATCACCTATCATCGCTCCGTAGCCAACTATGCGGAAATGTATGCCGCCGTGGTCTCCATCATCCTGGTCTCGACCCTGACGCTGACAGCATTGGAGGCATTCGAGGTCCGTGTGCTGCGCCCTGAAAAGAAGAGAGGCTGACATGTCTGTTTCCGTTGCTTCCATACAGGCTACGCCGCGGGTCGAAGACGATTCCGCAGTCGAGGTGCGCAGCATCTGCAAGAACTATGGTGAGATCGAAGCTCTGCGCCTGATCGACCTCGACTTCCCTCGTGGCAAGCTCACGACGCTGCTCGGTCCTTCCGGCTGCGGCAAGACGACCCTGCTCAAGATCATCGCCGGTTTGGTCGAGCCGACCTCCGGTGAGGTGCGTGTGAACGGCAAGATCGTCACGGGTCCCGGTCCGGAGCGTGCCTTCGTGTTCCAGGACTTTGCCCTCATGCCGTGGGCGACAGTGATGCGTAATGTGGCCTTCGGGCTCGAGTTGAAGGGTATGGGCAAGGTCGAGCGCCAGTCCATCGCGCGCCACTACATCGCCGAGGTCGGCCTCAACGGATTTGAAGACAAGTATCCGCACGAACTCTCGGGCGGCATGCGCCAGCGCGTGGGTCTTGCCCGTGCCTTCGCCGTAAATGCGGAAGTACTTCTTCTCGACGAGCCGTTCTCCGCCGTGGATGAGCAGAACCGCCGCAAGTTTCAGGAGGATCTGCTGCAACTCGTGGAGAAGCAGCGCAAGACGTTCATCTTCGTGACACACAGCATCGAAGAGGCCGTCTACGTATCGGACCGTATCGTGCTGCTCTCGCGCCGGCCGAGTCGCGTTGCGCAGATCATCGAGCCCAAGATTGACCGAACCGCGTCTCCCGACGCGATTCGCCGCGATCAGGGCTATCTCGATACCGTCGAGGAGATCTGGCAGGGACTCAAACACTACGTGGACTAAGGAGGGCGGCTATGACTCTTTATGGATATCGGGTGCCGATGATGGCGTCCCTTCTGGTCTGGTGTCTGATATGGGAGCTGGTCGGGCAGTCCGGCCTGATGTTCCTGGTGCCGCCGCTCTCGAGCGTGCTGATGGCCGGCGTCACGATGGTACAGACCGGCACATGGCAAGCGGCCGCGCTGATCACGCTGCACAGCTTCGCCGTCGGCATGGCGCTAGCCATTGTTGTCGGCGTCACGCTGGGCGTGTTGATGGGGAGGTTCAAGGCCGCGGATGAGCTGTTCAGCATCTGGGTCAACATCTTCGTCAGCGCGCCGCTTTCTGCGCTTGTTCCTGTGTTGATGATTCTATTCGGCATGGGCGAGACCACGGTCATCGTCACAGTCTTCCTCTTCGCGGTGTGGATCATCGTGTTGGACACGCGAGCGGGCATTCAGCATGTGCCGAACTCGCTCATCGAGATGGGGCGCTGCTATGGCGCCTCTCCCTTCGCTCTTTACGGGAAAATCGTTCTCCTTGCAGCACTGCCGGAGATCCTCGCGGGGATCCGACTCGGCCTCGTGCGCGGCGTAAAGGGTGTTGTGATCGGCCAGCTTCTGGTGGCGATCATTGGTTATGGCGAACTGTTTGAACTCTATTCACGCAGCTTCGACATGGAGAACTTCTGGGCATTGACGATCATCCTCTTCGCTGCGGCGATGCTGATGTCGGCAGCCATTGAACACATTGAGAAAAAAGTCGACTATTACGCAGGAGTAAGATGATGAATGCGCCTCTCGCTATGACCGGCTACGTCGTTCAGCCGGCAGCAGTTGCCACGTTGCCTGTGCAAGGCAGTGACAAGGTCTTCCCGATCCATCGGATCTATTGCGTCGGCCGCAACTACGCCGAGCATGCCATAGAAATGGGTCACGACCCGTCGAAGGAGCCGCCGTTCTTCTTCCAGAAAAATCCGGACAACATCGTCACCGACGGTAAGTTCCCGTATCCCAGCGCGACCTCGGATGTGCATCACGAGATCGAGATGGTAGTGGCGCTGAGCAAGGGTGGTACTGACATTCCGGTGGAAGCGGCGCTCGATCACGTCTTCGGCTACGGCGTTGGCCTCGATATGACCCGACGCGATCTCCAAGGCGAAGCCAAGAAGCTGGGACGCCCGTGGGAAGTCGGTAAGGCGTTCGAGGCCTCCGCTCCTTGTGGCCCGCTGGTGCCTGCGAGTGAAATCGGCCACCCGACCTCCGGCGCGGTCACGCTGAAGGTGAATGCAGAGATCCGTCAGCAGGGTGATCTCAACCAGCTGATCTGGAAGGTGCCGGAGATGATCTCGTATCTTTCTGGCCTGTTCACTCTGCAGCCGGGCGACGTCATCATGACTGGCACGCCGGCCGGGGTCGGCGCGGTTGTGCGAGGCGATGTCCTCGAAGGCTTCGTCGAGGGCATCGGGAAGATCGAGGTCGTCGTCGTCTGACCCGAATAGCCCGCAGGCGTGATGCGGGTGAAGGGTTCTCTAACAACACCGCAGCGCATTCACTTGCGCTGCGGTGCAATTTTGCGGCGGATCAACCGCTAGCGTTCAATTCAGTCAGGAGCCGCAAGTGGCGAAGATCAAGGTTGCCAACCCGGTTGTCGAGCTCGACGGCGACGAGATGACCCGCATTATCTGGCACTTCATCAAAGAGAAGCTGATCCACCCCTATCTCGACCTCGACCTGAAGTACTACGA
>NZ_VOSK01000033.1 GCF_009296175.1 Microvirga tunisiensis | reverse complement strand
ACCTCCATGACCGCGCCGGAGCCGAACTCCTGCTGGAGGGTCTGCAGAATCTGTTTCCGGCCATTGAGTTGATGTGGGCCGACACGGCTTATCGTGGGCTGAAGGACTGGCTCCAGAAGGCCCTGAGCTGGAGATTATCCATCCCGCAGCATTGGTGGAGCGGCGGAACCTGGATGCGGGCTGACGCGGAGCCGCCGACGCGACCGAGTGGCTTCCAGGTGCTCGCACGCAGGTGGGTTGTCGAGCGGACCATCGGTTGGCTCACCACCAACCGGCGGCTCGCCAAGGACTACGAACGCTTGGTCGAGACCGGTGAAATGCTGCTCTATCTCGCCATGAGCCGCATCCTGCTGCGTCGCCTCACGCGAAAGGAAAGATAATTGCTCACCAGCCTCTAAATGAGCCTCACGCTTCAGCCGGTGCGCGTTGCAACCGGCAGCGATGAAGAGGGCATGCTGGTCTTTGGCAAGGGGCAGCGGCTCGTGGCGGTGCTGACCCATCTTTCCGAGAGGAATGAGATTGCTCCCGGCCAATGGTTCCTGGAAGCGGGTTTTGGCCCGCTGGAAGGACCGAGCCACCCCACCTTCGTCGACTTGGAAGCGGCGCAGGCGTAGATCAACCAGCGCCTTGCCAAAGGGCGTTAGGTGTCTCTCCCCAGGTGCCAATGCTGTTTCTGCTCAATGACGTCCATTCCATGCTTCGTCAGCGTCTCTCCATGAGGACGTAGAGACCGGACACCGGCCGCCCTGCCTCAAGCCGAATGTTGCCTTCCACGGCTTCCATAATGACGAAATCGGCGGCCATCGCCTTGAGGTAGTCAAGAGAGTGAGCAAAGCGACCGGAGGGTTGCAGCGTAAAACCTTCCCGTGCTGCAACCTCAATGCTTAAGGCGAACAGCCCCCCTTGTACCATGGCCTCGGCAACGGCCCGCATAAGCGGCCCGAGTTCGCCAAAATAGATCAGCGAATCCGCCGCAAAGATGAGATCGAAGCGGTTTGGTGTCGTCTCGAGATAGGCAATTGCCTCCGACTTGACGAGTTCCGTGTATCCCCCTCGCTTTGCCGCTTCCGCCAGCATGCCCGAGGACAGATCGACCCCGATCAGGGGCTGGCCGAACGGCAGCAATTCCCCGGCTGCAAGTCCGGTGCCACAGCCCAGGTCGAGCATTTGCTTGAAGTCGGTCCGGTGCCCGGCCACAAGCTTCGCCATCCGGCTCGGGGCATTGTATTGAAGCGTCTCGAGCAGTTTGCTGTCGAACCGGGGAGCGAACTGATCAAAATAGCGTTCGATATATTCCGTGGGAGCGGCCGTCATGGACCGCCCGAGGACGGCGTCGAGCAGATAACGCCGGACTGGATCGTCCGGCTTCTCGGCAAGCCGCATCCGGCCAATTTCGGCGGCCGCTTCGAGGTGACCGGAGGCGCTGAGAACGGAAAAGGCATCTCGCACGATGACATCGAGATCCTCACGATCCTCGCCCGCAATCTGGCCGTAGTTTTGAAGGGCTTCTTGGACGCGGCCTTCGATCATGGCCTGAAACGTCAAAGCCCGCGCCCGCTTCTGCCGGGTTGGCGGATCGAGCGGCAGGGTCAGTCGAGCGGCTTCGTCGAACGCTCTCGCGCAACCCGCGAAATCGGATGCGATCAAGGACAGGTGGCCGAGAGCGAAATGAGCCAAGCCGTTGACGGGGTCAAGATCAACGGACATCCGCACGGCAGCCAGGGCCTCTGCATAGCTCTTGCGCCGGAACAACAGCAGGCCAAGCCCGAGATGGGCAGCGGCGGCTTTCGGATTCAGAGCGATCGTGCGGCGGTAGGCGCCTTCGGCCGCCTCAACGTCGTCCAGCCGGTCTGCCACACTGGCGAGGGTCTGCCAGGATTGAGCGCTGTGCGGATTGACTTCCAGGGACTTCCGTATCGCCGCCAGCGCCTGCTCGTCGCGATCCGAAGCGCTGTAGACGCTTGCCAGATCGCGCCAGAGGTCAGGATCTTCAGGCCTGAGAGAGAGTGCGGCTTCAAACGTCCGAGCGGCTGTGTCGAACCGTCCATTCTCCCAATGAACGAGACCGAGCTGTCGCAAGGCGGGGGCCGGATGCCCGAACTGATCGACGATGCGGCCGAAGTCTGGCAGGTTCGCCTGTAAGCTGGCCACCAGCGCCATCGTGACGCTGACGTCAGGAAGTTGGATGTTCGTCATGGAAAGGATCCGAATGTCATTTCTACCTGAAGCCAAATCACCTGCTCTAGGATTAATCGAGCTAGCTTTTCTGGGCCTTGCCGATCGATGCGTCGTATTGCCGAAGGCCGAGAATACCTTCACCTGTTCATGGGAAAGGGCGGAGATTGCCCAGACGCTTGTCCACAACAGGTCCGGAGGTCGGCTCCTGGCACCGGGCAGACCTCTTCGGAATTTCTGCATTGGTAACGTGAGCGGATCTTCATTGAGCGCATCGTGCAGAACCGGAGGTTCGCGTCAGCGAAAAGCAGCCCCGGTTTTCGGCGACGAACGATGCGCAAATTAAGATGCGGATCCGATGCTCCTGTCGGCTCTTGTTCGTCGGTTGATTTCGCCTGTCAGCCCGCCTCATCCTCAAAGGATACAAGTTCGGTAATCCGGTGGGATATCAGGAGCGGCCAGCCGGTCCCTGGACCCGGTCGGGTCTGGACGGCTGGCCCATTGCCTCCCAATCAGTCGGGCCAGTGCATGATCGCCTGAGAGGACCGGTTGCGACGCCCCTCGAGGGGCGTCGCAATGATCTCGTTGGATTGCCGGGCCTTCTCCAGTTCCTCGACGAGCCGCTCTGCGACGACGGTTTCCTGTCCCGGATGAAGATTGCACGGGTCGAGATAGAAATAGCCGTGCTCGACCTCGTGGTCGCGAACGATGATCGGCGTGCGCCCCGATGCGAGAGCGTCGGCGAGGTCCCAGGCTGTGATGTGGGCTCCCTTGGGCTCGATGGCGACCTTGAGACGATCGAGAGGGTTGTTGGTCGGATCCGCCTCGCGGATCGGTGTCACGCCGGGACGACCGGAAAGAGTCTGCTCCCAGAGCTGCAAGTAGCGCGTCTCGCGTTCGCGGACAGCCGCATGGTCCCGCTTCTCCCAGGCTTCGAGAGCGGCGATGGTGCCGAGAATGCCCTCTTTGCCGATCTTCATGCCGCGGCCGATGCCCATGTTCTGCATGTAGGTGGCGCGAACGAGCTCGGTGCGGCCGGCCACGATGCCGCCGGTCAGGCCGCCGAGGAATTTATGGGAGGAATAGAGCGCGATGTCGGCGCCGGCGGCCAGGAACCCCGTCAGGTCGTATTCCGAGGCCGCGTCCACGATCACAGGCACGCCCCGCGCATGGCAGATCTCGACGAATTCCTTGAGCGGGATCAGACCGTACTGCACCGTATGGTGCGATACGACATAGACCGCGGCGGCCGTCCGTTCATTGATGGCGCCATTGAGTTGGTAGCCATAGGCCGAGGTGGCTTGACCCACCGGCACGACCTTCGCGCCCGCGAGGCGGATGCCCTGCTCGACCGGTGCGCCGTAGCTGACCATGTGGCCGGTCATGAGCAGCACTTCGTTCTTGAGATCTTCCGTATTGGGAAGGCGCTCGACTGCAGCAAGATCGCAACCGGTCATGGCCCCCGCAACAGCAAGTGTAATCCCCGCCGAACAGGATGCCGTCACGAAGCCGGCTTCGGTGCCGCAGAGGCGCGCGATCACGCGGCTGGCCTTCTTCTGGAGATCGCCGATCTCGACGAATTGCGGAAGGATCGCCGAGACAGCGGCGACCGCTTCGGGCACGACGATGGATGCGCCGAGCGAGGTCATGGTGCCCGATACGTTGATGATGGGGCGGAGGCCAAGGTCCGAGCGGATGTCTGTCTGGGTCATGGGGCTCTTTGTCTCTATGTTTTATGTTGCCGGAATGGCGTATGTTCCATTATTGAGGAAGCGCGCGAGGGGATGCTGCCAGTCCTGACGGCGGGCCGCAGTTTCTGAAGATCCGGGAGAAGATCCAGTGGACACCAAGTTTCCTGAAGCCGTGAATGCTGCTGCACCCGAGAAGCGCAGCCGCGGCGCGCGCGTCAGCGGTATCGATCGTGCCTTGCAGATCCTGGATTTCCTCCAGGCGGAAATGAAACCGGTCGGTGCCTATGCTGTGGCCAAGGCTGTCGGGGCGCCACTCTCGACGGTTTACGTGATCATCGAGGATCTGGTCGAGAAGAGACTTCTGCAACGGCGCAGCGATGGCACGGTCTGGCTCGGACCGCGCCTTTATCATTACGGTTTGGCTTATGCCGAATCCCTCGACTTCCTGAACGTCGCCACGCACGAGATGCAGGATCTGTGCCGTGAGGTGGAGGAAACCATTCAGATCTGCGGGCGGGACGGAGACCATATGGTCGTGATGGCCATGGCGGACGGACCCGGGCATTTCCGGATCACGTCGAAGATCGGTTCGCGCGTGCCCCTGAACTGGACGGCCTCGGGCCGCCTTCTTCTCGGGCATCTTCCCGATAAGGAACGGCTGGAGGTCTTCAGGCACGCCTCGAAGGTGTCGCCCACAGGGCGTGCCAATACGAACCCGGAGGCACTTTGCGAAGCTTCTGCGAATGCCCTGCGGGAACGCCTGTCGATCCAAATCAACGAGTCGGATTTCTCCGTGGCCTGCATCGCTTCGCCGATCTGCCAGCCGTCCGGAGAGTGTCTTGCGACGATTTCCATTGTGCTGCCGGAGCATCGGGTCGTGCAGGATCGTGACCGCTACACCAATGCTGTCCGCAAGGCGGCCGAAAGGATCGAGGCAACGTTGGGCTGGCGCTGATCCAGGCATGAAGGAACGCCTCATTCCGCGAGAGCGATGATGGCTTCGATCTCGACCGTGATGTTGTTGGGCAGGGACCCGAAGCCGACGGCAGAGCGGGCGTGGCGCCCGGCCTCTCCGAAAACGGCCATCATGAGATCGGAGCATCCGTTGATCACCTTGGGATGCTCGCCGAAGTCGGGTGCCGCGTTCACCATGCCGAGGAGCTTCACGACGCGTTTCACGCGGGACAAGTCACCCAGCGCATCCTGCATGACGGCGAGCAGATTGATACCCGTCAGCTTGGCGTGTTCATAGGCCTTGTCCACATCGACATCGCGGCCGACCTTGCCGGTATGAAGGTAGCCATTCGCCTCCTGCGGTCCTTGTCCCGACAGGAACAGAAGGTTGCCTTCTTGAACATGCGTCACGAAGTTGGCGATCGGACTCGGAGGTTTCGGCAGCGCGAGGCCCAGTTCTTTCAGGCGCTCGTAAGGGTTCGACCCAGTCAGATATTGAACTTCGTTCACAATGTCAGTCCTTGAGAAATAACTTCAGGGTCGCCGTGGCGAATGCAGGCGACGTGATGGTTCGAGCCGACGTCCTCCAGAGGCGGAACGATCTCGGCACAAGCCTCGACGGCGTAACGGCAGCGTGTCCGGAACACGCAACCGGATGGCGGATTGAGGGGACTTGGAATATCGCCTTTCAAAACGATCCGCTGTCGGCTCGCGTTCGGGTCCGGCACCGGAGCAGCCGAGAGAAGCGCCTGCGTATAGGGGTGGCGCGGCATCGCATAGATCTCGCGGCTCGGACCGCGCTCCATGACACGCCCCAGATACATGACGACGACCTCGTCGCAGAGATATTCGACCACCGACAGGTCGTGAGCGATGAAGAGCATCGTCAGGCCGAAATCCTGCTGCAGATCCTGGATCAGGTTGAGGACCTGGGCCTGCACCGAGACATCGAGAGCAGAGACCGGCTCATCCGCCACGATGAAGTCGGGCTCCACCGCCAGGGCACGGGCGATGCCGATGCGCTGCCTCTGCCCGCCTGAGAATTCATGCGGGAAGCGGCGCGCGGCATCCGGATTGAGACCCACTCTCTGCAGCAGTTCTGCGATCCGGTCCCGCCGGGCGCTGCCCTTGACGGGCCGATGGATATCCAGCGCCTCACCGATGATCTGATCGATGCGAAGGCGGGGATTGAGGCTCGAATAGGGATCCTGGAAAATGATCTGGAGCCGGCTCCGATAGTCCCGCATCTCCCGTTCCCGCAAAGTGCGCAGGTCGACACCGTCGAAAAGGATCCGTCCCTCGTCAGGCTCGACGAGGCGGAGGGTGCAGCGGCCGGCGGTGGTCTTGCCCGATCCGGACTCACCGACGAGACCCACGATGGTGCCGCGCTTCACGTCGAAGCTGACGCCGTCGACGGCCTTGACCGTGCCGTTGCGGGTCTGGAACTGCTTGGTGAGCCCCTGGACGCTCAGGAGAGTTTCTGCACTCATAGGGCTTCATGCCTCCAGCACCGGCTGAGATGGGAGGGGCCTGCCGTCATCAGCGGCGGCGGCTCGTCGCAATGCGGGATGCGATAGGGGCAGCGTGGGGCGAAGCTGCATCCCGGCGGGAGTGCGGTCACAGGGGGCACATTGCCCGGGATAGGATTGAGGCGAAGCCTCTCGCCGACGGCGTTGCGATCCCGCGATGCGTTCGGGATGCAGGCCAGAAGACCGCGCGTATAGGGATGCTTCTGGTGCTCGAAGAGGCTGGCGACCGAGCTCTTCTCGACCACGCGGCCCGTATACATGACCACGACGTCGTGAGCGATCTCCGCCACCACGCCGAGATTGTGCGTGACGAACAGGATGCTCATGCCGATTTCGCGCTGCAGACGGCGCAGCAGATCGAGGATTTGCGCCTGAATGGTCACGTCGAGGGCGGTCGTGGGCTCGTCCGCGATCAGAAGGTTCGGATTGCAGGACAGGGCCAGGGCAATCATCACGCGCTGGCGCATGCCGCCCGACATCTGATGCGGGTACTCGTCGAGCCTTCGGTCGGCCGCCGGGATCTCGACGAGATCCAGCATCCGCTTCGCCCGTTGGCGGGCCTCGGCTGACGAGAGCGGCTCGTGAAGCCTGATCATCTCCACGATCTGGTCGCCCACCGTATAAAGAGGGTTGAGGCTCGTCATCGGCTCCTGAAAGATCATGGCGATCTCCCGGCCGCGGATCGCGCGCATCTTCCTCTGCGGCAGGGCCGCAATGTCGATCACCTGACCCTGGCTCGTGCGGTAGAGGATGTTGCCTCCGACGATCCGGCCCGGAGGCGAGAGAAGTCGCATGATCGACAGGCTGGTGACGGATTTGCCCGAGCCGGACTCACCGACGACCGCGACCGTCTCTCCGCGCTTCACGTCGAAGCTCACGCCATCGACCGACTTGGCGACACGGCTGCCGAGCTCGAAGTGAGTGCGCAGGTCCGAGACCTTGAGCACGGTATCGTCGGGCAATTCCGTCATCGGGCGTTGATCCACCCGCAATGCGGACAGGCGGAACTCTCCAGGGCGGACTTCTGGGGCGGGACGTAGCGACTGGCCTTGATGGCCTCCTGTCCTAGGATGGTCCAGACGGGTTCGATCAGGCGCGGCAGGTGCGCGTTGTAGCCCATGGAATCGACGATCCGGAGATCGCTGTCGTTGACCTCGAACACAGTGAACTCGGCCCCTGTGCCGGGAGAGAGAAGGTTCTCGGTCGGGAGACCGATCACTTCCATCGGCGCCCGTGTCGAAGCGTCGATGACGGCCTCGAACGGCATGCCGACGGAGAGAAGCTTCGACATGGTCGTGCCCATGTCCCAGACAGGATTGTCGAGGGAGCGCGCGTGCAGGTCGGTCGAGATCGAGAAGGGCAGGAGGCCGCGCTGAATGGCGAGTTCGGCCACCTTGAACGAGAACGATGCGCCGCCATGACCGACGTCGAGGCGGATCCCGTCCTTGGCGCAGCGTTGCGCCAGCAGGAACAGGTTCTCGTCCTCCATGATGTTCGCTGCGGCCTTGCCGTTGAAGCAGTGGGTCACCACGTCGCCGGGGCCGAGGATCTCGAGAACCTCGTCGAAGACCGGAGGCGGTTCGCCCACATGCACCATCAGCGGCAGCTTCAGGATCTTGGCGACCTTCTTGGCGATCTTCACGGGCGTGATGCCCCAGGCGCCGACGATCACGCCGCTCGCCCGCACCTTGATGCCGATAATGATGTCACGGTTGGCTTCGACGCAGGCAATGGTGCGGTCTATATCGATGGACCGCATGTCGATCAGCTCGCTGACGCGGTTGCAGGCGACAAGACCGATCGAGCCGATATTGAGGAAGGCCTTGATGCGCTCCTTGGCCGGTTCGATGATGTACTCGCGGAAGCCGTGGAAATTGGCCTCGCCGGCCGAGCCGGCGTCCACGATGGTCGTCACGCCCCGCTCGATGCCGCAGACCTGCGGCTTGATCGAGATATCGGTGCCTCCGTGCCAGACATGGGCATGGAGATCGACCCAGCCGGGTGAGACGTAAGCCCCTTTGGCATCGATGCGGCGGGCACCGTCCGGCGCCTGGAGCGAGTTGCCGACGCCGGCAATCTTCCCGTCGCCGCCGATCAGAATATCGGTGGCTTCCTGAGACACGCCTCTGCCGAAGCCGACTGGCTTCACGCCCGAGATCAGAAGAGGCGACGCTTCTGCGTGAAAAGTCATGAGATCAAAGATCCTTTCTCAGGCGCGGATCGAGAAGATCCCGGAAGCCGTCGCCGACCATTTGAAGTGAAAGAACGGATAGGATGATGGCAATGCCGGGAAACAGCGTCATCCAGTCGGCCTGTCCGATATATTGCCATCCGGCCGCAATCATCGTTCCCCAGGTCGGCACCTCGGGGCTTACGCCGAGACCGAGGAAAGACAGCCCCGCTTCCGCCAGCATGGCATAGGCAAAGATGAAGGTGCCCTGCACGAGAATGGGAGACACGAGGTTGCGCAGCACGTGCCGGGACATGATGCGCCAGGTCGGCACTCCCAGTGCACGGGCCGCTTCGACATAAGGCAGTTCACGGATGACGAGCGTGGAGGCTCGTACGATACGGGCAAGGCGCGGTGTGTAGACGATGCCGAGAGCCACGATGACGGTGATGAGGGACGGACCGAGGGCAGCGACGAGCGCAATCGCCAGGAGAATGTCCGGGAAGGCCATCATGGCATCGATGATGCGGGCAATCGGCATGTCGAGACGGCGGAAGAAGCCGGCAACGAGGCCGAGCGTCACGCCAAAAACGGCTGCGAAAGTCACGACCGAGATGCCGACGAGCAGCGAAAGCCGGCCCGCATAGATGGTACGGCTGAACACGTCCCGGCCGAACTCATCCGTTCCGAACCAGTAAATACTGCTCGGCGGCTTGAGCCGGTTCACCACGGAGAGACGGCTCGGCGAGTAGGGCGCAATCAACGGCGCCAGGATCGCCAGTGCCGCGACGATCACGAGGATCAGGAGGCCGAACATGACGGTCTTGCGGGTCACTAGCCGCGAGACGAAGCTCGCTTCGATGAGGGCGGGGGAGCTGACGGCAGCCATCAGTAACGCACCCGCGGGTCGATGAGCAGGTAGAGCATGTCGATCAGGAAGTTGATGAGAACATAGAGCGCCGCGACGATCAGGAGGGCACCCTGGATGACAGGATAATCGCGCCGCAACACGGCCGAGACGACGAGGTTTCCGACACCAGGAAGGCCGAATACGGTTTCCGTCACGACGGCACCGGACACGAGAAGCGCAGCCGTCAGGCCGATCACCGTCAATACCGGGATGAGCGCATTCTTGAAGGCGTGCTTCATGACGACCCGGAATTCGCTCATCCCCTTGGAGCGCGCGGTGCGGACGTAATCGTCGTTCAGAACGTCGAGCATGCTCGCCCGGGTGAAACGCAGGATCAGGGCAGACGACACGATGCCAAGGGAGAACGCGGGCAGTACGAGATGAGACAGCCGCGTGCCGATCCCCGCGCCGGGGCCGCCATATCCCGAGACCGGAAAGATTCCGAGTCGCACGGCGAAGAACTGGATCAGCAGCAGACCGAGCCAGAAGCTCGGCACGGACGCCGCGAGCATAGCCAGGGTCGTGGAGGCCTGATCGAAGAGCGAGCCGCGCCAGTAGGCCGACAGGACGCCGACCGGGATGGCGATCAGAGCGGCGATGAGGATGGAGAACAGCGTCAGAAAGAAGGTCGGCTCGGCCCGGTCTGCCAAAGCAGACAAGACAGGACGGTTCAGGAAGATGGATTCGCCCAGATCGCCCTGCAAAAGCTGACCGAAGAAGATGCCGTATTGAACGATGAGCGGCTGATCGAGACCGAGGCGCGTGCGCAGCATTGCGATGTCCTGAGCCGTCGCATCCGGCCCGAGCATCACGGCGGCAGGGTCACCGGGGGCGATGCGGACGATGATGAACACGATCGTGACGACCACGAACATCACGACCAGCATGCCGAGCAAACGTTGAAGGATGTATTGGCTCATGCGTCGATCTGCATAAAGGAGTGTTCGGGGAGCGCGGAGAGGAGCGCTCCCCAGCTTGCCGTGCGCTTACTTCTTCACCGTCACGTTCCAGAAGTAAGGCCAGGGCGCCGGCACGACACCTTCCAGCTTGGGAGACTGTGCCGACAGAGCATTGAAGTCGCCGATCTTGATGCTGGGGGTTTCGTCGTAGATGACCTTCTGAACTTCAGCCCAGAGAGCAGGGCGCTTCGCCGGATCGCTCTCCGTGTTGAAGGCATCGACCGCCTTCGAGCGGGCGGGGCTCGACCACCAGCCGGGCGAGCTCTCGGAGAGCTGGCCGATGAGGGCGGGTTCCGGAAGGAACGGGCTGTGGGTGATATAGATGTCCCACAGAGCCGGATCGCCGCGCCGCTGGGTCAGCGTTGCCCAGTCGACCACCTGCAGATCGACCGTGAAGCCAGCCTGCTTGAGGTACTCTGCCGCCACCTGGGCCATCTTGTAATGGAATTCGTACTGCCGGCTGGTGAGGATGCGCAAAGGCGCGCCGCTGTAATTGGCCTTCTTCAGAAGCGCCTTGGCCTTGTCCGGATCGGCGACATTGTACTTGCCTTCCACACCTGCCGTCGTGTTCCACACATAGCCCTTGGGATACATCGCTCCGTCGAGCGAATAGAACTCCGGATTGCCGAAGGCCGCAGCCAGCATGTCTTCCATGCTCAGTGCGAGACGCACGGCCATGCGGGAGTCGGCATTGGCCATCACGCCCTGCTTCGTGTTCATCACGAAGACGGGCCAGCCGAACGGCTTGAGAACGACCGGTTTCGAAGTCTGGAGATTCTTGATGCGGTCATAGGATTCGACCGGGATGGAATCGACGTAATCGAACTGCCCGGAAATCGCCCCTTCGACACGCGTATTCGGATCCGGAACCGGCACGAACCGGATCTCGTCGAGGATCGGCTTGCGTGCGCCGCCATAACCGTTCCCGGTGCCTTCGAGTGGCTTATAGGAGTCGTTGCGTACGAGCTGGATGTACTGATCGGGTTTGCGCTCCTTCAGCTTGTAAGGGCCCGTGCCGACCGGCTCCTTCATCGGAACGTCCATCTTCTCCGATGGCATGATCACCGCAGCGGAGTTGTTGAAGGACAGGAGCGCCAGGAGAGGAGCATAGGGCGTCTTCAGAGTGAGGCGCACGGTCGACGGATCCACAGCTTCCAGCTTGTCGACATTGCCGGCGACCTGCTTGCCGCGGGACGCCTGCTCCATCCAGCGCTTGAGAGAGGCGACGACGTCCTCGGACGTCATGTCCGAACCGTCGTGGAACTTGATGCCCTGGCGCAGCTTGATCGTGTAGACCTTGCCGCCCTCGGTGACCTCGGGAAGCGACGCCGCCAGGAGAGGGGTGACCTTCCAATCCTTGTCGAAGGTGAACAGCGTCTCAAAGAAGTGTTGAGTGACGATTCCAACCAGGTCTGCCGTCGAAACCATAGGGTCAAGCGTCGGCGGCTCGCCGATCGTTGCCACGTTGATGATGCCACCTGACTGAGCGAGAACCGGACCTGATGCAAGTATCGCCAAGCCGGTTAGTAATGCTTCTCTGATCCTCATAGTCACCCTCTTGCTCTATAATTATGTATTAATTGCTCTAGTTATGTCATAGTGAGCGAGCAAGGGCCCAAGGTCAATAGCGATGAAGAGGCGTAGCCTCCGCTGGATGGACACTGTCGTTCAGCAGAGACGTGCTCATTCCAGGCGAGCTGTGCCGTGATCATGTCTGGAAGAGCGCAGCACCGCTTTCGGGGCCCTGGGCTCGATCCTGGCGCCATGCCTTTCCTGTCCTGGGCGGCTTCCCGAACGAAAGAATTTGTCAGGTGTGACGCGCTTCACAGCGGTGTCGGTCAAAGTGGTTCAAAGTCCAATCATCGCCAACAGAGAGAGCATCTCAGGCGGTCTTGAGAGCAACGCCAACTTGAAGAGGCCCTATTATGGAAAATTTCCAGTTCTCCGCAAACGACATCGACCAGAGCGCCTTCAACACGTCCTTCGGCGGCAGCGCGACCTCGGCCCAGGTGGCCTCCATCTCGGACGGCGACACCCTCGTCGATGCCAGCCACGACTTCCCGGTCTACTACTAACCCATTCCTCCCGGAGCGCCACACGCGGCAAGCCGTGGCGCTCCACTCCAGCCCTCTCAGCACCCTGAGAGGGCTTTTGCGCGTGTCCTGCACGGTTCCGCTGCGCAAGCCGTCGAGCCTCTCTCGGAAATTCCCGGTCAATGAGAGCGATGTCCGGCTGTGACGCAACTCACAGCCCTATTCTCGAAAGTCATTCAAGGTTCATCGATCGCCGACTGAGAGAGTAGCTCGGGCGGTCTTGAGAGCAACGCCTACTTGAAGAGGTAATTTCATGCCGAATTTTCAGTTTTCCACAAACGACGTCAACCAAGCAGTCGCCAATACGGCCGTGGGCGGCAGCGCAACGTCGGCCCAGGTGGCCAGCATCCACGATCCCGATGCCCTGGTGGATTCCGGCGGCTATGACGGCTCTGCCGACTTAAACTTCCAGATCTCCACCAACCTGATCAATCAGACGGCGGTCAACACGGCCATCGACGTCGACGGCCTGTTCCCCTTCGGCTAACCCACGGCCGTCCCGGAGCGTCATTCTCGGAGCGCCATCGGCTGCCAAAGCCCGTGGCGCTCCTGATTCCCGACTTCCCGGGAACGCGGCAGGGTGACGTCGGCTATTTGATTCCGTTCAAGGCCAAATAAGAACGGATGACCTGGCTGTCATCTTCCTGACCGTCGCCGCGTCCGGAGGCTGCAAGGAACATCTGATGGGCCGCAGCGGCCAGGGGAAGCGCCGCCTTCGTGTCCCGGCCCGCATCGAGAACGATGCCGAGATCCTTCACGAAGATGTCGACTGCGCTGGTGACCTCGGGGGCCGACTGAAGCATGCGCGGTCCCCGGTCTTTGAGCATCCAACTTGAGGCGGCGGACCCGCTCATGATCTGCAGAAGGATATTGAGATCGACGCCGACCTTTGAGGCCAGGGCGAAAGCCTCCGCGACAACGGCAATGTGCACACCGCAGAGGAGTTGATTGACGGTCTTGACCATCGCGCCTTGGCCCGGGCGCTCACCAACATGAAAAACCTTGTCGCCCATTGCGTCGAAGACCGGTTTTACGACCTCGAACGTGTCGCGGGGCCCGGCCGCCATGATCGTCAGCGTTGCCGCCTTGGCACCCGCGACTCCGCCCGAGACGGGAGCGTCGATCAGACGCCTTCCGGCCCGACGCACCCGCTCTTCGATGGCTTCCACCGCTGCAGGAGGACAGGTTGCCATCAGGACGACCACGCCGTTCTCGCGCAGCGTCTCCAAAGCGCCGCCTTCGAAGAGCACGGCCTCGGCCTGTGCCGCGTTCACCACCATCAAAATCAGGGCATCCGCCTCGGTTGCCGCTTCACTGGCGCTTCCCGCGCGCTTCCCTCCGGCATCCTCGAGCGCGTTGAGGGCATTGGCGCTCAGATCGAACCCGGTGACCGTGAATCCTTTCCTGAGGAGGTTCGATGCCATCGGCAGTCCCATGGCACCAAGGCCGACAAATGCAACGCGGATCATTTCGTTCATCCTTCGCGGTAACGATTATCGATACTGTGCCGGCCGGATCGTCAAAAGGAGCAGAGCGTCCGACTCGTGCTTAAGTAGGACGCCCCTCGGCTCAGTAAATCGTCAGTGCCGGAATGTAGCTCACGGCAAGGAGGACCAGCATGGCGACACCGAAGTAGGGCCAGAGCTCGCGGGTGGTGTCCGCCAATGACGATCGTGTGATCGAGGAGGAGATGAACAGCGTGGTCCCGATGGGGGGAGTGTAGAGCCCGATGCCGAGGTTCAGCACCATGATGATCCCGAGTTGCACCGGATCGAGCCCGATCGTCGCCGCCAAGGGAACGAAAATCGGCCCGAGGAGCAGGATGGCGGGCGGCAGATCCAGCGGCATGCCGACGACGAGGAGCAGGATATTCATGGCCAGGATCACCAACAGAGGATTGCTGATCGTGGCCGTGACCCATTCGGCGAAGCGGATCGGCACCTCGTCGAAGGTCAGGATCCAGCCGACGATGGCGCTGCCCATAATCACGAGCATGACGACACCGGTCGCGATGCCTGACTCGATCAGGCTGTGATGGAAGCGTTTCCACGTCAGGTCGCGATAGAAGAGAGCGCTGAGGGCAAGCGCGTAGACGACAGCCAGAACCGAGATCTCGGTCGGTGTGGCGATGCCGAAGCGCAATCCGAGCAGGATCAGGATCGGCATCAGAAGGGCAGGGCCGCTCAGAACCGCAAGTTTGAGAAGCTCCATCCGACTGACAGCCGGATCCTCGGAATGGATGCCGCGCCTCCGCGCGATCCAGCTGCAGGTCATGATGAACCCGCCTGCCATGAGGATGCCTGGGAGAATTCCTGCCGTGAACAGGTCGGCGATGCTGACGCCGCTCACGAGAGAATAGAGGATCAGAGGGATCGAGGGCGGAGTCAGAATGTCGATCACCGCCGATGTGGCGTTGTTGGCCGCGCAGAGCCCGGCCGGATAACCCTGCCGCTTCTGCCAGGGGATGAGCACTGACCCGAGGGCGCTGGCGTTGGCGACCGCGCTCCCGGAGACCCCACCGAAGACCACCGAAGCGACGACCGTGGTCGAGAGCGGCCCTCCGCGCCAGCGCTGCATCGACTTGGTGGCGAAGGAAAGGAGCTCCTGTCCCAGCTTGCCGCCGAGCATCAGGCTGCCTGCCATCATGAAGAAGGGCAGGGCGAGCATCGGAAAGGATTGCGTCTGCTGATACATCTGCTGCGCGACGATCATCAGGGGCAGCTCTCTCTGCCAAGCCAGCGTCGCGCCGGCCGCGATGACCAGGGCATGGCCGACGGGGATCGCCAGCAGCATCAGGATTGTGAAGACAACGACGAGAACGATGCTCATATGCCGGTTTCCTCCGGATCAGGGGTCGGCATGGCTTCGGGGCCGATCACGGCGACCCGCAGGGCCAGGGCGAAGGTCGTCAGAATGACCGCAATGCAGCCGAGGGCGAGCGCATAGTAGCTGTAGCTGCTGGACAGGCCGAGCACGGGACTTTTTTCGATGGACACGATGTCGGCGACTCCCATCGCCTCCCAACCGAGGACAGCATAGGAGGCGATGTTGATGGCGTGACCGACGAGGAGCAGGATGCGGGCCCCTTGCCGGTTCAGGCGGGAGAGAACGGATTCGACCGCCATGTGGCCGCCCTTCTGAACGGCGAGCGCCACACCTGCCATGATGAACCACGGGAAGAGGCGCTCAGGAAGCTCCTGGGCGAAGCGGAAGCCGCCGCTCTCGAGGACGTAGCGGGCGACGACGTTCGCCGTGAGGATCGCGAGCAGTGCGATCCCCGTCAGCAGAATGACCGCTCGGCATGTGAAACCGACAACACGGTCTAGGACACCAGCCACAGCGAGCGCGCCGCCCCCCGTGGCCAGCTCTTGTTCGTGTGGGGGAGCGGGGCGACACGCGTCATGGCATCAGCTCCGGGCGGTTTTCGCAAGCCGATCGACGAAATCGCCGAAAGGCTTGGAGCGCCAGGTGTCGATCACCTTGGCGGACGCTTCCCGGAAGGCTGCCTTGTCGACTTCGTTGACCGCGAGCTTCGGATTGGCACGGAACTCGCTGTTGTACCTGGCCTCGTTCTCGGCGAACAACTTGCGCTGCAGGTCGCCGGCTTCCTTGGCGGCAGCCTTGACGATGTCCCTGTCGGCTGCGGGCAGCCGCGTCCAGGTGATCTGCGACATCAGGAAGGGAGAGCTCTCCCACTTATGGCCCGAGAGACTGATGAACTTGTTCACCTCGAAGAGCTTCGAGCTGGCGATATTGGTCAGCGGATTCTCCTGACCGTCCACGACACCCTGCTGCAGGGCGACATAGAGCTCGCCGAAGCTGATCTGCTCCGTTCCGGCCCCCAAAGCCTGGAAGATATCGATCGTCATCGGGTCCGGCGGCGTGCGGATCTTCAGGCCCTTCAGGTCGGCCGGCTTGGCGACCGGCCGCTTGCTGTTGGTGATGTGGCGTATGCCGTTGTCCCACCAGCCGAGGGGAACCATCTGGACCTTGGAAAAGCGCTGAGCGAGCTCCTCGCCGATCGGCCCTTCCAGCACCTTGAAGGCTGCGGCGCTGTCCTCGAACAGGAACGGCAGCCCGAGAGTCGCAATCTCCGGCACGAGAGCCGAGGTGGAGCCCTGGCTGTTGACGGTCATATCGACCGCACCGGTTCGGAGACTCGTCAGCAGGGACTGCTCGTTGCCGAGCTGCTCGGATCCGGCAACACGAACGCTGATGCGCCCGCCGGAGCGCTCCTTGACCAGCTCGCCGAAGCGCTCGGTCGCAATGCTTCTCGGATTGCCGGGGGCCGCGTTGTGGCCCAGCGTCAGATTTGTTGCGGCATGGGCGCCGCGGGGAAGCGACAGAACGGCCGGTGCCGCGAAGGCTCCGGCAATCAGGGTACGGCGCGAAATCGTGCTCTTCATGTGCGTTCTCCTCTGGGGTCCTGCCCGTTGGCCGGGCTTCTTGACTGTTGTGATGTTTGGCAGTTGCCACATGGGCTCTGCCGAACCTCGGAGCAGCCGGGGCGCTCCGAGGGAGATCATTCTAGAGCCAGCCTTTGATGCTGCGTGTCATGGCGCTGACGGACAGTCCGTAACGATCGTGCAATGTCGGAAGAGCGCCAGCATCCAGGAATTCATCGGGCAGGGCGATCTGGCGGAAGGCCGTCGGGAACACGCCTGAGCGCATCAGGAGCCCGGCGACCGCTTCGCCGAGGCCGCCGACGATCGTGTGGTTCTCCGCCACGACCACCATGCGGCCAGTCCGCGACGCTTCCTTCAGAATCGTCGCCTCATCCAGCGGCTTGATGGTGGGCACGTGCAGCACGCCGACGTCGACATTGTCATGGGAGAGCGCTTCGGCGGCCTCGAGCGCACGCATCGTCATCAAGCCGGACGAGACGATCAGCACGTCATGACCGTCCCGCAGCGTCTTGGCCTTCCCGAACTCGAACGTGTAGCCGTACTCGTCGAGAACGACCGGCACGTTGCCGCGCAGCAGACGCATATAGACGGGACCGTTGTGAGCCGCGATGGCCGGAACGGCCTGCTCGATCTCATGGGCGTCGCATGGATCGATAATGGCGATGTTCGGCATGCCCCGGAAGATGGCGATATCCTCGGTGGCCTGATGGCTCGGCCCGTAGCCGGTTGTCAGGCCGGGCAGGGCGCACACGATCTTCACGTTGAGGTTTTCCTCGGCGATCGCCATGCAGATGAAGTCGTAAGCCCTTCGCGCCGCAAACACCGCGTAGGTCGTGGCGAAAGGCATGAAGCCCTCCCGCGCCATGCCGGCGGCGGCGCTGATCAGGAGCTGTTCCGCCATGCCCATCTGGTAGAATCGGTCGGGGTGCGCCTTGGCGAAGACGTGCAGATCCGTGTACTTCGCGAGATCCGCCGTCAGCCCCACGATCTCCGGCCGGCTTTCGGCCAGAGCCGCCAGCGCGTGGCCGAACGGGGCCGGTTTCGTGCGCTGGTCCGGGCCGGCGAGCGAAGCGATCATCGCCGAGGTCGTCAGCCGCGGCTTGTCCGCCGTGTCCTGTCCTCCCTCGCCCTGCTCGCCGAGCCATGCTGGCCGTGTGTATTTCGAGCGCCTCATGCTGTCCTCCCGGCGTCGAGCAGTTCGAGGGCCTTCCGCCATTCGTGCGGCTCGACCCGCAGGAAGTGGTTGCGTTCGCGCTCCTCGAGGAATGGAACGCCCTTAGCCATCTTGGTGTCGCAGATGATGATGCGGGGCTTCGGCTCGGCGAGGTTTCGGGCTGCGTCGAAAGCCGCCACCAGGGCGTCGATATCGTTGCCGTTTACGCGCTGCACGTGCCAGCCGAACGACTCGAAGCGGGCTTCGAGGGGTTCGAAGCCCGTGACCTGGGAAGCGGGTCCGTCTGCCTGCTGATTGTTGACGTCGACGATCCCGATCAGGTTGTCGAGTTTCCAGTGACTGGCCGACCAGGCGCCTTCCCAGATGGAGCCCTCGCCCAATTCGCCGTCGGAAAACAGGCAATAGACGAAGGAGCTCGATTGCTTGCGCTTCAAGCCAAGGCAGAACCCGACCGCCAGGCCGAGGCCGTGCCCGAGGGATCCGCCGGTGATTTCCATGCCCGGCGTGTAGGCTGCCATGCCCGACATGGGCAAACGGCTATCGTCGGTCCCGTAGCTTTCAAGCTCGTCGTCGAGGATGATTCCGGCTTCGATCAAGGCTGCGTAAAGAGCGATGGCATAGTGGCCGATGGAGAGCAGGAAACGGTCGCGCTCCTCCCATTCCGGATTCTCGGGCCGGTAGCGCATGGCGTGGAAATACGACACCGCCAGAACGTCGGCGATTCCGAGAGCCTGGGCAATATAGCCCTGGCCCTGCACTTCGCCCATGCGCAATGCATTGCGGCGGATGCGATAGGCCCGGTCCACGAGGGATACGTTGGACAGGGCAGGCTGCGGAGCCCGTGGCATCGCTTGGCTCGTGCTCATGATTATCGATTTCTCCAGGTTTGGAGGGCGCGGGCGGACCGGCGCCCCATGCTGCCGGTCAGTGGATCAGCATTCCGCCGTTCACATCGATGACGGCGCCGGTGATGTAGGCGGACAGGTCCGAGGCGAGGAACAGGTAGGCTCCCGCCACATCCTCCGCATCGCCGAGACGGTTGAGAGGGATCCCTTTCAGGATGTCCCGGCGCATCTCATCAGTGAGCTTGCCGCCCGTGATGTCCGTCTGGATCAGACCGGGCGTGACGCAGTTGACGCGGATGCCGTCCGGCCCGAGCTCGCGCGCCATGGCCTTTGCAAGGCCGAGAACGCCGGCCTTGGCGGCCGAGTAGTGCGGGCCGCCGAAGATCCCGCCGCCGCGCTGAGCCGAAACGGACGACATGCATGCGATCGAGCCCCGGCGGCGGGAGCGCATATGCGGAATGAACGCCTGGCTCAGGTAGAGAACGCCGGTCAGGTTCACGTCGAGGATGCGGTGCCAGCTCGCCGCGTCGATCTCCATCGTCTTCACCGGCTGGGTGATGCCGGCATTGTTGAGAAGGATGTCGACATGCCCGAAAGCCGTGATGGCTGAATCGGCGGCGCGTCTGCACTCATCGAGGTCCGTGACGTTGCACCGGATGCCGATGTGGTCGGGTCCCAGCGACGCGGCCGCTTCCCTGGCTCCCTGTTCGTCAATGTCGAGAATGGCTACCTTCGCCCCGTGGGCGGCAAAAAGGCGGGCAGTCGCCTGTCCGATTCCGCGCGGGCTCGCCGCGCCGGAAATGACCGCGGTCTTTCCTTCGAGAAGCATTGTTTCCTCCAACGGAAATCGTCGTTCTTGTCTTTGTTGGGAGAATTATTTTCCACATTGATCCGTTGGACAAACGCGCCGTTTACACCCTCTGTTGAATCTGGTTCACTAATCCGATGCTTCAGCAGGTTCCGCTTTCCTTCCTGAGGATCTTTGAAGCGGCTGGCCGGACTGGGTCCTTCCGTGCGGCCGCCGCAGAACTCAACCTGACGCCCAGCGCGGTGAGCCACGCGATCCGGAAGCTCGAGCAGGTTCTCGGAATCCCTCTTTTCGACCGCGATACGCGCAATGTGCGGCTCAGCTACGAGGGCGAGGCGCTGATGCGCCACGTCGGCCGGGCGTTCGAAGAGTTGCGACGCGGCATGGAAGTGGTGTCCACCCGTGGTCCATTGCTCCTGCGTCTGCACTCTGCCCCGAGCTTTGCGGCGCAATGGCTGACGCCTCGCCTTGCCGATTTCCTGAAACGTTATCCCGGCATGGATGTCCGCCTCGCTGCAGGAACAGATTATACGCGGTTCAGCTCGGACGAGTTCGATGCGGACATCGTTTACGGGGCTCCACGCGTCGAGGGACTGATCGTCGTACCGCTCGGTGAGGAGACGATCACACCTCTGTGTGCTCCTGAACTCGCATCGACGCTCAACACTCCGGCGGACCTGTTCAATCATGTCATGATTCAAACCGACAGCAAGCAGATCCAGTGGGCGGACTGGTTTGCGGCGAATGGGCTTGCCGGACCGTCTCCGAATGGGAGCCGGTTCGATCGCAGCTTTCTGGCTATAGCGGCGGCAGCGGAAGGCCTTGGTGCCGCGTTGGAATCCACGCGTCTGGCGGAAAGGGAACTCGCCTCGGGACGACTGGTCATGCCGTTGGACGGGAAATCCAACTCGGTCCGGTACATCGGACATAATCTGGTTTTCCCCCGCTATGTTCGGCAACGCCGTCCTCTAAGAGCCTTTGCCGAGTGGCTTCTGGCCGAACTTGAGATCGAGGCTCAACTTCCTCAGTGGGATCTGAATCCCGCGCTTCGGCCATAAGGATCGCGACGGCGAGTCGATGGTCGCGGCAGCGCGAGCGCTTCGACGAATGCAATGTGGAAGGACCAACAATGGTCAGGTTCATTGACCTATGTACGGTGATTGTTGCTCATCTGTGAAAGCCGGAGACTTCACTGCTTGATATGAAGCAGTTCTTCCTAGAATATTCAGTCCAACAACACCTTGAGCCTGCATCAGATGGGCATTGGGAATGATCGGGGGCCGGGAGGAAGCGCATGCTTCGATGCGAGCGCGCGACTTGGACGTTTCAGACGTCTGCCGCCGGTCCGGATGAACCCATCCGGACAAACCATCGTGCGGACAGGTCATCATCCGGCCAGCCCGAAGCAGCAGGCTCATGAGTTCCCCCAAAATCCGGGCCGGCGAATTCGCTATTCTCGCCGGGCTCTCGGTTTCGGAGAACGCAGTCGGCGCCAGGGCGGGTGAAGGACACATCACCGACGCGTTCCCGCCCTTCGCAGAAGCGTCTTCGGGCGAACTTATCCACATCACGTTCGATCCGGTTCTCGTCCATGACCGCGGCTGGAGGACAGAACCGAGGATCGACTGACTTCAAGTGCGCGGCTCAGCCGGGGCGGCCACGCATGCCACCAGAGATCCCGGACTATGGAGGAAGCGAACGATGACCCTGTCTAGACGTGATCTGCTTCTTGGAACAGCGGGCCTCGCCGCAGGTGCGGCGGGAGCCCAGCTTCTGAATGCCGGGCCGGCTTTCGCGCAAGCAGCCGCCCCGCAATACAAGCCGGAGCAGGGCGCCAGCCTGCGCGTGCTGCGCTGGACACCCTTCGTGAAGGGAGACGAGGATTCCTGGCTCGCCAATACGAAAAAGTTCACCGAAGCTACAGGCGTCGAGGTGCGCGTCGACAAGGAAAGCTGGGAGGACATCCGCCCCAAGGCGGCTGTCGCGGCCAATGTCGGTTCGGGTCCGGACGTCATGCTCGTCTGGTTCGACGATCCGTTCCAGTATCCGGATAAGCTCCTCGATGTCACCGATATCGGAAGCAGCTTTGCCAGCAGGTATGGTGGCTATTATCCAGGCCTCGAAGGCTATGCCAAGCAGGGCGATAAGTTCATCGCGCTCCCCCTTGCGACGATCGGCAATGGCATTCTTTACCGCGACAGCATGGTCAAGCAGGCCGGCTTCTCGAAATTTCCCGAGAAGACAGATGAGTTCCTCGAGTTGTGCAAAGCCCTCAAGGCCAAGAGCAAGCCTCCCGGTTTCGCACTCGGAAAGGCCGTCGGCGACGGCAACAACTTCGCGCATTGGATCGTCTGGAGCCACGGCGGCAAGATGGTCGACGAGAGCGGAAAGGTCGTCATCAACTCGCCCGAAACCATCAAGGCGCTGCAATATGCCCGCGAGCTCTATCAGACTTTCATTCCAGGCACCGAAAGCTGGCTCGACATCAACAACAACCGGGTCTTCCTGGCCGGTGACGTCTCCGTGACGGCAAACGGCGTCTCGCTCTACTATTCGGCCAAGAACGATCCGAAGATGGCCGAGCTGGCACAGGATATCCGATCGACGACCCTGCCGGTCGGCCCTGTCGGCCAATCCGTGGAACTGCACCAGACCACCTCGGCGGTGATCTTCAAATACACGAAGTTCCCGAACGCGGCCCGTGCGTATCTACAATTCATGCTCGACAAGCCGCAGATGGATGCCTGGGTCACCGGAGCGAGCGCCTATTGCTGTCCACCCCTGAAGGGCCTGATCGACAACCCGGTGTGGACGTCCGATCCGGTGCACGAGCCCTACAAGCGTGCCTCGTCGACCCTGCGGCCCAATGGATACGCCGGTCCGCTCGGTTATGCCTCGGCGGCCACGATGGCGGACTACGTCATGGTCGACATGGTGGCCGAGGCCGCTACGGGACAGCGCACGCCTGAGGAAGCCGCCAAGCGCGCGGAGCAGCGGGCCAACCGCTACTACCGCGTCTGACGAACCTGAAGGGGCGGTGCACTCGCACCGCCCCTTGTCCTGTGTTGACGATCCCGGAGGTGCTCCATGGTCGATGCCGCCCTTACCCGCGCCGGCGCGACGGCTGCGACCGCACGCACGCCCCTGATGCAGAGCAAGCTCTTTCTCGGCCTGCTTTTCATGCTGCCGGCGGCCATATTTCTTCTGGTCTTCCTGTCCTATCCGCTCGGGCTTGGCGTCTGGCTCGGTTTCACCGACACGCGCATTGGCCGCGCCGGCGTTTTCGTCGGGCTGGAGAACTACCAGCTCCTCTGGGACGACAGCATCTTCTGGCTCTCGGTCTTCAACACGATTCTGTACACGGTGGTGGCCTCGATCCTGAAATTCATGCTGGGTCTCTGGCTGGCCCTACTCCTCAATGAACATCTGCCCTTCAAGGCCATCATCCGCGCCATCGTTCTCCTGCCCTGGGTGGTGCCGACCGTGCTTTCGGCAATCGCCTTCTGGTGGATCTACGACGCCCAGTTCTCGATCATCTCCTGGGGGCTCATGAAGCTCGGATTGATCGATTCGCCCATCAACTTCCTCGGTAACCCGAACAATGCCCGCGCAACCGTGATCCTCACAAATGTGTGGCGCGGGATTCCCTTCGTCGCGATCACGCTGCTGGCCGGCCTTCAGACGATCTCGCCGTCACTCCATGAAGCAGCGACTCTCGATGGCGCTACCTCCTGGCAGCGGTTCCGCTATATCACGCTGCCCATGCTCTCGCCCTTGATCGCCGTGGTGATGACCTTCTCCGTCTTGTTCACCTTCACGGATTTCCAGCTCATCTACGTGCTGACACGAGGCGGGCCTCTCAACGCGACACACCTCATGGCGACTTTGAGTTTCCAAAGGGCCATTCCTGGCGGCCAGCTGGGCGAGGGCGCGGCGATTGCCGTCGCGATGGTGCCCTTCCTTCTCGCTGCCATTCTCTTCAGCTATTTCGGGCTGCAGCGCCGCCGCTGGCAGCAGGGAGGAGCCGACGCATGACCTCTGGTGCCAGACCCGTCGATCCTGCCGTCACCGACGACAGCGTCGGCATGAGCTATCTCAACCGCACACCGCAGAGATTGCTCACGGTGTATCTGCCGTTGGCGGTCTTCGTGTTCGTCCTCCTGTTTCCCTTCTACTGGATGACGATCACGGCCCTGAAGCCCAATGCGGAGCTCAACAATTTTCGCGATTACAACCCGTTCTGGCCCTCCAGCCCGACACTGGAGAACATTCGTTACCTTCTGTTCGAAACGTCCTATCCCGGCTGGCTCGTCAACACGATGGTGGTGGCGGTAGGGTCGACTTTCCTTTCGCTCGCCGCATCGGTGTTTGCGGCCTATGCCATCGAGCGCATCCGCTTTCCCGGCTCCCGTTGGACGGGCCTGGGGATCTTTCTGGCCTATCTGGTGCCGCCCTCGATCCTCTTCATTCCACTGGCGGTGATGATCTTCAAATTCGGGATCTACGACTCGAAGCTCGCCTTGATCTTCACCTATCCGACGTTCCTCATCCCTTTCTGCACCTGGCTGCTGATGGGCTATTTCCGTTCCATTCCATACGAGCTGGAGGAATGCGCTCTCGTCGATGGAGCGTCACGCTGGCAGATCCTGACGAGGATCATGCTGCCGCTCGCGGTGCCGGGCCTCATCTCGGCTGGCATTTTCGCCTTTACCCTCTCCTGGAACGAATTCATCTATGCGCTCACCTTCATTCAGTCTTCCGAGAACAAGACCGTGCCCGTGGGGATGCTGACCGAGCTCGTGCGCGGCGACGTCTACGAATGGGGGGCGCTCATGGCGGGTGCACTTCTGGGGTCGCTGCCGGTCGTGCTGCTCTACTCGTTCTTCGTCGACTATTACGTGTCTTCAATGACCGGTGCGGTGAAGGAATAGCTGACGACAAACGAGCAGCCTCAAAAGCGGCGATCGCTACGCGTATTGACGGGCGATCACGAAAGCCAGGATTTGGACCTCTCCTGTCATCACTCGTTGCTTTGGTCACCGCCGTCGGGACACTCGGACCTGCGAGCAACGTCTCCTCCCGGCACGACCCGAGAGTCAGGCTTCGGTCCGCTCGCCTGGCTCAAGCAGACGTTCGTGAAGGGCAGGGGAGCGTCGGAGTCCGACCCGAAGCCGACCTTCATTGTTCAAGTTGGACGGTGTGTTGCTGCTGCAGCCCGTCTCGGCTGTTGAAGAAGAGCTCTATCGTGCGACGGGGCCCTCTTCGGTCTTGATATATCTCGGCCAGGTCGTGACGGCGGTCTCCGGAGACCGCCGTCCGTTGCATCATTGCTCCTCGTGAAGGGGACTCGGCGCGGTTGCGAGTTTCAGTTCTTGGGCTTCTCCAGAACAGGGAACTTGATGCCCAACTGGTCCAGATACGTCGCGTACTTCGACGGGTCGTAATAGTACTTCTTCATCTCGGGTCGGTAGGTCGCCATGATGTCGGCGTTGATCTGGATCTGGGGCTTGTCCTCGGCCGAGAGCATCGGAGTGTACTTCTGGTTCTTCTGCTGCTCGTTGGCGAAGTACTGCTTGGCCTGCACCAGCAGTTCCGGCTTCGAAAGCAGGTCGATGGCTGTCATCGCGATCACTTTCGATCCTGCAACGATTCCCTTGTGTGCGATAGGTGTCGCCATCGACATGGCGTTCGACCAGTGGTGGCCCGGCAGGTTCGGGATGTTGGACGGATAGTTCAACGTGATCGTCGGGACCGTCCAGGAGATGTCGCCGATGTCGTCCGAGCCGCCGCTCTCGGGCTTCTCGAGCGGCTGCTCGAGTTTCTTCAATTCGGTTGCGAGCCCTTCCTCCTTGTCCTTGACCGTGCGCTGCACCGCCTTGGCGAAGGCATGCTCATCCTCCGTCCACTTAGGAAGCCCGACCTGCTGGATGTTGGCGTATGCGGCCTCCGCAATCGGCTTGTTGAAGTGGCGCGGCGCCGCCGTGCCGATGACCTTTCGGGTGACAGTGGTGTCCGTCATTTTGGCAGCGGCCTCCGAGATGGTGTTGGCGGTCTCGAAGTTCTTGCGGATGTTCCCGAAATCCAGCTCGCGGATGAAGTACCAGACACTGGCGACCGACGGCACGACGTTGGGCTGATCGCCCCCGTCCGGGATCACGTAGTGAGAACGCTGCTCCGGCCGCAAATGCTCGCGGCGCATGTTCCAGGCGATGTTCATGAGCTCGACCCCGTCGAGCGCGCTGCGTCCCCGCCATGGGGCTGCGGCGGAATGCGCCGACTCGCCGCTGAAGGTGTACTCGACGGAGACCATGCCCGTGCCCCTGGGCTGGCCCCAGGTGGTCTCAAGATTGTTGCCGACATGGGTGAAGAGAACCGCGTCAACCCCGTTGAACACGCCATCACGCACCATGTATGCCTTGCCTCCGAGAAGCTCCTCAGCGACGCCGGGCCAGAGCATGATCGTGCCGGGGATCTTGTCCCGCTCCATGATCTCCTTGAGTGCGAGTGCCGCGACGACATTGAGGGCTTGACCGGAATTGTGCCCCTCCCCATGTCCCGGCGCCCCTTCGATCATGGGCTCACGGTAAGCCACGCCTGGCTTCTGCGATGCCTTCGGTATACAGTCGATGTCGCTGCCGAGGGCGATCACCGGACCTCCGGACCCCCACTTGGCAACCCACCCTGTCGGCAGTCCCGCGACGTTGCGCTGGACCGAGAAGCCGTTCTTCTCGAGAATGTCCGTGATGTACTTGGAGGTCTCGAATTCCTGAAACGCGAGCTCGCCGAAGCTGAAGATTGAGTCGTTCATCTCCTGGGCGAGCTTGGCGCGGGCCTCAACGCCCTCGACGGCGCGCTTCTTCAGTTCCGCGATGCGCTCGACCAATGCGGCATCCTGTTGGGCGGTCTGTGCAAGGACAGGTGCGGCGGTCGTGAGCAGAGCGGTGAGTACAAGGCTGGGCAATAGACCATGCTTCATGAGATCCTCCCGGGTCTTCCGATCGGCGCCGGCAAATCAGGCGGCGCAAACAACATCCGATCAGAACGCGAGTCTTTAGGCTTCGGCGTGGAATGCAGATCAGTCATCGGATAATTACATGGCTGTTGCTGGAACTTTTTCTGACGTCGCGAGATCACGACGCGTTTTGCCCAACGCATCAGAGGTGCCAAGCGGCCGATGGCGAGGTTGCAACTTGAATTGGAAGGGCGGCTTCCGGCACATCCCGGACGCAGGCCGACTGTCTGCTCAGGCAGAGAATACCGAACGTTCAGAAAAGGGAGGGGATTTCCTGGTTCGCTCCAAGTGGGATCTTCATCGGGACGAACTCCCGCGATGACGGTGCCGACCGATCGACCGAGACGCGATCGGGTTTGCCAATCTCAAGCACGCGTCGAATACCTTCGTGGTTCGAGTTCGGCTGCCGCGGCTCGACCATGACACGTCGGTGGTAAAGGACACGCCGGTTCGGTTGCCCTGATCAACTCAGCGTGGCAACGCTCATGTCTCCCTGCTCGGACAGGCGAGGGCCGAATTGGGACGTGCTGATGGTCGGCCGGCCCGTGATGAGTTCCGCGCAACGGCTTCCGAGCATCATCGCGGGCGCATTCGTGTTGCCCGCATTGATGTTGGGCATGGCCGACAGATCGCACACCCGCAGATTCTCGATGCCGCGCACGCGGAGCCTGGAATCGAGAACGGCCATGGGATCGCTCGCCGTGCCCATCCGGCAGGTTCCGCTGGGATGGTAGTTCGTCTTCACGAAACGCCGGCAATGCTTCATGATCGCCTCGTCGCTGAGATCGTTCGGATCGGGGATCGAGACGCGCTCGATCCGTTCCGCCAATGGACTGGTCTCGAACGCGCGAATGAAGAAGCGCTGTCCGTCGATCATCGCCTGGGCATCGTCCGGATGTTTCAGGAGATTGGGCGAGACCAGGGGCATGTCTTCCGGATCGGCCGAGCGCAGCCGAACGAAGCCGCGGGATTTCGGCTTCACCACGACCGTCGTGATCGTCAGTCCGTAGGTGTCGTCGACCAGCCCGAGCGTGTCCCGGTCGAGATAGATGATCGGCACGCAGAAGGCTTGGATCGTGGGCTCCGCATCCGGATCCCTGGGATTGACGAAAGCCCCGGCTTCGACGCCGGCCGAGAGGATCGGCCCTGAGCGAAACAGCCGGAAATGAAGGCCGTTGAGGAGCATCCGCCATCCGATGCCCTGCTTGTAATATCCATAGGGACCGTTGGCTTTCGCGATGAGGGGCACCTCCGGGTGATCGACCAGATTCTCTCCGATGCCCGGCAGATCGGCGATGCAGGGGATTCCGTGCTCTCGCAACTGACCGGCCGGGCCGATGCCCGACAGCATGAGAAGCTGCGGCGTGACAAGGGCTCCGGACGCAACGATCACCTCGCCATCCGCATAAACCCGGTGGTCGATGCCTTTCGCGTCACGATAGGTGACGCCGATCGCGCGGCCGTTCTCGATCTCGATCTTGCGCACCCGCGACTGCAGGCGGATGACGAGGTTCGGGTTGTCTGCGAGCGGCGCCAGGAAGGCATAGGCCGCGCTGCTCCGGCGGCCGCGCCGGTTCATGAACTGGTAGAAGCCGACACCCCGCTGCTTCGATCCGTTGAAGTCAGGGTTGAACGGTTCTCCAAGGGCCTGGATGGCCTGCACGAACCATCGTGACATGTCGTTGATGTGGCCGGGGTCCGATACCAGCAGCGGACCGTCGGCGCCGTGCAACTCATTGTAGAGCCTGTTGTTGCCCTCCATGGTGCGGAAGTGGGGCAGCACGTCGGACCAGCCCCAGCCCGGATAGTCGTTCTCCCCACGCAGCATCTCGTGCCATTCGTCGTAGTCCGACGGGCGGCCGCGCATGTAGACCTGCGCGTTGACCGATGAGCCGCCGCCGAGAACGTTGGCCTGAGGGATGTCATGCACGCGGCCGTCCAGATGTTCCTGCGGAATCGTGTGATGATACCGCATGTATTTGCTGCCGTTGATCATCTTGAAGATGCCGGGCGGCATGTCCAGGAGCGGATGGCGATGGGAATAGCCGCCCTCGAGCAACAGGACGCGCCTGCCTTCGTTGACAAGTCGCGCGGCCGCGACGGAACCGGAGGAGCCGCCGCCGACGATGATATGGTCGAAACGCTCTTTCATGGATGCACCTGCTTCGCTATCGGCCGATGATGTTCGGTGTCTCAGGCCCTGATCGTATCGAGACCCTTCCAATCGAAGGCGATGCCGTGGCCGGGACGATCCGGCGCCAGAGCGAACCCATCCTGGATCTTGAGCGGTTCGGCGATGTAGCGCTCGAGCCCGAAGCCGTGGGCTTCGAGGTAGGAGCGGTTGGGACAGGCTGCCAGCAGATGGACGGTCACGTCGTGCGCGCCGTGGCTGGTGACCGGAAGATTGAAGGCCTCCGCCAGATGGGCGATTTTCATGAAGGGCGTGACGCCGCCGCAATTGGTGACGTCGGGCTCGGGATAGGTCACGCCGCCGCCGGCCACGTAGAGCTTGAACTCCCAGAGCGTCCGCAGGTTTTCGCCCGCGGCGATCGGCAGCCCGCCCTCGCGCACGATGCGGGCGTGGCCTGCGGGATCGTCGGGAATGGTCGGCTCCTCGAGCCAGGTGAGGTCGAAGGGCTGCAGGGCCCGCGCGGCGCGGATCGCGCCGTCGACGCTCCACTTCATGTTGGCGTCCGCCATCAGCGGGAAGCCGGCGCCGAGATGCTCGCGCATCGCCTTCACCCGCTCCACATCCTCGAACAGGTTGGCGCGGCCGACCTTCATCTTGATGGCGCGGAAGCCCTTGCCGAGATTGTCGTCCGTCTGGCGCAGCAGCTTGTCGAGGGGCAGATCGAGATCGATGCCGCCGGCATAGCAGGGCACCTTGGCCTCGAAGCCGCCGAGCGCCTTCCAGAGGGGGAGATGGGCGCGCTTGGCCTTGAGGTCCCACAGGGCCATGTCGAAGGCGGAGAGCGCCAGGACCGTCGGCCCGCCACGGCCGCCGTAATGGAGCGCCCACCAGGCTTTGTGCCAGAGGCGCTCGATTTCATCGGCCTCTTCGCCGTCCATGATCTCGGGGAGCTCACGCGCCAGGATCGTGTCGATGGCGGCTCCGTTGCGCCCCACGGTGAAGGTGTAGCCGACGCCCTCGGCCCCATCGGAATCGCGAATGCGCACCGTGTTCAGCTCGAAGGCACGCATCTCGCCGTGCATGGAATCGGTCAGAACGGTCGGCAGCGGGATGCGGTAGAAGCCGGGTTCGATGGAGGTGATGCGGGGCATGGCTGTCCTTCGCTTGCTCGATGATCGAATGCGTGACCCTTCAGGAGGCCGCCTCTTCGGCGCGCATGCTCAACCTCGCCTGGATGGCGACGACGAGCAGCAGGAACGCGCCGCGGATGACGGATTGCCAATAGGCGGAGAGGCTGATCCAGCCGAGGCCGTTCTCGAAATTCAGGATGTTGAAGATCAGGCCGAGCAGGAGCACGCCCGCGAGCGTCGAGCCGACCGAGCCGACACCGCCCGTGAGGAGCGTCCCGCCGACCACCACCGCCGCAATGGCGAAGAGCTCCCAGCCGACGCCTTCGATGGGCTGGCCCGCGCCGAACTGCGCCGCGAGGATCACGCCCGCAAGGCCCGCGAGGCCGCCGCTCGCCAGGTAGACGAGCGCCTTCACCCGGGTGGCCGGAAGTCCCATGAGGCGCGCCGCATCCTCATTGCCGCCGATCGCCAGTACGGTGCGCCCGAAGGAGGTCAGGTTGAGAACGAGCGAGCCGACGAGATAGGCGACCAGCGCGATCCAGGCCGGAACGGGAAAGCCGAGGAAGTCGCCCTGGCCGAGTTCGGTGAAGCCTGATTCATAGGAGACCGAAACCGACTGGTTCTCCGCCAGCAGCAGCGCGCAGCCGCTCGCCGCCAGCATCGTGGCCAGGGTGGTGATGAAGGGCAGGATGTTGAGCCGCGTGATGATGAGGGCGTTGCAGGCCCCGACCGCCAGTCCCGCGGCCAGTCCGCCGAGCAGCCCGGGCAGGACGCCGTAGGGCGAAAGCAGGGCCGCCACGACGCTTCCGAGCGCTGCGGTCGAACCCACCGAGAGATCGATGCCGCCGGTGATGATGACGAAGCACATCCCGAGCGCGACCAGCGCGAACATGCTGTTGTAGCGCAGGACCGAGAGCACGTTGAACGCGCCGAGGAAGTTCTCGTAGCGCAGCCAGCCGACCAGGATCAGGGCGAGAAGCGCCAGGAGGACGCCGTAGCGTCCGATGCCGTGAAAGAGTTTGAGCGTGGTGGGATTCATCGACGACCTCAGCGATGGCTCTGCCGCTGCAGCCAGACGGCCAGCACGATGATGACGGCCTTCGCCACCAGCGCCGCCGCATCCGGCACGCCGTTGGCAAGCAGCGTGTAGCGAACGAGCTGGATGATGAGCGCACCCACCAAGGTGCCGATCACCGTGGCGCGGCCGCCGGTGAGAAGCGTACCGCCCACGGCCACGGCCGCGATGGCGTCGAGCTCCATGCCGAGACCGACGAGATTGGCATCCGCGGCGGAGTTGCGGGCGATGACGATGAGACCCGCGATCCCGGACAGAAGGCCGCTGATGAGATAGACCCGCTGCTTCACCGAGACCACGGGAATGCCCGCGAGCCTGGCGGCCTTCTCGTTGCCGCCGATGGCCAGGATCTGCCGGCCGAACACGGTGCGCCTGAGCATCCAGGCCGCGGCGGCGACGATGACGACCATCAGGATCGCCTGGAAGGGGATGCCGAATACGCGCCCGAGGCCGATGAACTGGAAGCTCGGCAGGTTGAACACCTGCAGATTGCCGTTGGTGAAGACCTGCGCGATGCCGCGCCCTGCGATGAAAAGCACGAGGGTCGCGATGATCGGCTGAATTCTCAGGCGCGTCACCAGCCAGCCGTTGAACCAGCCCAGCGCCGCCGCGACGAGAACGGGCACCACGAACGCCAGCGCAATGCCGACGGCCGGGTGGGGCAGGGGGAAGAGCTTGCCGAGGAAGATCAGCGGCGCCAGCGCTCCGGCGATGGCCATGAGCGCGCCGACGGAGAGGTCGATGCCGCCCGTGGCGATGACGAGGGTCATCCCGACGGCGACGATCACGATGGTGCAGACCTGGGTGAGGTTGACGTTGAGCGTCTGCCAGGTGGCGAAGTTCGGCGTGACGGCGAGATTGACCAGGATCAGCATCGCGAGAGCGATCCAGGCGCCGTAGCGCGTCAACCCGAGCCTGATGTCGAAGCGAGGCGCCCTTTGGGCGGGAGGAAGGGTGGTGGCGGATTCAGCCATGGGCCTCCTCCCGTGAATCCTCGTGCCCATGGGCCATGGCGGCCATGACGCTCTGCTCGTTCACCGCATCTCCTTTCAGCTCCGCGGCCGTGTGACCGTCGCGGAGGACGAAGATGCGGCTGGCGGCCTCCACGACTTCCTCCAGCTCCGAGGAGATCATCAGAACGCCGAGGCCCTGGCCGGCGAGCTCCCGGATGAGACTCAGGATCTCGGCCTTGGCGCCGACATCGATCCCGCGGGTGGGTTCGTCGAGGATGAGCAGTTTGGGGTTCATGCAGAGCCAGCGGGCAAGCAGCACCTTCTGCTGGTTGCCGCCCGAGAGCTCGCGAATGCGCTGTTCGGGTCCGGCACATCGGATGCCGAGGCGTTTGATGAAGCGGTCGACGATCTCCTGGCTGCGCCCCTCGTCCACGATGCCGCGTCGGGCCAGCTGCGGCATGAGCGCCAGCGTCAGGTTCTCGCGCACGGACATGTCGGGAATGATGCCCTCGAGCTTGCGATCCTCCGAGCAGAAACCCATGCCGGCCCGGATCGCATCCGAGGGGGCCGCAATCCGGTTGTCGCTCCCGGCGAAGGTGACGGTGCCGGCGTCCGGCTTGTCGGCTCCGAAGACGGCGCGCACGGATTCCGTCCGGCCCGCGCCGAGAAGTCCGGCGAGACCCACGATCTCGCCGGGGCGCACCTCGAAGCTGACGTCGCGAACCTTGCGACCGACAGCGAGGTTCGCGACTTTCAGAACCGGCTGACGGGCTTCGCTGTCGGGATCGCCGGCATCGTGCCCGTCCTGCAGAACCTGGGTCAGCTCCCGTCCCAGCATGGCGGTGACGAGATCGAGCCGCGACAGCTCCGCCAGGGGGGCCACCTGCACGGTGCGCCCGTCGCGCATGATGGTGACGCGGTCGCAGACGGCGTAAAGCTCGTCGAGCTTGTGGCTGACGAAGATGACGGAGACGCCCGCCGCCTTGAGCTGGCGGATAACGCCGAACAACACCTCGACCTCGCGCTCGTCGAGAGAAGACGTGGGCTCGTCCATGATGACGAGCCTGGCCTCGAACCCGATGGCGCGGGCGATGGCGACCATCTGCTGGATGGCTGTCGGATAGGCCATGAGCGGACGGTGCACGTCGATGTCGATGTTGAATCGGGCCAGGAGCGCGCGGGCCTCCGCGTGCATGGCAGGCCAATCGAGGAGGCCGAAGCGGCGCTTCTCTCGACCCAGACAGATGTTCTCCGTCACGGACCGGTAGGGCACCAGGTTGATCTCCTGATAGATCGTGCTGATGCCCGCGCGCTGCGCGTCCTGCGGCGAGGAGAATTCCGCCGGCTTTCCGTCGAACGAGATCTCGCCCGCATCCTTCCTGTAATAGCCGGTCAGGATCTTGATCATGGTCGACTTGCCGGCGCCGTTCTGGCCGATCAGGGCATGGACTTCGCCCTTCTCCACCACGAGTTCCGCCGCGCGCAGGGCCGGTATTCCGGCGAAGCGCTTGTCGATGCCATGCATGGTGAGAAGCGGCGCCATGAAACGTCCGTCGATCCGTTCGTCAAAGCGAGGAGGGGCGCTGCCCGTCGACATGACAGGCAGCGCCCTCGCGTTCAGTATGCGTCGGCGATGAGCTGGGTCGCGTTCGACTTGTCGAAGAAGCGGTCGGTGTTGATCACCCACGGCTCGATCTTCTCGCCTTTGGCATAGCGAGCCAGGGTCTCGAAGGCCTTCGGCCCGAACTTCGGATTGCACGCGACGGTCGCCAGCATCTTGCCGTCGATGATGGCCTGGAGCGCGTCGCGGGTGCCGTCGACGGAGACCACGATCACGTCCTTGCCGGGCTTCTTGCCGGCCGCTTCGAGAGCCGCGATCGCACCGATTGCCATCTCGTCGTTGTGAGCGTAGATGGCCGTTGCGTCGGGATGGGCCTGCAGCAGCGTTTCGGCAACCTGCCGGCCCTTGTCGCGGGCGAAGTCGCCCGACTGGGACGCGACGACCTTCATGCCGGGATGCGCCTTGATGTAATCCTCGAAGCCCTTGCGGCGGTCATTGGCCGGCGACGAGCCGGTGGTGCCCTCGAGCTGGATGATCTTGGCGTTCCCGTTCACGGCCTTGGTCAGCGCCTCGCCGGCGCGCTTGCCCTCATCCACGAAGTCCGACCCGATGAATGTCACATAATCCCGACCGGCCTTGGCGAGGCTCTGGTCCACATTGCGGTCGAGAAGCACCACCGGAATGCCGGCCTTCTTGGCCGCCATGACGGCGGGAATCAGGGGCTTCTCCTCGCGCGGAGCGAGGAAGATCAGGTCGACGCCCTGCGCGATCATCGAGTTGACGTCGGCCACCTGCTTGGCGGCGGAGCCGGCAGCATCCGTGTAAACCAGCTGGTGACCGAGCTTGGCGGCCTCGGCCTTCATGCTTTCCGTCTGCGCGATGCGCCACGGATTGTTCGACTCGGTCTGCGCGAAGCCGACCTTGTACTTCTCTTTTTGCTTCAGCTTGGGCAGGTCCTGCGCGGACGCGCCGCCAAGTCCAAGACCGATGGCAGCGACGCCCGTCGCGAGTGCAAGGAAAGTCCTTCTCAGCATTATCTTCCTCCATGAAGGTTTCGCCCCGTTTTCGGGGTTCTTTATGTCTTGCCGCAGCTCTCGTGGCTGCAGGTCGTCACCAGCGGACGTAGGTCGTCTGCTTCCGCAGGTATCCGTCGAAACCGTACTTGCCGTCCTCTCCACCAAGGCCAGAGTGCTTCCAGCCCGTGTGGAAACCTTGAACGAGCTCGCCGCAGGGACGGTTGACATAGAGTTCGCCGAAGGCGAGCTCCCGCGAGAGCCGCATCACCCGGCGAAGATCGTTGGTGTAGACATAGGCCGACAGGCCGTAGCTGGTATCGTTGGCGAAGCTCAGCGCCTGCTCGAAGCTGTCGACCGTCATGACCGGTGCGACAGGACCGAAGATCTCGCGCTGCATGACCAAGGCGTCGTTGGCGTCGACGCGCAGAACCGTGGGCTCGAACCAATGGCCGCGGGAAAAGTCGCCTTCCGTCAGGCGGTGCCCGCCCGCGAGAACCTCGGCGCCCGCCGCGATGGCGTCGTTCACGATCTCCTCGACCTTGTCGACCTCGGGGCGGTTCACCTTCGGTCCCATGTCGGGATTGGTCATGGGGTCGGCGAGACGCATCTGCTTCACCCGGGACACGAACTTGTCGAGGAACGGCTCCGCGATGTTCCGATGCAGATACATGCGCTCGTTGCAGGTGCAGATCTGCCCGCAATTGGTGAAACGCGAAACGATCGCGGCGTCCACCGCCGCCTCGATGTCCGCATCCTCGAGAACGATGAACGGCGCCTTGCCGCCGAGTTCGAGGCGCACGACCTTCAGTTCCTGCGCGCTCGCGGCGTAGATCTCCCGTCCGGCGCGGACGCTGCCCGTCATCGTGATCATGTCGCTCAAGGGGGATCGTACGAGCGTGTCGCCGACCGTGCGGCCATCGCCCGTGATCACATTGAGAACGCCCTTCGGGATGCCGACCTCATGGGCAAGGCGGGCGATCTCGAGAGCCGACAATGGTGTGGATTCATGACCCTTGACGACCATCGCGTTGCCGGCAACGAGGGCCGGGCCGATCTTGCGCGCCGCCAGGGCTGCCGGATAGTTCCAGGCCGTGAGGCCGACCACCACGCCGAACGGAACACGGCGGATCCAGACTTCCTCGTTCTGGAAATCGGACGGGAGAATATCGCCCTCGATGCGCCGCGCACTCTCGGCCGCGAAGGTCAGAAACGTGATGACGGCGTCGATCTCGCCTTCGGCCTGGTTCAAGGGCTTGCCCTGCTCCAGCACGACAATCCGGGCGAGACGCGCCTTCTCCCGCTTCACGGCCGCGGCGAGATCGTTGACGTAGCCGGCACGGACAATCGGCGGCAGGGCCGCCCATGCGGGCTGCGCGCGTCGCGCTGCCTCCAGGGCAGCCGTCGCGTCCTCCGCCGTTCCGGCCGGGACGGTCGCAAAGACGACCTCGTTTGCGGGATTCTCGACGTCCGACCGCCCGGAGGAACGTCCGTCCGTCCAGGCCCCGTCGATGTACATCTGATAGTGCGTCACGTCCTCAGCGCGCGTAGCCTGAAGCGAACTGGTCATAGGAGGCCCTCGCAAGATCCCCGACGGGGAGGCTGCGGATCGGAGTTCGACAGCGGAGTGCTTTGAAATGGCGTCACCAGTCTCTCTCCCTGTTTGCCCAAGCTGAGCATCTCGAACCAAACACCGTTTATCGGTCTATTTGGTTCGACCGAAATCAGGATGGTCGGACAGTCGAGGGCTGTCAAGTGTCATCATTTTCAGCCTCCAAGCGTCAATGTGCCGTGTTTTGTGGTCAAATCCGGAGGATCTTGACCACATGAGGTGCGGGCTGATGGATTTTGGTCCGACCATATGGTATCTCTCAGGGGCTTGAAGATCGGCTGTGGCTCGTTCCGGACAGGTTTTCGATCTCGAACGACGAAGAGGTGACCATGGACCTGAGCGAAAAGCTGGATGGCCACGGAACAGCAGGGACGTCAGGGCGTCGGTCGGATGTCGTTGCACTCGAACTCGCGCGCATGATCCAAACAGGGGACCTGCAGGAAGGCGTGCGCCTGCCGGCCGAGCGTGAGCTGATGCAGCGCTACGGCGTGAGCCGGACCGCCGTGCGTGAGGCCATCGTTTCTCTGGCCAATCGTGGTTTGATCGAAACGCGCCTCGGTCACCGACCGATCGTGCGTAAGGCCGATTACGAAATCGCCGTCGACAAGGTCGGAAATCTGGTCGGGCATCTCATGGTCGATCGCGAAGGCGTCTGGAACCTGTTCGAAACGCGAATCTTCATCGAAGGCTCGCTCGCGCGCTGGACCGCCAAACATGCGCGACGCGCCGATCTCGAAGAACTTCGCGCGGCCCTCGACAACAATCGCGAGGCGATCGGCGATCCGCTCCGGTTCGACGAGACGGATGCGGCCTTCCACGCGATCCTCTATCGTGTCCCGGGAAACCCGATCTATCCGGCCATTCACAAAGCCTATGTGGAATGGCTCACCCAACACTGGCGCTCGATGAAGCGCGGGGCAGGGATCGACCAGATGAACCATGCGGGACATGTGGCGATCTTCGATGCGATCGTGGCGCGCGATCCCGACAATGCCGAGGAATCGATGCGGCGCCACCTCGACGCCGCCTGGGAGTTCGTCCGTTCGACGTTTCCAACCGACAGGTAGGACGCGCCTGTGAGGCGATCGGGTGCTGGGCTTGCATCAAGGGAGATGTCGGCCCGCACGATCTTCCTGTCACAGGACCGCCCCGTCAGAGACACGCGCAGTGCTCGCCGGCAATCCCTGACGATCGCATCCGCATTTCACCAACCATTTCCTGACTCTTGCCCCGCGCGGACGACGTTACCCCGGCACGTGTCCCTTCACCGCATGCGCGCGTGCCCCGTAGGCGATGCGTCCGTCGGCATCTGCGGGCAGACGCGCGCGCACCCGGCTCTTGAGTGTCTCGACGTCTTCCGCCGTCATCGTGGCGATTGCAGCCCGCATCGAAGGGGACTTCAGGCTGGTCATCCAGAAGTCGTCGAAATCCGCGAAGGTCCGACGCACGGTGATCTCGCGCGTGTCCACGGCCTCGAGACCGGCGCCGGTCCACAGGTCGTGCATCACTTCCCGTCGTGACGCATCCAATTGCGGCGGGCGCGGGGGCGCAAGGTCCATCGCGCGCATCTCGACGAGGATCGGATCCAGTGGAAAGCCGCCGCCCAGCATGTCCCACATGTAGGCCGCGACCGTGCCGCCCGGCCTCACCACCCGAACCATTTCCGCGAGGCCTTTGGCCGGTTCGGGGACGAAGACAAGGACCAACGCCATCACGGCTGCGTCGAACCTGTCGGCGGGGAAGGGAAGTGCCATGGCGTCGCCCTGGCGGAACTCCGCCGCGCGAGACGCGGGTCGAGAGCGTGCAAAGGCCAACTGCCCTTCGGACGGATCGATCCCCAGGACCTCCACCGGGGCGCACCGCTCGACCAGCAGTTCGGTGAAGGCCCCGCTGCCGCATCCGACGTCGATCCATCGCCACCCCGACGGCGGCGCCAGCCAATCGAGGAAGATCTCGCCGGCAAACCGGCTCCAGATCCCCATCATCTGCTCGTAGGCGGCGCCGTCATCGAAGCGAATTTTCTGTTCGACCATTGGTGACGTCCTGCCATAGCCCGTCGGTCCACCGGCCTGAGAGTACCACCTTGCTCGTGTTTCCAGAACCCGAAAGCCGCAGCGTGCCAATCGTTCGCGCATGTTCTGTATAAAGAACAAATCGGTGCGTTGGGTGAGGAGGACGGGCGAGGGCTTCCCTCCGTCTCGAGCCGATCCGCAGGAAAACAGAACAAACATCTCTCATTCGGCCCGAAAAGAGAAGATTTTGCTCGTTCGGGTTGTTCTAAAAAAAGAACGTTCCAATTGCTTTTTCGGACGTTCCGCCGCGATAATCCGTTCATCGTTCGGCCTAATGACCAGCCGTGCAGGGGATGTATCGTGACACTCAAATCTCGCCTCACTAGCAAAGTCGGCCTTGCGGCCTTGGTTGGAGCCACGTTCCTGGCGGGCACCGCGCTATGGGGCAGTGGCGCGATGGCTGCCGGATCCGACGGCGCTCCCGTGAAGGGCGGCGCGCTGGTCTATCTCGAGCAGCAGCCCCACACCAACCTCTACCCGCCGGCGGGCGGCTTCTATCCGAACGGCGGGATCCTCAACCAGATCACCGACAAGCTGACCTATCAGAACCCCAAGACGCTTGAGATCGAGCCCTGGATCGCCGAGTCGTGGACGGTGAACGCCGACGCGACGGAATACACGTTCAAGATCCGCAAGGGCGTGACGTTCTCCGATGGAACGCCGCTCGATGCCGCCGCCGTGGCCAAAAACTACGACACGTTCGGGCGCGGCAACAAGGAGCTGAAGCTGCCGATCTCGGAGGTCATCAACAATTACGACCGCAGCGAGGTCATCGATCCGCAGACGGTGAAGTTCACGTTCAAGAAGCCGTCGCCCGGCTTCCTGCAGGGCACGTCCGTGATCGGATCCGACCTCGTGTCCCTGAAGACCCTCGCGCTGCCCTATGAGGCCCTGGGCGATGCCACGAAGATCATCGGCTCGGGCCCGTTCGTCGTCGCCAGCGAAACGCTCGGACGCGAGCTCACGCTGAAAGCGCGCCCCGACTACAATTGGGGTCCGGCCAAACTCGAGCACCAGGGCCGCGCCTATCTCGACGAGATCAAGTACATCGTCACGCCGGAAGACAGCGTGCGCATCGGCGGCCTGTTGGCCGGGCAGGCCGACATCATTCGCCAGATCCAGGCCTATGACGAGAAGCAGGTCGAGGATGAGGGATACCTGATCTACGCGCCCTCGACCCGGGGCGTGAACAACAGCGTCGTCTTCCGTCCCGACAACCCGATCGTGGCCGATGTCCGGGTCCGTCGTGCGCTGCTGCACGCCACCAACACGGACGAGATCGTCTCGACCCTGTTCTCGGACAATTACCCGAAGGCGAGCTCGATCATCGCCAAGACGGCGCTCGGCTATGTCGACCTCTCACAGAAGCTTTCCTACGACATCGAGAAGGCCAAGGCGCTGCTCGATGAGGCAGGCTGGAAGGTCGGCGCGAACGGCCAGCGTCAGAAGGACGGCAAGCCATTCGAGCTGTCGGCCTACGAATCCCTGCCGCAGCCGCAGAACAAGGAGACGCTGCAGCTGGTCGCCCAGCAATGGGAGAAGATCGGCGTGAAGCTGAACGTCCTCACGGCCGACTCGGGCAGCGCCGTCGTGAACAATCTCGATCCCGCCAAGGCGCCCGTCTCGCCGGCCATGGTGGGCCGCGCCGATCCGGATGTGATCAAGAGCCAGTACTATCCGACCAATCGCAATGTCCTGCTGCAGAAGGGCGGAAACAGCGACAAGGTCCAGTCCTTCGTCGACGAGAAGCTGAACGCGCTCCTGGATCAGCTCGCCTCCGAGCCGGATCGCGCCAAGCGCCTCGCGGTCGCAGGCGACGTTCAGAACTACGTGGTCGATCAGGCCTACGCCATTCCGATCTTCGAGGAGCCGCAGGCCTTTGCGGCCGCTCCTTACGTGAAGGGCGTGTCCTTCGAGGCAGTCGGTCGTCCCAGCTTCTACGACACCTGGCTGGCGCCGCGCCGCTGAAAAACCCTCTAGGTCGGCCGGGTGTCGCAGATGAACGACATCCGGCCCGCCATTCATCGATCCCATCGATTTCCAGACAGGATCTCTCATGTCGCGATACGTGATTGGAAGGATCGGGCAGGCGGCCCTCGTGCTCTGGGCCGCGTTCACCGTTTCATTCGTCCTGCTGCAGGCCCTGCCGGGCGATGCCATCCTCATCAAGTTCCTCAATCCCGAACTCGGCCTCGGCCCGGAGCAGATCGCGGATATCCGCGCATCCTATGCGGCCGACAGCCCGCTTTGGGTGCAGTATTTCAATACCGTCGTGAATTTCCTCACCGGTCATTTCGGCTATTCGATTCACGCGGGCGTTCCCGTCGGTGATCTGCTTCTCGCCAACCTGCCTCCGACCCTGTGGCTCGCGACGCTCGGCTTTCTGCTGTCGCTCATCCTCGCGCTAACGCTCGCCGCTCTCTCGGCGCTGTCTCCCTTCGCGTGGCTGCGCTCCTTTATCCAGTCGATTCCGGCGCTCTTCATCTCGACGCCCGTGTTCTGGCTGGGAATCCTGCTGATCCAGGTGTTCTCGTTCCAGCTCAAGCTCATTCCTGTGATCAATCCGGGACCGTGGGAGGCCCTGATCCTTCCCGTCGTGACATTGGCCGTTCCGATCTCGGCGCCGCTGGCCCAGATCCTGATGCGCAATATCGACGACGTCCTGATGGAGCCCTTCGTTGCGGTTGCCCGCGCCAAGGGAGCCTCCCATTGCTGGGTTCTGTGGCGGCACGTGGCAAAGAACGCCGTGCTGCCGACCCTGACCATCGGCGGCATCCTGTTCGGGGAGCTTCTGGCGGGCGCGGTCGTCACGGAAGCGGTGTTCGGCCTCAACGGCATCGGCGGGCTGACGCAGCGCTCCGTCGGCGATCAGGACATCGCGGTCCTGCAGGCGATCGTCGTGTTCTCGGCGGCGGCCTTCGTGCTCATCAATCTGACGGTGGACCTGCTCTACCCCGTCTTCGACCCACGCCTCAGAGTGAGACAAGGAGCTGTCGCATGACCGGCCTGAACGCGATCGGACGCAGTCTGCTGCGCGACGATGCGGATATCCTCAAAAGTGCCTCTCCGGGATCAACGCGGGTTTCATCGGGCGTGCGTTGGCTGAAGAGCATCAGGAGCATCCAGCCGGGTCTGGTGCTGGCCTGGATCGTCATGGCCATCGTCGTGCTCTGGGCGCTGTTCCCGCAATGGTTCACGGGCTACAGCGCCACCGCCGGGGTTGCGCGCCAGCAGCTTCGCGCACCAAGCGCCGAGCATTGGCTCGGCACCGATGCGCTGGGACGTGATCTTCTGGCCCGCATCATCTATGGCGCGGGCAATTCGCTCTCCGGAGGCTTCGTGGCCGTCGGCGTCGGCCTCGTGGTGGGCACGACGCTCGGCATCGTCGCCGGATCGGCGCGAGGCAGGATCGACGGCGCCATCATGCGCGGCGTCGACGTGCTGCTGTCGATCCCGCAGCTTCTTCTGTCGCTCAGCATTGTCATCCTCCTCGGGTTCGGCATCGTGAACGCCGCCATCGCGGTCGGTGTCACATCGATCGCCAGCTTCGCGCGGCTTGCCCGTTCCGAGGTGGTGAGGGTCCGGGCCAGCGATTACGTCGAGGCGGCCTTCGGGAGCGGCGGGACGTTCAGCCGCGTTCTGCTGCGCCATATCCTGCCGAACTCCCTGACGTCGGTGATCGCGTTCGCAGCCCTGCAACTCGGCTGGGCCATCCTGACCATCTCCACGCTGGGCTTCCTCGGCTACGGCGCGCCGCCGCCGACGCCGGAATGGGGCCTGCTGATCGCCGAGGGCCGGAACTACATCGCGCGGGCCTGGTGGCTGACGACCGTCCCCGGAATCGTCGTCATTCTCGTCGTCCTATCGGCGAACCGCATCAGCCAGTCCTTCGGAAAGGCCAAGGCATGACCGCCGCGCTCAATATCAGGCCTGCGTCCACGGATGCCCCGACCACACCGGTTCTCGAGATCGGCAATCTCGCCGTCGGTTATCGCGGCAGCGACGGGTTTCATCGGGTCGTCCACGACGTTTCGCTGCTGGTGCGTCCGGGCGAAGTCGTGGCGCTCGTCGGCGAGTCGGGCTCCGGAAAGACCACCACGGCGCAGGCGGTGATCGGACTTCTCGCGGAGAACGGCCGATTGGAGGCCGGGACGGTCCGGCTCAACGGCACCGATATCGCGGGCTGGTCGCAGAGGCAGCTCGATACCATTCGCGGCAGGAAGATCAGCCTGATCCCGCAGGACCCGACGAGTTCGCTCAACCCGGTCAAGACCATCGGCGCGCAGGTCGCCGAAGTGCTTCAGATCCACCGGCAAGGCAGCAGGACGGAAATCGACGCGCGCGTCGTCGAGCTGCTGGCGCGCGTCGGCCTCTCGCAGCCTGAGCTGCGCGCCAGGCAATATCCGCACGAGCTCTCGGGCGGCATGCGTCAGCGCGTCCTGATCGCCATCGCGATTGCCCTGCGCCCGGCCCTGATCATCGCCGACGAACCCACCAGCGCGCTCGATGTGACGGTGCAGAAGCGCATCCTCGACCTGATCGATGAGCTGCGCCGCGAAGACGGCACGGCGGTTCTGTTGGTGACCCACGACCTGGGGGTCGCGGCCGATCGCGCCAACCATATCGTCGTGCTCAAAGGGGGACGTATTCAGGAGCAGGGGCCGACCTCGGAGGTCCTGGGCTCTCCACGCAGCGAGTATACGCGCAAGCTTCTGGCCGATGCTCCCTCCCTCGGCAAGATCCGCTCCACCCCCCGGGCCAGGTCCCCGCGCGTCAGTGGGAGCGATGACGCCATCGTCGTCGAGAACCTCGTGCAGGATTTCTCGGTCCACGGCCGCCGGGAGGCCTTCCGAGCGGTGGACGACGTTTCCTTCACCGTCCAAAGGGGAACGACCCACGCCATCGTGGGCGAGTCCGGCTCGGGCAAGACGACGACCGCACGCGGCATCGTCGGCTTCCAAAGGCCCACTTCAGGGCGCATCCTCGTCGACGGTGTCGATGTGACGACCCTGCGCGGGGAAAACCTCCGCCGGTTCCGCAAGACGATCCAACTCGTCTACCAGAACCCGTTCGCCTCGCTCGATCCGCGGCAGACCATCTTCCAGATCGTCGAGGAGCCACTTCTGAATTTCGATCCCGTGCCGCGGGAGGATCGGGCGAGGAAGGTCCATGCCATTCTCGAGCGGGTCGGTCTTCCGCAATCGATTCTGACCCGCAAGCCTCGCGCCCTCTCTGGAGGGCAGCGGCAGCGCGTCGCGATTGCCCGCGCGCTCGTGCTCGATCCGCAGGTCCTGGTGCTGGACGAGGCCGTGTCGGCGCTCGACGTCACGGTGCAGGCGCAGATCCTGGAACTGCTCGAGGAACTGCAGCAGGCCCTTGGACTGACATATCTCTTCATTTCCCACGATCTCGCAGTGGTCCGTCAGATCTCGGACACAGTCTCGGTCCTGCACAACGGCCGCCAGGTCGACAGCGGCCGCGTCGAGGATGTGTTCCTGCGCCCGGGCAGCGCCTACACGCGCGAACTCATCAGCGCGATCCCAGGACAGCGCAATGCCAACCAATCCTGATCCCAGAAGATCAAGCGGAGCAAACCGATGACAAATTCCTCGCACCGACAACGCCTCGGGTTCTTCACCCGCCTTCTGGATCAGGCCAGTGCAGGCGAGCGCTACCGGTTGGCCGCCGAGCAAATCGGTCATGCGGAGCGGCACGGGTTCGACTCGGCCTGGGTCGCCCAGCACCACTTTCATGAGGCGGAAGGCGGTCTCCCTTCTCCGCTCGTCTTCCTGTCCCACGTGGCGGCGCGGACCTCGAAGATTCGCCTCGGCACGGGGATCATCACCCTGCCGCTCGAAAACCCCATTCGGGTGGCGGAAGACGCGGTGGTGCTCGACCTCCTGTCCGGTGGTCGTCTCGAGGTCGGCGTCGGAACCGGCGGCACGCCGTCGTCCTTCACGGCATTCGGCCTCGACAGCACCAACCGCTCGGAGATCTACGATCGAAATCTCGCCATCGTGCGGGACGCCTGGGACGGTCGGCCTCTCGAGGGAGGCGATTCGATCTATCCGGCTGCACCGGGCCTGAACGATCGCGTCTGGCAGGCGACCTTCTCCGTCGGAGGAGGAATCCGCGCCGGAAAGGCCGGCGACGGCCTCATGCTCTCGCGCACCCAACCCCGGCCCAAGGACGCGCCTCGAGCCTCTCTCCCGGACATTCAGCATCCCATCATCGATGCCTATCTCGAGGCGCTGCCCAAGGGCCGGGAGCCGCGGATCGTCGCCTCGCGTCGCATTGCATCGCCTGAATTGCTCCCTGATTTTGGATCGTTGCCTCATCTGATTTGCTCCCGAGCTCTGGCGAGCTGCGGGGGCGATGATGAGGCAGGTGAGCATGACAACACGCAATGAGCTGATC